>NZ_JBJEIH010000104.1:0-13962 GCF_051876855.1 Bifidobacterium sp.
GGAACAGGACCACAAGGAGTTCCTCGACCAGAAAAGCCGCTGGGAGGACGGCACCGTCGCCGACCAGCACCGGCGTCTCGCCAAGGCGCGCCGGATGATCCGCAGGCGCATCCGCGAGGGGCACCTGTTCACGTTCGTCGAACCGCCGCAGGGGTGCGCGGCGCCGATCCCGCCGACGAACAACCTCATCGAGTCATGGAACGCACGCATCCGCGACATGCTACGCCGGCACCGGGGCCTGTCCCTGGTGCCGGCAGATCAAGGCGGTGTGCTGGTGGTGCCACCAGCACACCGGGCATCCGGAACCCGACGCGTGGCTCGCGGCCAACGCCGTCACGGACGAACAGATCGAGGCGCTCTACCGGGAGGCCTGGGAACGCAGCCCGCTGGGTGCATGGCAGACGACCGGAATCCCGATGCGATACGGCACCGGCATCAACTGGGATGAATTCCACACCCCAACCGAATACCACGGCACCCCCGACTGACCCGCCACCAGACACACATTTTGGCCTATAACCCGGATAACGGCCGACACTCGCACCGCCAAACCACGGGACACACGTTGCCCATCACCCAGATTCGGCGCGAGAGAAGACCGGCCCCAAGCGGCCACCGACGACGCAGAAATGAGAAAACCCCGGTTCCATACGGAATCGGGGTTCTTGTGGCTCCGAGCGGGATCGATCCGCTGACCTAGCGATTTTCAGTCGCTCGCTCTACCAACTGAGCTACAGAGCCGTGGACGGTTAAAAAAACCCGGATGAACCGGGTTTTTACCATTCGCGACCTCGGCCGGACTTGAACCGGTGACCTCCGCCGTGACAGGGCGGCGCTCTAACCAACTGAGCTACGAGGCCGTGGCTTGCTCCTTGAAGCAGCCGAGTGTTTATATTACTCAGAATGACAATGAGCGCAAATCGAGCACTGTCTTCGGCGTGTCGTTTTTCGCGCTCCCGTCAATCAGCATCGCAAAACCTTGCGATTTAGCGGTTTCAAGCGCCACAAGCCACGGCGGCCGTGCTGGCTGTGACTGCGCCGATACCAAGACCAGACACATGAACAGCCACAGGGTCGGCCACAGCGGCATCCCCACCGAGCAGACCACTGTAGTCATCCCAGTCTTCGCCGCCATCACCGAGAATCCCGCCATCGCCAGCAGCACCGTCCCCATCGACACCACCGGCACCATCGGCATCACCGCCAGGCAGACTCCCGCTCGCGCCACCACCATTCGACCCGATTCCCGGCAAGGACTGGCACTGGCCATCGATGCACATCATGGATTCATCCGATTGCCCCTCGCCCGAGCCATAATCGGACGCAATCTGAGATAACGCCGATACAAACACACACACGGCGATAATCACCGCAACGAAATTAATCGCGCCGATGATGATACCGGCAATCGCCAATCCCCGGCTCTTCTCACCCGACTTGCGCACCATGACCAAAGCGATAATCGAGAAGATCAAGCCGACCAACGGATTGATGAACGCGAAAACGAAGCCGATGATTGTGAGCACATTCCACGGCTGATTCGGCTGCACGTACCGATATGGATTTTGCATAGGCCCCGCATACCCCTGACCGAATCCAGGATACCCCTGTTGCGGCTGGCCATAGGGCGATTGGGCAAATGCGCCGGGAGCATACGGCTGTTGCGGAGGAACCTGCCCCGAGGACGCCTGCTGCGCCGCCGATTGGCCATCCCCCATGGGCTGCTGTCCGTACGGGTTGGCTGCATACAGTCCGGCAGGCGCATTCGCTTCGGTACCATAGCCAGGTGTGCCACCCGCCCACGCCGGCTGAGCATCCGCCACGGGGAGCGGAACCGTAGGCGCATCCTGCGGCTGTCCAAAGGAGGCAGACTCAGATGACGTCTGTCCTTCGGAAAGTCCAGACGGAAACGCCTGGGACGTGGGCATCTCCTGCGTCGTCTGAATCCCATGCAACGCCTGCGTCGCCTCGACAGGCGAGTCATCGCTTGATGGAGGAATGAAATTCTGCTGATAGTCCGTCGATGGCGGCATCGCCTGGTTCTGATTGTCATCCATGCTTGTATTCTACCGACGGAATGCCGCTTTCCCATATTCGCCACACTGTGCAAACGTCATCATCACCGTTGTATCATCGGCCCTAGTTCCCTTCGTGGCACATCATGAAATGCGCGACGCAACAAAGCGCACCACGCGCTCGACGCAAAGACAACGTTTGCAGGAAACGGAGACCGACATGACGATAGCATCACCTCGACCGGTACAGGCGGCGAGCACGCAAACCAACGACGCCCAGCCGCCACTCCCCCATCATGACGGCTCGGCGCTATATGTTTCCAACCCCTGCCCGAATCTGGGCGACACTATCCGCGTCCGCGTTCGCATTCCGCGGACCACGCCATATACCGCGGTCGTACTGCACTCACTCGCCGACGACGAACTGCACCTTGAAAACACACAGCCAATCCTGAGCACCGACACCGAAACCTGGTACGAGGCGCCGCTGCCCATCCACAACCCCGATACCCGCTACCGCTTTGCCCTGTTGCGCAACGGCGGGTTCGACTGGCTCAACGCGCTCGGTGTGTTCGACCGCGAAGTCAGCGACGCCTTCGATTTCCGCATCACCACCTTCGCCCCATCGCCTGCATGGAACCGGGAAGGCGCCACATACCAGATCTTCCCCGATCGCTTCGCCCGATCCGAGCAATCCATCACACGGCAGGCACCCGATTGGGCGCATCCGACATCATGGTCTACCAAACCGCTCGCCTACGGCGTTGAAACCGGCCGTCAGTGGTACGGCGGCGATTTGAAAGGTATCGAGGAGCATCTCGATTACATCCAGGACCTGGGCTTCACCACCGTGTACCTCACGCCGTGCTTTCCCGCACGTTCCGTTCACCGCTACGACTCCTCTACCTTCGACCATATCGACCCGCTGCTCGGCGGCGACGAGGCGCTTTGTTCGCTCGCGCGCGCATGCCACGCCCGCGGTATGCGCATCATGGGCGATTTGACGCTCAATCACACCGGTTCCAGCCATGAATGGTTCCAGCGGGCGCTGCACGACCCCGACAGCGAGGAACGCGACTACTACCTGTGGAACCGGTACCCGGACGATTACGTGGCGTGGATGGGCATCAAATCGCTGCCGAAACTCAATTGGACGTCGCGTAAGCTGGTTGACCGCATGATCCGCGGGGCATCCAGCAGCGCCGGACAGTGGCTGGGCGGCGAAGACGGGCTGGATGGCTGGCGTATCGACGTGGCCAACCAGACAGGCCGTTGGGCGGCGATGGACGAAAACCACGCCGTCGCCACAACCATCCGCGCCACAATTGACGAGTTGACCGGCGGCAACGGAGCATTGATCGCCGAATACATGCCTGACGCCACACGCGATCTGGCGGGCGACGGCTGGCAAGGCGTCATGAATTACGCCGCGTTCGCCCATCCGCTGTGGATGTGGGTGGCCGACCCGAACAGCCATGTCAAGCGCTTTGGTTTCGATGAGACCTTCCCGCGGCGCAGCGGCATAGCGATGGCCGACACCATGCGCGAACTGCTCGCCCAAATCCCGTGGAAAGTCGCCGAATCCCAATGGAATCTCATCGACAGCCATGACAGCGCGCGCATCCTGACCCTCACGCAGAGCCCGCAAGTGGCCCATGCGGCGCTCGGCATCATGATGACTTATCCCGGCGTGCCAATGGTATTCGCCGGCGATGAACGGGACTCCACCGGCATCACCGGCGAAGAAAGCCGTACCCCGATGGACTGGGATGCACCTGAGAGCGCCCACAGCGCGACAATCGCCCGCTATCGTGAACTGCTGACGCTGCGTAAAACGTCCAGTGCACTCACCCACGGCGGCCTGCGCTGGGTCAGCGTGCAGGCGGACGCGGTCGCGTATCTGCGCGAGGATGCGACGGACCGTCTGCTCGTCGTCGCCGCCCGGCAGGGTGGGCAGCAGGTTCATGTCACGCGTGAATTGTTGGGCAACGCCGATCCGCAGCTGGTCGCCGGTGAGGGAAGCGTCGCGGCTGCGGACCAGGGTGCCAAATTCGCGCTTCCAGACGCGGGCTACGGCGTCTGGCGTCTGGGCGGTCTCGAGGTACCCCGTTGGTAGCTTCGGCGCGTGTCCGATACCGGCCGCTATAAAGGAACCATGCAAGAACACGAGGAACACCCCGCACAGAACGCGCAGCCGGGCATGCAGGACGTGCAGGCCGTGCAGAACGCGCAAAACGCACAGCCGGCGGACGAAACCCGGTCAATCCGGCATGAGCACAAGGTCCTGTCCTTCGTTCGCCGTTCAGGCCGACTGGACGCGCGTCTGCAACGCGCGTGGGACACTTACTCCGGCACGTATCTGCTGCCGTTGAACGCGGCGGAAGGGTCGCTGGACGTCCGCGATGACTGGAGGCTCACACGCGAGTGGATCCACGACACGTGGGGCAACGACCACCCGCTGGTCATCGAAATCGGCACCGGGCAGGGCGAGAACATCGTCGCGGCCGCCGCACAGCATCCGCAAATCAATTACCTGGCGCTTGAGGTCTACGATCCGGGCGTCGCCCACACCATGCTGCGCGCAGGAAAACAGCATCTGGGCAATCTGCGCATCGCCCAGATCAACGCGCCGGAACTGTTCGCGAAAGCCGATGCGGCGACCGTGAGCGAAGTGTGGACCTTCTTCCCCGACCCATGGCCCAAGATGAAGCATCACAAGCGCCGGATCGTCCAGCCGGCTCTGGCTGCAGCCATTCACCGGGCGTTGGTCGCCGGCGGCCTGTGGCGTATCGCCACGGACATCGAGGATTATGCGCTGCACGTGCATGAGGTGATGGACGGGCGTGACGACTTTGAGAACATCGGCGAAATCACCGTCAGTCTGCCGACCGGACATGTCGGCAAGGGCAACGCTGATCTCGCACTCGACATGCCGCACGCCGATTTCGCGGAATCAAGCCGTTTCGAGGGCCGCGTACTGACGAACTTCGAGAAGAAAGGGCTTGACGCCGGCCGAATCATCCACGATTTCACTTACCGCAGCCGCTGATACCGCGCGGATGGCCGCTGATATGCCTTCTCTACCAACCATGCCGCCAATGCATCATCCGCAAGACGCGAAAAACGACACGCCGAAACAACGGATTTTGCATTCTGGCGGCTTTGTGTTTAACATAGCTAAGTTGTTTGACGCCCCCTTCGTCTAACGGTTAGGACACCAGACTTTCAATCTGACAACGAGAGTTCGACTCTCTCAGGGGGTACGAATACAGAACCCGCCACAAACGGCGGGTTCTTTGTTTTTCATGACAATGCGGCTGCTGCGACGCGCCAATCCTGGACAGATACCTCATCCTGCCATTGTCCGCTTCCCCGCGATAGCACAAACTGGTTACGCTGAGAGGGCTCCCAGCGTAACCGGTTTGGGAAGAGAGAGCCGGCTTGACGGCATCAGCAGAACCCTGATGTATGGCCGACTGGGCCTAGACCGGCCGGCTCGGGCTCAGCCGGCTCTGGTTCGGCCGTCCGGCCCGGGCCCAGCCGGCTCTGGTTCGGCCGGCCGGCTCGGGCTCAGCCGGCTCTGGTTCGGCCGTCCGGCCCGGGCCCAGCCGGCCGGTCAGCACCGGGTTCAACCAGAACAGTTCGCCCAGCGTCGTGTTGGCTCCGCACCGATACGACATCGCCCGCAGACCGCACGACGCGGATTCACTGACCGATCTGCTCGCTCACCCAGTCGACGATGTACGGAGCGACCTGTTCAATCTGATCGATGGCGATGTTGAAATCCTCAGGACCGCCATACCACGGGTCGACCAGATCAATCTGATCCTCACGCCCGGCGGGCGGCTTCGGCAGGTTCGGGTCGAAACTGCGGTACATATGCACTTCGGCGCGCTTGGTCGGCGGCAACAGCCTGACCAGCGCACGCATATGCGAGGCGGTCATCGGCAGGAACAGGTCGCTGTCGTTGATTTCCTGACGCGTGATACGATGCGCAAAATGATGCGCCGGAATCTCATAGCCGCGCTGCCGCAACACCACGACCGCCCGGGGATCGATCGGATGACCGTATTCCTCGTCGCTGACGCCGCTGGACATGACCCGCACCTGATCGGCAAGCCCGCGCTCGTTGAATCGTTCGCGCAGAATGATTTCCGCCATCGGCGACCGGCAGATATTGCCGGTGCACACGGTCATCACCGTATAGCGTGGGTCCTGGGATGATTGCGTAGCGGCCATGCGGCAGCCCCTTTCACGATTGATGGATGCAAAATCGATGGATGCGGGATCGACAAAACGAATAGCCGCGGACGGCACGCGACAATCCGCGGCCATGCATCACAATGCTTCGTCGTCCTCCGTCTCGCCGTCGGTTTTGCGGTAGGTTTCGAACCGGTACTCGCGGATGCCGTTCTCCGGATGCTTCGGCAGCATCCACGGCGTCACGTCGACAAGTTTCCACAGCCCGGTGGAGGCGAGCTCCTCCATATCCGGCGCATAGGTGTCTGCGTCCACTGTCGCACGGATACGCGTGACGAATACCTGCTTGGCGAACGGCAATGCCTCACGGAATATCTGTGCACCGCCGATCACCCAGATTTCGCTGCGGTCGAGCCCGTCATCGGGAATCGCTTCCTGCCGCGCCAGATCGAAGGCGTCGTCAAGGTTCTCGACCACCGTCGCCCCAGGCGCCTGATAGCCGCTGTTGCGCGATACGACGATGTTGTCACGGTTCGGCAACGGGCGGAACTTCGGGTCGAGCGATTCCCAGGTCTTGCGTCCCATGATGACCGGATGCGAGACGGTCAGTTCTTTGAACCGTTTCATATCTTCGGCCAAATGCCACGGCATGCCGCCTTGGAAACCGATGGCACCTTCGCGTCCCTCATTGTCGCGCGCCTGTGCCCAAATCAAATTCACCGTGAAGGTCTTGGGATAATCATCACCCCAATCCTCGGTGTCGTCCAGCCCGGCCATACCGGGCTTGCGTTCGTGATAGCCGCTTTGGCTACTGTCATACCCCATTTCATAAACTCCTTGAACTCAATGGACTGGGATAAGTGTAGACGATGCTTCAGACGGCAACCGGCGCCTTGATGGTCGGATGATGCTTATATCCGATCACTTTGAAGTCGTCATACGTGTAATCGAACAGCGAATCCGCCTTGCGGATCTCCATCTGCGGGTACGGGTACGGGGTGCGGGAGAGTTGCTCGAGCACCTGATCAATATGATTGTCGTACACGTGGCAGTCTCCGCCGGTCCACACGAATTCGCCGGGTTCCAAATCGGTCTGTTGCGCGATCATCATGGTGAGCAGCGAATAGGACGCGATATTGAATGGCACGCCGAGGAACATATCGCAGCTGCGCTGATACAGCTGGCATGACAGCTTGCCGTCCGCCACATAGAACTGGAACAGCGCGTGGCACGGCGGCAGAGCCATATGCTCGACTTCCGCGGGATTCCAAGCGCTGACGACCATGCGGCGGGAATCGGGATGGTTACGGATCAGATCAAGCACATTGGAAATCTGGTCGATGGTGCGGTTGGGATCCTCGGGCGTCGGCGCCGGCCAGCTACGCCATTGGGCGCCGTACACAGGTCCAAGATTACCGTTCTCGTCGGCCCACTCATCCCAGATATGCACGTTGTTCTCCTGAAGCCAACGCACGTTGGTGGATCCCTTCAGGAACCACAGCAGTTCGTAAGCGATGCCGCGGAAGAACACGGTCTTGGTGGTGAGCAGCGGGAAATACTTGCTCAAATCGAAGCGCATCTGCTGACCGAACAGCGAAATCGTACCTGTGCCGGTGCGATCTGATTTCAGCGTTCCCTCCTTGAGGATCTTGCGGACCAAATCCTCGTAGGGCATAGGAATGTCCGTCTGCGGACGTTCCGGAATACGAGTGCGAATATCAGCAAGCTGTTCAGCGGTCAAAGGCATGACCCTATGGTAGCAGTGACCCGCCGATTTACGCTGGGAGTCATCCGGCAAACACCGCCGCAACAGCCAAAACACCGGCGTGTGATACCGGGCGCGATACCGCGGCGGACGCAAGCGAGTCCACAAATCCCGCTGTGAGCGGATACCGGGCAGGTGCTTGGGCTAATCTGTAAGCATCGGCGCGAGAAGCGCGCCAGCAACTCCAGGAGGCACAACATGGGCAAAAGGCTCTGGGTAGAACGCAACAAGGATGGTTCATGGGACGCGTTCAGCGAGGACGGCGCGCATCTCAAGTTCGGCAAGGGCAAGGGCCTGTTCACCCCCGGCGACCTCATGAAGGTCGCGCTGGCGGGCTGCGCAGCGCTGTCCAGCCAGTTCCCGGTCGAGAACACGCTGGGTGAGGGCTCGGGCGCGAAAATCGTCGTTGACGGCACCTATGACCCGGAAAGCGATTCCTACCTGTCCTTCGAGGAGCAGGTGAACGTGGATGCGACTTCCGCCGATCTGGGCGAGGAAGATGCAGCCAAGCTCAAGGAGCGTGTCGCCCGTCACATCGAAAAGGGCTGCACAGTCGCCCATACGTACCGCCAGGAAACGCCAGTACGCGTGAACGTTACGGTGCGCAAGTAACCAGCCGGTTATATACGCTGATGCCGTCATCCGCAGGTGTTGCGGATGACGGCATCAGCGTATTGAGGGTGCGTCAGGCAAGCCGCCGGACGCCCCAAACCCTACTCCTTATGCTCCGGGTCGATCTTCGACTCGATGGCGCTAGCCTGCTCGGCGTCGGCGGTAGGCACCTGGACGGCCTCGACACCGGAAATATCGTCGATCGGCTTGGTCGGGACATCCGCCGGGGAGCTCGGCACGGTATCGAGCTGGGATTCCGCCGCTTCCACATACTTGCGCGGCACCACGTACACCGGGCTGACCGCATGCTGGAGCAGCCCCTGGCTGGTGGAACCGAGCAGCAGGCCAGTGAATCCGCCACGACCGCGCGAGCCGACCACCACGACGTCATGGTCATAACTCGCCTTGGTGAGCGTTTCGACCGCATTGCCCGGCACGATTTCCTTGTGGATGTCAAGGTTGGGATGAGCCTGCTCGATCGGCTTGATGCGCACGGCCAGGTCATCCATGTACGAATCCATGACGCCCTTGTCTTCCGCGGCGCCCTTGACATTCGGCACAGCGGAGATCACATCGAGCTGGGCCTTCCAGCTTGACGCGAAATCAGCGGCAATCTCAAGCGCCTTAAGGCCCCACTTGGATTCGTCGGAGCCGACGGCGACACGCGTGATCTTGTTGTTCAGATGCATGAGGTTGCCTTCGTCATCGGTGTACGGCACGACGACGATCGGGCAGTACGCGTAGGCAGGCAGCGAGGAGCTCGTGGTGCCCAGCAGCCGCTCAGCAAGACCGCCCTTGCCCCGGTTTCCGATGACGATGAGGTTGTAATTGCGCGACAGCTCGACGAACACCGATGCAGGATCGCCCGTAACAATCAGTGTCGCCGCTTTGACACCCTGCTCGTCGGCGATTGCTTTCGCCTTGGACAGGATCTCCTGCGCATCATTGTGCGCGGCGTTGTCGTCGCCCATCGCGGTGTATGTGGCGTCAAATGATACGGCGGCATAGCTCGGCAGCGAGTACGCGCACACAATCTGCAGGGTCAGTCCCGCATGCTTCGCATAGTTCGCGGCCCACCATGTGGCCTTGTAGCTTGCATGGGATCCATCCACGCCAACGAGGATTGCCTTGTCGTTAATCATGACGACCTCCTTCATTCATTGGCGGCGCAGCGGTACGCCACCACTACTTTCACCTTACTCCACCATTGTGAGTCTTCCGGGAAAGTGTCGCAAGAAAAAATCCGGGGAAATCTGGTACAGCCGCGATTGAGACCCCGGAAAAACAGATAAGGCACCCGACTGGGGCGCCTCACCTATGAATATGGCCACTGGCCGCGCGTCAGAACCGCCGTTAGAGCAGCCGACGGATGGAGTAAGACCCGCTGTACGCGTACGCGACTGGCGTATACACGGTTCCTGCGTTCTTGTTCAATGCGTTGACCACCATGCCGTTGCCGACGTAGATGCCCGAATGCGCACCATTGGCGATGATATCGCCGGGCTGCGCCTCGGACAAAGAAGACACCGCCGTACCAAGCGCGGCCTGAGCGCCGGACGAATGGGGAAGGCTGATGCCCATCTGCGCGAACACATACTGCACGAAGCCGGAGCAATCCCAGCCGGCGGGAGTATTGCCGCCATACACATAGGGAACCACGCCCACGAACTGCGCCGCGTAGGCGACCAGAGCGCTGGCAGATGCGCTGTCGGGCGGGTTGATCGTCGCTGTTGCGCTCGGGCTTGATGTCGAAGCACTCAAGCTGCTGCGGCTTTGTGAACGGCTCGCCGCCTGCTGCTGAGCCTGAGCCGCAGCCTGGGCGGCTGCCTGTGCCGCCGCTTGCGCTGCGGCCTGTTCCGCTGCTGCCTTGGCCTCGGCTTCCTTTTCTGCCGTTGACTTGGTCTGCGGCGGGTTCAACGATTCAATGCCACCCCAGTTCGAGGAGGAATCCACGCTGGTCGACGTCGATTCGGCGAGCAGATTCTTCTTGACGGTTGTGGTCTTGGGGAACGAACGCGACGACGTAACCGCTTCGTCGGTCGTCGTGGACTGTGCGGACGCTGAAGGGGCAATCGCCGCCAACGATATACACGCGGCTGCAACTGCGACCATCGCTGTAAGAGATCTACCTAGTTTCATCATCAACAGAAAACAATAGCATGCCAAACTTACAGAAATCTGAGACCTATGCGCCACACCCGCGCAATACGGCAGGACACGCCGAAAAAACCGTCAATCGCAACGCTGATAACGCAATCATCAGGTACGGCGATGCGCCTGAAATCCGCTCGAGCACGCCTGCCAGCAATCAGCTGCAATCAGCGAAACATCAAGGGGAATCAGTAATGGATGAACTGCAATTGCGACGCCTGATCCGCGCTGAAAGTGCGGGAAACCGTCTTGCCGTTGAGCGTGGCCCCGCATTCCGAAGTCACAATCGAACCGTCGGCGTTGATCTGCTCGACGATGGCGACATGCCCGTACACCGCGCTCGAGCCGAACTGCCCGCGCTGGAACACGATAACATCGCCGACATGACGCGGCGTGGAATCGACCCAATAGCCCAGCTTCTTCGCAGATGCAGCCCACTGCGCTCCATCGCCGAGATGGGAGCCGACCGGCAGACCAAGCTGGTGACGGCGAACATAAGCCCACCACGTGCACTGGCTAAACGAATACTGGTTACCAGAATCACCCGAATCGTGATTGGGATCGAAGCCGGCAGGAAGTATGCTCTTATCAGCCTCATACAGCACCGCAACCGCCGGATTCGACACAGTCGTCTGCGACATCTGTGCGACGTCAAGCTCGGAGTTCGAAGCACCCAAAGACCAGTTGCCCGAGCTCGTCGTGCTGTCGGAGACGGAAGAACCGAGAGACGTGCGCTCCTGCGAACGGGACACCGAACTGCCCGTCGCCGACTTGGCGGTCTGAACAGTGGTGGTACCGGTTGCGGATGAAGCCAGCGACGTCGTGGCATTCATATTGCTCAAGCTGAAAGCCGCCGCAGCCGCACCCGCCAACGCGACCATGGAGCCTGAAGCCATGAACCTGGACTTGCGGCGGGCCGCACGGGCAGATTCACGAATCGCACGCCGGGTCAGCGGCGCCACTTCCTCGAGCTTCGCAGCAAGCGCCGGATCAAGACCCAGCGTCTGTTCGGCACCATCGGCGCGGACAGCACGCACGGCACGTACGGCATGCGCCGCATGGGAACCACGGGGGGATGGCGCGAGTACATCGGCTACGCGGAAATGACGACCCGTTCGCGTCGTCTTTCGTGCCGCATGCTTCATACTCGAGTACTCCTTGCGCCGACATCTTGAAAGCCCGGGGAGAACCACGGGCCGGAACCAACCCGCCGCTACCTGCACCGCACACACGGCGGCAGACGACTGGTGTGATCAATTACCGTCCCACCTTACAACCCCTCCTGCCCACATGGCAACACGTCAAACGTTGCACTCGGCCCACACAAACCTCGACAGCCGCCGAGACACAACGGATTTCAGGCGACATGTGCGACCGCATCGGCGTGTCCCCGCCATCGCGGCCCCTGGGGTTCACTCCGGGCGGAAGACGGCGACCTACAACCATCGGGGGTACCCGTGGCCCATGACCACGATATGTACGGGGGATGTCGGCAATCCACCCGATTGGCTACCCTAGCAAGCATGAGCAATACAGTAACAATTCCCGAATCCATGCTTCCACGGGACGGTCGGTTCGGCTCCGGTCCGAGCAAAATCCGCCCTGAGCAGGTGCAGGCTCTCGACGCCGGCGCCACCAAGCTGCTCGGCACCTCCCACCGCCAGGCGCCGGTCAAGCAGCTCGTCGGGTCCATTCGCGAGGGTCTTGCTCAGTTCTTCACCGTCCCCGACGGTTATGAAGTCGTTCTCGGCAACGGCGGCGCGACCGCATTCTGGGATATGGCGTGTGCTTCGCTCATCACCCGCAAGGCGGCCTTCGGCGTATACGGCTCGTTCAGCGAGAAGTTCGCCATCGAGGCCGACAAGACCCCGTTCCTTGAGAAGCCGGAGATTTTCCGCTCGGAACCGGGAACCTATCGACTCCCCGAGCTCACCGAGTACGTGGACACCTACTGCTGGGCTCATAACGAAACCTCAACAGGCGTGGCCACACCGGTCAAGCGGATCCCCGGCAGCGTTGAACAGGGCGCCATCACCTTGGTGGACGCAACCAGCGGTGCCGGCGTCCTGCCGGTCGACATCTCCCAGACCGATGCCTATTACTTCTCCCCGCAGAAGGCGTTCGGCTCCGACGGCGGCCTGTGGATCGCCATCCTCTCCCCCGCTGCCATCGAACGCGCGTATGCGTTGGAGGAAAGCACGAAGCTCGAGGGCGCGCGGCGCTGGGTTCCCGCCTTCCTGTCCCTGAAATCCGCAATCGACAACTCCCGCAAGGATCAGACGCTCAACACGCCGTCCGTGGCCAACCTGATCATGCTGGAAAACCAGATTCGTTGGCTCAACGACAACGGCGGGCTGGCATGGGCCCACGCCCGGTGCGCGAAATCCGCGTCGCTGCTGTACCAGTGGGCGGAACGCAGTGAATACGCACACCCCTTCGTCGAGGACGAATCCGCCCGGTCCACCGCGACCGTGACCATCGATCTGGATGATGCAATCAGCGCCAAGCAAGTCATCCAGGCGCTTCGCGATAACGGAATCGTCGATACCGGCGGGTACCGCAAGCTCGGGCGCAACCAGCTGCGCATCGGCGTCTTCCCGTCGGTCGAGCCGTCCGATATCGTGGCGCTCACCAAGTGCGTCGACTACATCGTCGAGCACCTGTAATCGGCGATTCATCCGATGCTCTTGACTGCCTACATCTGCCGCGGTGCGGGCGTAGGCAGTTTTGTTTTTCGCGGGCTCGGGATATGTGCGGAACTGAAACACGAAACCAGAAAACGAAACCGGAACGTCGTGTCGGAATCTCAATATCTCGCAAAATACGCCGATGCGGCGAGATATTGAGAAAAACATCTGAAAAACTCGGCGGTTTCACAAATATCGAGAGATATTGAGATTTTACAACGCGCCCCGCACATGCCACAGCACTTACAAGGCTTGGAATTTCAACGATTTACGGCAACTGCCCTCTGGTAACGGCACATGCGTAATCTGAAAAAATCTCGATATCGCGCCGATAACAGAGATTATGAGACTTTTCTCTGAAAATCTCGACGATTCCACGCTGTCGTCGAGATTTTCAGATTTTCTCTGTCTGGCAACCGACGACACACCGCAAGGCGCGTCACACCTGCGTCGTCGCCATGAGGAAGGAACCGCCGACTTGACCATCTTGACCGGTCCCGCCTTTGCCATCATCCCCGGCGGATTCCACAGT
>NZ_JBJEIH010000104.1:14062-24501 GCF_051876855.1 Bifidobacterium sp.
CTTGACCATCTTGACCGGTCCCGCCTTTGCCATCATCCCCGGCGGATTCCACAGTGACCCACCCTTCGCAGGCGGGCACGAACACCGCCTGCCCGGCTGAAAGCACGCGGGATTCCTGTTCGCTGGAGCATCGCACCATCCCATGAGTGCACAACACGATACGCGGCTTGTTGCGCCCCTGATCCACACGCCCCAAGGTCAGCTGCCGCAACAACGCACCATAGCGCCGATGGACCCTGTCCATCACCGGCCACGCCTGGGCGTGCGGACCGTTGGTGCCGTACGCCAGCATGAACTGATCGATATGCGGCCGGTACACGATGAGGTTGCCGTCACGTGTCGCCATGTCCCCGAACTGCGCATCGGCAGGATCCACCGGGGCTCCGGGCTGACAGTTGAGCGTATGCAGCAACCGTGGAATGTCCTTATGCTTCACGGTCATTCCCGCTCTGAGCACATTGTCTGAATTGTTCATGATTTCAGCGGCCATGCCATGGATGTACGCGTGCGGAGTCCCGGCGGGGATAAACACGGATTCACCCTCCTGAAGCGAGACCGGGTTGAGCATCAGCAATGTGAGTACGCTGGGGTCTCCGGGAAACGCCTCGGCGGCGGCGAGCGCATGCCGGAACGCGAGCCTGGAGACAGAATCGCTGACCCGCAGCGAGGCGTACCGCAACTGCGTTTGCAGGTCGTCCGTCTTGGCGGCGGTAATCGCCGTATAGAAGGCACGGAAAATGCGTCGACGCGAATCAGGCCAGACCATCGAAGACACCGGCATCATCGCATCAGCCTGCTCGAACCCTTCCGGCGTTTGTCCGATGCGCATGGTCCGTTCGGTCAACGCTTCGACCATGCGCGATGCAAGCGGATGGCCGACCATGCTGAGATTACGCAACATGAAGCTGATGGTGCCGAAGCCGACGGAAGCGTGGAACGGCTCCAGGGCGACGACCATCTCGCTTTTCGCTTCGGCGTCATGGAATGAGCGTTCCGGGGCGTCCATCGCTATACCTTGCGCGTTTTGTGCGTTGAACCCTGCGCGCGCTTCAAAATCCACAGGATGCACCTGCAACGACAGAGGGATGCGTGCAGCGATGATTTTGAACAGGAAAGGCAGTTCCGGGCCAAACTGCTCGGAAACGCGCCGCCCGACCATCGCTTCAGGATGGTCGCGAATCGCCTGCGGCACCGTAGTGAACGAACCGTCCGGGGCCTCGAGCCGCGAGGGCGACTGCGGGTGCCCGCTGAACCACATTTCGGCGAGCGGCTGGCCGTCGTCCAGCATCTGCGCAGGCAGCTCGTCGGCGAACAGGGTTTGCAGACGGCTGTAGGATCCCCACGCATAGCGTTTTGGGACTGGACGTATCACATACACGGCTGTGGCAATCCTTTCTTCCGGCGAACAACACCTTATAAGGTTACCCCGCACGTTATGGTAATGGTATGAAGTTGGCTCCGATTTTCGATCCGGCGGCCCGCAGGCCGTCGCCCAAGCCCGTGCGTGTCGACCTGAGAAAGGTGTTCCTCATCGGTACGGCGGTGTGGATGGCGGCATTGATTGTGTGCGCTATGCTCCTCGCATTGCATGTGCCCGCACTCAAGGAACTGGTCGTATGCGTAGCCGGCGTGCTCGTCGGAATCATCCTACTCGTCTGGGAACATTTCGACCGTTGGGATTATCGCAGGCTCGGAAAATAGCCGTTGCGCCACCTTCCCGCTGTTGCGACGGCGCTGACGCGAATCGGTAAACAACGACGCAGGAAACTCACGTATCAAGAACATCACCGGTACCCGCGCCCCGGGTGCCCTGAACATCCACAGATTATGTGCCCGGCCTGCCCGTTTGGGTCAGGGTAGTAGATTCAGGCTGTCACCATATCCTGCGCAAGCGGCAGCGACATCGTAAACGTGCTTCCCTGCCCGGGAACGCTCCATACCGTCACATTGCCGTGATGGGTCAACGCCACATGCTTGACAATCGCAAGCCCCAGACCGATGCCGTGCTCGGTCCGCTCGTTCTGCTCGCTGCCACGATAGAAACGCTCGAACACGCGCTCCTGTTCTGCCTTCGGTATGCCGCACCCGCGGTCGATGACGCTGACGGACGCGTGCCCGCCATCCTGCGAGCGCTTGACCGAGACCGCGACCGTCGCGCCTTGCGGGGAATACCCGATTGCGTTTTCGATGAGCTTGCCCACCGCGGCCTTGATTTGATCTGATTCGCCGTTGATATCAAGGCTGTCGTCTCCGGACAGTTCGATCTGCACTCCGGCTTGCTGCGCCTGCTCGAGATGGGATTGTACGACATCGCGCAGCTGGTCCATGACATTGATCCGGTTATGGCTCGAAGGGGTGACAGGCTCCTGCGAGCGGATGAGCAGCAGCAGATCGGAAACCATATGCTCCATGTGTTTGCACGCGTGTCTCACTTCGACGGCCTGCCGCCTGACCGACTCACGGTCAAGATCGTCATGCTCCAGTGAATCCGCAAGACGCTCCAACGCTTGCGAAGGCTCAATGAGCTGTTCAGAAACGTTCTGGATGAAGGATTCTCGGACTTGGCTGAACCGAATCGATTCGCTGACATCATCCAGCAGCACGACGACGAAACGCGCGTTGATCCTGCCGACAGTGACTTTCAGCCAATTCGGCCGCGACACGCCGTTGACGACCCTGACCTGCTGCAATCCCGCTTCCTGCGCCGACTCCCCATTCGGCCCGACGATACGCTGCGGGACGGTCTGCGTGGTGATATCCAACTGTTTGCGTCCGCCGGTACTGCGCACTTCATGGACCGCCGCGAGAATATCCTCGTTGCACAACGACTCGTCCCGTACCACACCGAGCGTATACGCGGCGGCGCTCGCCCTGATGACGTCATCGTGGTCGTCCACCACCGCGGATGCGACCGGAATCATCGCCAGAATCGCTTGTGTGGAATCCTCAAGGTCTTCCCCGTCTTGCTGTCCCTGCCGCTGGTCCGTGCGATGCCCCAGTCCCAGAAAACCGCCTTGTGGGTGGGAGGTGAGCCGCCGCAACGGATTGACCCCATGACGAATATCGTCCAACGTCACAGCGATGACGGCAGCCACACAGGCGACGATCGTCACCGCGACCACGCAATACCATACAGTCCAAGATGAGCCCATGTGGCCATTGTCGCACAGTTTGCGGTGGCGATGCCACACCGAGACGACACCAAGATGAACCGCAGATGAACGGTTACATGAATTCTGTACGAACCATCGCCAACCGCGCCCCGCTGATGTGGCATTCCGCGCGTGTTGCGAATAAACTGAGAGAAGTGGCGACTGCGGCAACAGCATCCGATGACCAACAAGGAAGCGTGCGCGACCGCTCACGCAGTGAATGGAACAATCCCGGAAAGGCAGAGCAATGCGCGTTATTTTCAATGAGGAGATGAAAGCCGTCGCCGACGATCTCGATCGTATGGCGCAAGACGTCCGCAAGGCGATCAACGGCGCTGGGGATGCGCTGATGAACGCGGATATCGACAAGGCCCAGGCGGTTATCGACGGCGATATCGAAATCGACGCTTTGGAGTCCAGCATCGTTGACCAGTGTGTGAGGCTGCTGGCTAAGCAGAACCCGGTGGCGACCGATTTGAGAGTCGTCGTCTCCACCTTGCGCCTGGCTTCGACCTTCGAGCGTATGGGCGACCTGGCCCGGCATATCGCGGAGGCCGCCCGTCGAGCATACCCGCAGAACGCACTGCCTGAGGAGTCCCGTGAGGTCTTCGCGCAGATGGTTGCGTTCCTGCGCAACACGGCTGACCGCATTGTGGACATGCTCGCGGACAGGGATACGAAGATCGCGGAGAGC
This sequence comes from Bifidobacterium sp., assembly GCF_051876855.1. Taxonomy (GTDB): domain Bacteria; phylum Actinomycetota; class Actinomycetes; order Actinomycetales; family Bifidobacteriaceae; genus Bifidobacterium. Next base: position 17,909 of record NZ_JBJEIH010000104.1, read on the forward strand.
ATCATCCTCGATGACGACAAGCTTGACCAACTGCACCATCAGACCTTTGAACTGGTGCTCTCGGACCAGTGGAACGGCACGAAGCAGCAGCTCATTGACGTGGTTCTGATCGGCCGCTTCCTCGAGCGGCTCGGCGATCACGCGGTGTCCGCCGCGCGGCGCGTGGTGTACATCGTCTCCGGCTTCGATCCGAGCAAGGACCCCGGCCGCGACGAAGACACGCCCGTCGTCGACCTGTGACTGGAACCGCTGAACAGCGGGTGCCTTCAATCAGATTCTGAAGCAGGTGGGCCTGCGCCTCATATGGGGGCGCAGGCCCACCTGCTTTATGCGCGGCTGCGCGTATGTACAGCCGTACACGTATAGCTTCGTTGGCACCTTCCCTATTACCGTCTCCTACTGTTGCCCCCGCAGATACTGTTGCCCCCACAGAATGCAAGTACCCGCGCCGCCTGATACGGGCGACGCGGGCACTTGCGAAAGAATCCAGGCCTATGCCTGCAAACCGGACTTACTTGCCCTGGTTGGCAACAGCGGCGGCACCGGCAGCGGCAGCCTCAGGATCGAGGTACTCGCCACGCGGCTTGATCGGCTTGAAGTTCTCGTCCAGCTCGTACAGCAGCGGGATAGCGGTCGGAATGTTGACCTTGGCGATCTCTTCCTCCGACAGGCCGTCGAGCATCTTGACGATGGCGCGCAGGGAGTTGCCGTGAGCGGCAATCAGAACCGTCTTGCCAGCCTTGAGCTCAGGCTCGATGGCGGACTTGAAATACGGCTCGACGCGCTTGACGACATCCGCCAGGCACTCGGCTTCCGGAACCGGATCGCCGGTGTAGCGCGGATCATGGTTCTGCGCATACTCGTCGTTCGGATCGATCTCTGGCGGCGGGGTGGCATAGGAGCGGCGCCACAGCATGAACTTCTCGTCGCCGTATTCCTCGCGGATGGCCTTCTTGTTCTTGCCCTGCAGCGCACCGTAGTGACGCTCGTTCAGGCGCCAGCTGCGCTGGACAGGAATCCACAGGCGATCGGCTTCGTCAAGCGCGTAATTCGCGGTGTTGATGGCGCGACGCAGCAGGGAGGTGAACACGATGTCCGGAAGGACGTTCTTCTCCTTGAGGAGCTGGCCACCGCGCTTGGCTTCCTCGACGCCCTGCTCGGTCAGCGGGACATCCACCCAGCCGGTGAACTGATTGGTCTTGTTCCATGCGCTCTGACCATGTCGGAGCAGTACTAGTTTGTAAGTCATGGTTTCAGTCTAGCGCCTCGGCCTCCCAAATGCGGTCCTCTTGCGCGAAGTGCGGACACGGCCGCCCTCACCCGTTGCGCAACCATGTTCCAGCGCGTCGATCACACGAGAAACGCAGCCGCTGCAAAGACCAACGAGACCGACAGGGAACCGAGCGTGCACAGGGGCAGGGCACGTCGGTAGTCGACACGGCTGATCGCATCGCAGGCGGCTATCTGGACGATGCACATGAACACGCAGACCGCGATGATGACAGGGACCGACACGAACCATCCGGCAACCTGGGCGATGGCGAGAATCGAAGCCACGACCAACAGCGCATCGGCGAACACCGTGCCCCACGTGCGGTCGAGCGCTGTCATCCATGTATGTTTGCCATGCGCGCGGTCGGATTCGATATCGCGCAGATTATTCACGCACAATACGGCGACCGCGACCAGCCCGTTCGCGGTTCCCGCGCACACACCGCCTGCCGTGACGCGGCCGGACAGCGCGAACATCGTGCCGCATGCCGCCACGAGCCCGAAGAACACGAAGACGAAGACTTCACCCAGATAGTGGTACCCGTACGGGTGGCTTCCTCCCACGTAGCACCAGCCGGCAATCAGCGACGCCGCGCCGACCGCGATGAACCACCAGTACCCGGTCAGCGCACATACCGCAAGGCCGCAGGCGCAAGCGAGCACGGCATTCACGCCCGCAGCGAACAATACGTGTCTGGGAGCGACGCCGGAAGCGACCAAGCGGGTTGGTGCGTTGCGACGGGAGGCGGGAGCAAGTGGTGTGCACGGCTGAGGCATTCCGGGCTGGGCTGAGCCGGACTGGACGATGTCGGACTGTGCAAGGTCGGGCAGTGCTGCACCGGGGTGTGTGTCGGTCTGAGCCGCGTCGGATTGCACTGCGCCAACCCGCGAGTCCGATTTACCGAAATCAACGCGGTCGGAAGCAACGGACGCATCCGTAGTATCGACGACACCAGCGGCACCCGTCACGTCAGGCTCTTGGGATTCTGCGATATCGTCCGCGCACCTCGCATCACGCCCCACGTCAGTGCCACGTAGCCCGTCGGAATAATCATTCGCGAAATTCGCCGCGATCTGCAGGAACAACGCCACGCCCATGCACAACAGCATCACCGCAAGGAACCGCGGATCATACGGCGCGCCGGACACACTCGCAACAGCGGCGCCGGTGATGACCGGAGCCACCGCCAAAGGCAGCGTTTTCGGCCGGGCTCCACGAATCCAATCCGCGAATTTCATCTCTCTCATACCTCCTCCCTACTCCTCTGCTCTGACGAAATCGCCGATTAGCAGGCCATCAACTATAGCCGCTGTTGCCGGAGGAGGCAACGGTGCAAGCCACGAAAACAGCACGCCGTCAACCCCAACACCCGTCACCGTGTGAGGATCGGCTCGCACAACACAGGCCTAACAGGCACAATCGGCCATCACGGGCACCCATGTCCGGCATGATGTGAGGATTCGCTCACACAATGAGGACTTGAACGCGAAAATCACACGCTGCCAACCCCAACACCCGTCACCGTGTGAGGATTGGCTCACACCATGGCACCTCAATCAGTGGGGTCCGAGGCAATCGGCACGACAGTCCGTCACCGTGCGAGGATTCACTCACACAGCACAGGCCTAACAGGCGCAATCGGCCATCACGGGCACCCATGTCCGGCATGATGTGAGGATCGGCTCACACAATGGCACTTTGCCTTGCCGGACCAAGCGTCATCAGCACCCGCATGCCGAGTTTTGTGAGGATCGGCTCACACCATGAGGGCTTGGAATCAGCCGTCAGACGACCCGCCGAAAGCCCTGTATTGCAAATCAGCAGCAACATCGTCACGCACGTAGGAGCGATCACGATGTTCATCGGACGAACACGACAGCTGCAAGCCCTCAACCGCATGCGGGACACCGACAGCTTCCAGATGATGGTCATGCTCGGCTGGCGAGGGGTCGGGAAAACCGCACTGCTCGACAAATTCTCGCATGACAAGCATGCGCTGTACTTCACCGCACGCCAACAGGCGACAGCGAACAATCTTCGCGATTTTTCCGCGGCGGTATTCGCATTTTTCAATCTACCCAACAGCACCCCGTCATTCGCATCATGGCAGAACGCGTTGTCCTTCATTGCACAACGCATCAGCAACCGCGACGAACGCTTCCTGCTGATTTTCGATGAATTCCCATATGCCGCGATGGCTGACACTTCCCATTACTACGCGCTATTCGTAAAGACAGATGAGCTGGCGCAACAAGCGCGCGAAATGAAAGACAGCGGGCTCTTCACCGTCGTGTCCGCCCGCGACATGCTCGAAAGATGACAAACGACCCGGCCTTACCCACTGAGCATTGATGCCGGTTCAGAATCCTCGAGAATCCTCAAGAATCCTGAGCCGGCACCAATGCTTGGAAATCCGGAAACCTACGAAACCCTGGAGTTCAGAAATCCGGAGGCTTACTGAAGATTCAGCGGCTTGGTCAGCGGGAAGGTGATCGTTTCGCGGATGGTCGCGCCGGTCAGCGCGATGAGCAGACGATCGATGCCCATGCCGGTGCCACCGGCCGGCGGCATGCCCACACCGAGCGCCTCGAGGAAGTCCTCGTCGATGTCCATGGCTTCGACATCGCCGGCGAGCGCGTCTTTGGCCTGGGCGACGAACCGTTCGCGCTGGACCACGGGATCGTTGAGCTCGGAGTAGCCGGTCGCCAGCTCGAAGCCACGCACGTACAGATCCCACTTCTCCACCACGCCGGGCTTTGAACGGTGGGACTTGACCAGCGGGCTGGTCTCCACCGGGAAGTCGCGCACGAAGGTCGGCTCGTACAGCTTGTCCTCGTAGAAGTGCTCCCACAGGTGCTCGACCAGCTTGCCGTGGTTCTCCACGTCGTCGCGTTCCACACCCAGCTTGTCGGCGATCTCGCCCAGGTGCTCGACCGACGTGCCGGGGTTGTCCGGCCCGCCGTTCGGAACGATTTCCTCGCCCAGCGCCTCGGAGAGCGAATCGTACATGCTGATGGTCTTCCATTCGCCGCCGAAATCGTATTCCTCACCGTTGAGCAGCGTGACCTTCGTGCTGCCGAAGGCGTCAAGCGCGGACTTGACGATGAGCTCCTTGACCAGCGCGGCGATCGTGTCGTAATTGCCGTACGCCTGATAGGCCTCGAGCATGGTGAACTCGGGGGCGTGCGTGGCGTCGACGCCTTCGTTGCGGAAATCGCGGTTGATTTCGAACACGCGGTCGATACCGCCCACGAGGCAGCGCTTGAGGAACAGTTCCGGGGCGATGCGCAGATACAGGTCGATATCGAAGGCGTTCATATGCGTCGTGAATGGGCGTGCCGCGGCGCCGCCGTGCACGGTCTGCAGCATTGGCGTTTCGACCTCGAGGAAGTCATGGCCTTCGAAGGTGTGGCGCAGCGAGGAAACCACGGCGGAACGCTTACGCACCATATCGCGAATGCGTTCGTCGGCAATCATGCCGATGTACGGCTTGCGGGTGCGCGTGTCGTCGCTCAACTCCTTATGCAGCGCGGGCAACGGCTGCAGGGCCTTCGCCGCGATACGCCATTCGCTGGCGAAGACGGACAGTTCGCCGGTCTTCGAAGCGATGACGCGGCCCTTGAGGAACAGGTGGTCGCCCAAATCGACCATCTGCTTGAACTGCTTCAAGGAATCCGCACCGATTTCCTTCTTGGAAATCATGCCCTGGATGGCGGTGCCGTCGCCTTGGGCGAGCTTGACGAAGCACAGGCCGCCGCCGTTGCGCAGGAAAAGCACGCGACCGGCGATGCCGACGACATCCTGCGTCTCGTCACCGGCGTTGAGCTTGCCGTCGTACTTGGCGCGTACCTCGCCGATAGTTGCGGTCACATCGACATGGACCGGGTACGGCTGCACACCTTCCTTGAGCATGAGCGCGCGCTTGGCGACACGCATCTGAACCTGCTCGGGGTGTGCGAGCGGGCCGAATTCCTTGTTACTCGGGTCGATCGCCTCGTCAAGGCTCTTGCCTTCATCGATATTGGAGCGGATCTTCTTGTCTTGCTCCAGCAGAAGTTCTGCATGTTCGACGGTCGTCATGACCGGCGCGTCTTCAGTATGCTGGGTATGCTGTTCCGCGGCGTCTTCCGCGGATTGTTCAGGGTTCGTCATGCACCCCAGTGTATCGAAGTGCCAATACACAACGCGACACACCGATTTGGCATTGTTCTGCAATTGCTGTATGATAGCGGACGTTGCCAAAACGGGCTGTAGCGCAGCTTGGTAGCGCGCTTCGTTCGGGACGAAGAGGCCGCGGGTTCAAATCCCGCCAGCCCGACCATCAAAGGCCAAATCATTGGAATTCCAGTGATTTGGCCTTTCTTTTTTCGGTTAATAGGCCAACTGCGAGTCCAGCTCCACACAAACTATCTACGCTGGGAGAGCCGCCAGCGCAACCAGTTTGTACAGTGATCGGCCAGGGGGTATCTGTATGCGGTTGGGGCGCACACTATAATGCCACTGAGCAATAGCGCAATAAAGAATGGACTTTATATGGACGGCCGTCAGTACCAGTCATCCGGTTCGCAGCCCTATGGAATCCGTCCTTCGGGATCGAACCCGCGTGGCGCTCAACCACAAGGTGCGCCGACTCAGGGGGCGCAGCCCCTTTCGGTGTGCGGCGGAGGCAACAATCCGAGCACCGTTGCCTTCTTCTGTCAGGACGGGACGTTGGATTATCGCAACAAGATCATGTTCAACACAGGGTATGTGTTGTGGGATCTGGGTGCTCGCGGCGACCCTTGGATGCTCGACGCGGCCAAGCATGAGCTGGCGCATCGTTCGATCTCTATCGCATGTGGTACGGTCCGCCCGAAGATTGCAGGAGCGCGGTATGAGGCGGTGACCAACGCCTACGCTTACCAGTTCATGGGCGTCAACAGCCAGCGAAACGAATATCATCAGTCCAGGCTCGAAGAATACGCGGCAGGAGATACGGAAATGGCCATCGCACAACAAATCCACGACGGCACCTGCTCCTGACCGCGGGGCTGCGTCTGGTTGCAAATCTGCGTTCTGTCGCGGAGTGGCGTCAAGTCGGCCACCCCACCTGCGGAATGTGAAAAACTCGAGCAATATGCCGTTCCCGGAGAGATGTTGAGAGAAAAGTCTCAATATCTCCCATAGAAGCGCGATTTGGAGATTTATTAAGATTCCACGCGGGTTGTCCGATATCGTCGGCAATCCAGAATCGTTGATATTCCGGGATTTCCGACGACCGTCGCACGCCGCTCGGACCACGCTGAATCTCAATTTCTCGCGGAATCTGCTTTCGGACGCG
>NZ_JBJEIH010000105.1:0-6909 GCF_051876855.1 Bifidobacterium sp.
CACACCACGCATCAACCCGCGCAAACGACTCCAACACCATCCCACCAAGCTCCTCAACACCAGCACCACACGGACACTCGAGCATACCAACGCGAATCCTCGTATCCACATCATTGACACAGCGCAGCGACGGTACCTCACGTATCGCCTTCCACTTACCAACTTGCGGATAATAACCCACAAGGCATGTCGCAGACCAATTACCCGTCTTTCCTACAGGCTTCCCCGTCAAACGACTGTACAAGTCCTCCCCGGCCTCCTCGGGCATGCGCCGGACCACTGCCCCGATATGGGATTCATCATAATCACGCGCATTCAAAATCGCTGTGCCCAACGTCGCGGCATCGACCAGATCATGCGGAATCCCCACACTCCCCGCGGGGATGCACACCATCGGCACATCATTGTCCCCCGATTCCAGGACGCAGTTGAACACCACGAAATCGCCACGCAGACTACCCCGGCCGACAAACACACAGCGGAAACCAGCAATCTTCACCGGGGGCAGACGACGAGCAGAAGAAAAATCCGAAGGAATCGTCAAAAACATCACTTGCCCCCTATCACGAACTCGACCTTGATGGGCAGCGGGCCCGCCCGCCTGTTCACACCAGCATACCCGCACAACAACCGCCGCCGATGGTTTCTGCACAAGGTGTCGCGCCCGCCATACCGGAATGCCGCAGCATTCAGCAGCAGATCATCATCGTGGATTGTGCAACCGTTTGCAGCCGAAACCCCGCATCTGCTGCAACAAGCGCCTCTAACGCCGACCTCGGGCGATGTCGGACATCATGCGGATCTGGCGGTAGTAGCGCTCCTCGCTCAGGCCGTCGACCGTCGGGGTGTTGCGCATCGTGACCCCGTCAAGCCCGCCGGCGCGCGCAACATCCGCCAGCACGGACCGATGCCACGCGACATCGAGCAGCGGTGCCGCCCGCCGGCAGCCCATCGCATACATCGCGCACACCAGCGCGTGACCGCCCCAGTTTGACGTGCCGGAAACAATCAGCTCGTCCGCGGGAACCGTGCAGGCGATACGCTCGCCATGCTCGACGACATCCTCAATGACGATGGAGTCCAGCCTGCCCATGCCAATCTCATTGCCGCCGTCGCCGATGCCAATCACATGCAATCCCAACCTGGTGAGCCGGCTGAGCGGGGCGGTCCACCGGTCGATGTCAAACCCCCGCATATTGCGCGGGTTCCCGTCACGCGCCGGCCCGACGCGCTCGATGTAGATGATGGTATCGATATCATTGCGATCGACAAGCCCGCGCATCGCGTCAATCCACTGATCGAAGTGTTGCGCATCCGCAGGCGCGATGGCCACGTGGTCTTCGGGCAGCCGCGACGAGGCCCCTGCGCGGATGACCGGCTCGCACGGCTCATCGCTGACCAGCCAGGCATCCGAACCGATGGCCCGCAGAGCCTCACACAGCTCGACCGCCCCGGCGGGACCATCCGATTCGGCGGCGGGCTGCTCGGCCTGCGGAATGTAGAATCCGGTGACGACCATGGTCTTGTGTTCGCCGGATTTAAGCCACCGAGCGGCATGGAACAGGTCGCCGCGCGCGAAGGTCATCATGGTCTCGCTGCCCCGGCCCACATCCGCCGCAGCGGCATTCTGGATGTGCGCGACGCGAGGTTTCCACCGCCAGCTTGCGATGCGGGCGGCAGGGCCGATGCCGCCATGGTGTGCCGCACTGCCACGGCCGGTATGGAACGTATCCGATTGCCGATTGACATGTCCTGCTTGGTTGTATTGCATCGTTTCCGTCATATCCACTCCTCTCCTATCAGCGCCCGGCCGGTTAAATCGGCCGGATGCCGCGTATCACGACTGTTTCACGTATTTGTCTCATGTCTTGTCTCACGATTCGATATGTCCCAGCACGCTTCCGGATCTCACGCTGTCGCCCGGCTGCGCAGCGATATGGACCACGCCGCCGATCGGGGCCGTAACCTGGATCTCCATCTTCATGGCTTCCAGCACGACAACCGGCATGCCCGCGCCGACTTCAGCGCCGTCATCGACCAGCCAGCGCGCCACCGTGCCGGTGATCGAGGCGAGGATATCCCCGGTGTCGTGCGCGGCCGTCTCTCCCACGCCGCCATCGTGCGATGTTCCGCCGGCGGCCCCCGCCGCCCCGAGCGAGGAGACCAGACCGGCCGGCAAGCCGACCTCCACGCGGCGGCCATCCCATTCAATCCATGTGCGATGCAACCCGGTATCGGCGTCATCGAAGCGCAGCGATGTACCATCAGGCTTGAGCTGTTCGGGACCAAGCCGCTTGAGCAGCACCTCCTCAATCCACCGGGTGTAGATGCGGAACCCGTGTTCCGCCGTGAAATCAGGGTCGGCGAGCACCGCCCGGTCGAAGGGTACGACCGTGGGCACACCGTCGATGCGCAGTTCGGCGAGCGCCCGCCGCGCCCGTTGTAGGCATTCCTCGCGCGTGGGGGCGTGCACGATGAGTTTGGCGAGCATGGAATCGAAATGGTCGGAGACAATCGAACCGGTTTGCACACCGGTGTCGAAGCGTATGCCCGGCCCACTGGGCGCCCTCAGTGCGGTGATACGCCCGGGGAATGGCGCGAATCCGAGCGATGGGTCTTCCGCGTTGAGACGAAATTCCATCGCATGCCCGTCGTGCGCCGGTTTGAGTCCGGCAATCGACGCACCCGCGGCGATACGCAGCTGCCAAGCCACCAGGTCGATACCACTGGTCATTTCGGTGACCGGGTGTTCGACTTGGATACGCGTGTTGACTTCCATGAACGAGAGCGTGCCGTCCGGGGCCACGAGGAATTCCACGGTTCCGGCACCCACGTACCCGACTTCGGAGCAGATTGCCACAGCCGCATCTTCAAGCCGTTGCGTGATGCTTTCAGGCAGGAAGGGCGCCGGGGCCTCCTCGATAAGCTTCTGGTTGCGTCGCTGAAGCGAGCAGTCCCTGGTACCGACGGCGATGACCCCGCCATACGTGTCGCCAAGCACCTGAACTTCGACGTGGCGCGGATGGTCGAGGAACCGTTCGATGAAACACTCCCCGTTGCCGAACGCGACTTCTGCCTCGTGGACGGCGGAATCGAAAGCGGGTTCGACGTCGGCGAGGTCGCGCACGACTTTCATGCCGCGACCTCCCCCGCCGTGCACTGCTTTGATGACAATCGGCAGACCGTGTTGACGCGCGAATGCGGCGGCTTCCTGCGCGTCCTTGACCGGTTGCGTAGTGCCCGGGGCCATGGGCGCACCGACTTTCGTGGCGACGGCTCGCGCTTCGACTTTGTCCCCGAGCATGCGGATGGTCTGCGGTGATGGGCCGATCCATGTCAACCCGGCATCCTGGACCGCCTGCGCGAAATCTGCGTTCTCTGATAGGAATCCGTACCCCGGATGAACGGCGTCCGCATGTCCGCTTGCCGCTGCCTTGAGCAGTGCCGGGATGTTCAGGTAGGTTTCCGCCGGTGTCACCCCATGCAGGGCGATGGCCTCATCGGCAAGCTGGACGAACAGCGCGTCGGCGTCATCATCCGCGTAGACGGCGACCGCCTCCAGCCCCAGATCATGGCAGGCGTGGATGATCCGCACGGCGATTTCCCCGCGATTGGCGACCAGAATGCGCTTCATCGGGACTCCTTTCCATCGTGTTTATCAGCGTGAGATACGTCTTGGCCTCCCGATGCCGCCATTGCGCTCTTCCCGGCTTTGCGGAACCGGATGGACGCGCCCGGCGGTAGTTGCGCCGCCAATGCGAGCGCATCGAGCGTGAGTACGGCGATCACCGGATAGCCGCCGGTGACCGGCTGGTCGCGCAGGAACAGCACGGGCTGCCCGCTTCCGGGCACTTCAAGCGAACCGGGGACCATGCCTTCGCTGGGCAGTTCCCGCGTATCTTCGCGTTCCAAAGGCTGCGGGCCGTTGAGCCTCAACCCGGTACGGTTGGATTGTGCGGTGACCTGCCACGTGGTGCCGAACAGCGTGCCGATGGCGGCCGGCGTGAACCAGTCGTCATGCGGACCGAGCATGACATCGAGCCAGACTGGATGATTGGCGCTGCCGATTGCCTCCGGACCGGCATGGTGCATGGTGCCGGTTGGCAGGTGCTCGTTCCATTCGCATGGCCGTCCTACACTTCGTGACGGATCGGGGGTTCCGGCGATGAGCGTGTCGCCTGCGGTCAGGGGAGCAGGTCCGATGCCGGACATGGTGTCCCGCGAAGCGCTGCCGAGCGTCATCGGGGCTATGAATCCGCCTCGAATGGCGAGATAATCACGTAATCCCGCGCGCGGCACGCCTATGGTCAGGGTTTCACCGTCATGGAGGATGATGGCCTCCTGCCGGTGCAGACGTTGCCGGATGGTCGTGTGGCCCGGATCGGCACCTGACGTGGCGTTCGCGGTGATGCACAAATCGACCGGGGCTCCTGTAACGGCGACCACCACATTTCCTATTGCGGTGAACGCGGCATCGCCGGCGGTCAGTTCGATGGCGAGCGCACCGGGCGGATTGCCGACAAGCATATTGGCCAGGCGGTAGGCGGGCATATCGCATGCCCCCGATCCGGCGACGCCCATGGCCGAGGCGTGCCGGCCCTCGTCTTCAAACAGGGCAAGCAGGCCGGGGCGTTCCACACGCAAGCCGTGGACGTGTGTCGTTGAATCTGAACCGCTACCGGAGCTCCCGGCATTGGCTCGGATATCGCGGTCCGGCGGCGTCCGGCGTTGGTGCGCAATATCAGTCATGATTACCTGATCGCGCTCGGCGTGGAACGTCACACGGTCGCCGGGCATGATGGCGGCGGGCGGGTCGGCGTGCACATCCCACATCGGCATGGCCGTATGCCCAATCAGCTGCCATCCGCCCGAGCTTTCGCGCGGGTAGACGCCGCTGAACCGCCCGGCGAGGCCGACCGCGCCGGAAGGCACGACCAACCGTGGTGTCGTGCGACGCGGTACGTCGAAAATCGGGTCCCCGTCCACCAAATATGTGAATCCGGGGGCGAATCCGCCGAATGCGGCCGTCCACGGGGTGCCGGTATGCCGGACGACCACCTCGTCGGCGCTGATACCAAGCAACTGCGCCACGGCCTCAAGATCCTCGCCGTCGTAGATGACGGGCACGGTCACCGTCCGATGCTCTTGGGCCTCATCGGGTGTATCGGGCAGCGTCATGATCGCTTCGGCGAGCGAAGCTGCACGGATCTTGCGCGGATCGAATCGCACGAGCACGGTTTGCGCGGCGGGAACGAGCTCGGTGATTGCAGCGAACGGTCGTGTCGGTGCGAGCGAAGCGGCGAATTCCCCTACTGACGCGTTTGCCGAAACGGCATCCTCCATCGCCGCGTTCAGCGCATGATACAGGCCGTGCGCATGGCGCAAATCCCCGGTTTCCACGAGCAGCGCGTCCTGCCCTGCCGGCAATATCCGTCTCATGATTTCGCGGCTTTCGTGGACACTGATGACGACGAGCCGCCACCTGCCGCAAACGACCGAACTGCAATCCCGGCATGTTCCAACGCTTTGCGCACCACCGTCGCCATGGCCACCGCCCCCGGCGAATCGCCGTGCACGCACACCGAATCGGCATGCAGTCGGACAATGCTGCCGTCAATCGCCGTCACCGTACCGTCCTCGACCATGCGCAGCACCCGTGCGGCCACCTGTTCCGGGTCGGTGATGACCGCGCCCGGCTCGCGCCGCGAGACCAGATGACCGTCCGGCGTGTAGGCGCGGTCGGCAAACGCCTCGCGGAATACGCGAAGTCCCGCATCCTCGGCAAGCCGGCCGACTACCGAACCGGGCAGGGTGAGCAAGGACAGCGACGGGTCCACGGCCCTAATCGCCTCAACCACAGCCTTGGCATGCCGTTCGTCAAGCGCGATCCGGTTATACAGCGCCCCGTGCGGTTTGACATACTTCACTTGTGTTCCAACTGCCGCCGCGATCCCTTCCAACGCGCCGATTTGGTAGATGACGTCGGCGGTCAGGTCCGAAGGCGTCTCATCGACATACCGCCGGCCGAACCCGGCAAGATCGCGGTACGCCACATGCGCGCCGACCGTCACGCCGTGCGCCGCCGCGTAGCCGACCGTGCGCAGCATTCCAGCCGGGTCGCCCGCATGGAAGCCGCACGCCACATTCGCGCTCGACACCACGCCGAGCAGCGCCGTGTCGTCGCCGAGCGCCCACCGGCCGAAGCTTTCGCCCATATCGCTGTTGAGGTCTATTCCCGTCATTGTTGTTCCCCACTCCCGCTGCTGTTTTCTGCTTTTCGATATCTCATATCTTCCACATCGCACGCCATCGGTATTGATGTATTTGCGCCGACGCAAGTCACACCATGAAACTGCGGTCGGGAATATCCGTGAGGAACATGTGCCCGGGCGCGTGCGTGATCGCGAACGACGGTTTCGACGCCATCACCGCCGCCTGCGGGGTCACCCCGCACGCCCAGAACACGGGGATGTCACCGTCCTCCATAATCGGCGGGTCCCCATAATCGGGATGCTGCAAGTCGGTGATCCCGATGCCTTCAGGCTCGCCCACCCATACGGGCGCCCCGTGAACGCTCGGATAGTAGCCGGAAATCCGCACGGCGTCCGCAATCCGGTCCGGTTGGATGCCGCGCATCGACACCACCATTGTCGAACTGAACCGCCCCGCAGATTTGCAGGCAATCGACGTGTCATACATCGGCACGTTACGTCCCGCCTCGATATGATGCACCGGAATACCGGCTTCCATAAGCGGGAATTCGAAAGTGAAACTGCATCCGATCAGGAACGTGACCAAATCGTCACGCTGTGCCCAGATATCGGTGATGTCGCTGCACGTGTCCACCAGCTCACCGTGTTCCCACACGCGGTACAGCGGGATATCCGTGCGGATGTCGCTGCCGGCGGC
>NZ_JBJEIH010000105.1:7009-24312 GCF_051876855.1 Bifidobacterium sp.
GTCTACCGGGGATTCCCCGTATCCTTGGAAAACCATCTCAAACGGCTCGCCCATTCCGCCGCACTGGTGGACATGCCCGAGCCAGATGTCGACGCGTTCACCGATGCCTGCCAAGGGGTGATCGACGCCTACGACGGCGCCGAGGAAGCGCCCATGCTGCGCATTCTCGTCTCCCGCGGGCTTGACCCGACCACGGGCATCGGGGTTGAAGCGAAACGTTCAAACAACGGGCCATTGCCGCCGAGCGTATGGATCTTCCTTGACGGCGAAGGTGCGGGGCACAGCATCGAGCCGATCACCATGGCGACGCTCACCCGCGGATACCCGTCGGATATCACAGCGAAAGCGCCATGGCTGCTCAACGGCGCGAAAACCCTGAGTTATGCGGTCAACCAGGCAATGCACCGGGAATGTGACCGCCGCGGGGTCGGCGACGCGGTCACCACCACAACGGACGGGTATACGCTGGAATGCCCCAACAGCAGCATCGTCGCGCGGTACGGGGATACGTATGTCACGCCGGACCCGCGCATCGGCATCCTGAACGGCACGTCACAGCGTGAACTGTTCGCGTGGGCGCTTGAGGAAGGCAAGCGGACCGCGTACCGCAAGCTGCCGGTTGACGAGCTGCGGGATGCGGATGCGTTGTATATGACGCACGGCGGCTGGGTGGTTCCGGTCAAGGAGCTGGACGGCAAGGCATATGCGGTGGATATGGACGAGATCCGGGCGATGAACGAGGCCATCCACAGCGGGCGCACGCATGATGACGCGCTGACGATCGGACCGAGCGGGGAATACGACGCGTAAGGGGCGTCGTTCTGCCCGAGGCTACCCGACCGTGTTGTTGTACACCTGCGCTTGCAAGTCCTTGCGCGCGGTTTCAAGCGTGGTGATGCTACCGAGCAGCGCGATTTTCTCCTCGCCGTCCGGCAGCTGGGCCATACGGCGTCTGGCCGCGCCGATTCTGCGCATGTAACCGATATCAAGCAGACGGGCCAACAGTTCGGACGCGTACTGGCGCTCCCCCTGGGTCGGCTCCCGCAGCTGGACGTCGGCGACGCCGGGCGCTCCGGCGACACCGGCGCCTTGTCCGTCACCCGCACCAGGCGCCGACTGTTGGTTCGGCGGGGTCGGCAACGGCAACGGCATCACGGCAAGCTCGTCAATCACCGATTGGAGCATCGGGCCGCCTGCCTTGGTCAGATTGTGCATCCACAAGCCTTGCGGGGTGTCATCCGTCGGCAATCCGCCGGCAGCCGCAATCGCCTGGAACAGCGTGCGGAACACCGGGGTCATGAAATTCGCCAGAGTCAATTGGGCAAACCATTCACGGTCGATCGCACGCGGAATCTGGATGAGCGTCGCCATGAACTGCTGCTCGCAGATGAACACCGCGTCGTCGATGTGGAAATACGTCTGGTTGGCGGCATCACGATGCTCAAGCTCCCGCCTGCGCGCCGGATTCGCGTACGGGTCATCGCGGTCAACACGCTCCTCGATACGCACCTGCTGGCGTCGGCGGGGCGCGTAGGCGTCCTCGTCGCGCACGTTGTACTGCCGTCTGGCCTGTCTGACCTCGCGCTGCATGATATCCAGGTCGATGCCGATGCGCCGGGTCGCCTTGCGCGTATACAAGTCAAGCAGCGAACGGTCGCGGATCTGCGCAATCAGCGGCGCGGCGGCCTTGACCGCCCCCATCTGCCCGGTGGCGTACTGGGTGTCGAAGCGGTCGATTGCCGTGTCGATGACGAAATCGTAGAGCGGACGGGCGCTGTCGATCAGCGCGCGCACCGCCTCGTTGCCGCGCTGGATTCGCAGATCGCACGGGTCGAGATTGTCGTCGGCGACGGCGACGAACGTCTGCGACAGGAACGAGGAATCCAACCCGAACGCGTGCAGCGCAGCCTTCTGGCCTGCCGCGTCACCGTCAAAGGTGAACACGACGCGCGAGCTCAGCGATTGCCCTTCGACTTTCAGCGGCCCGACCAGCTGGACCGCACCGAGCGAATCGTCCGCAATCAGGCGACGGATGATTTTCGCATGGTCCGCGCCGAACGCGGTGCCGCATGTGGCGACCGCCGTGTCGATACCCGCCAGATGACAGGCCATGACATCCGTATACCCCTCGACAATCACCGCCTGGCGGTGCTTCACAATCGATGATTTCGCCAGATCAATGCCGTAAAGCACCTGCGTTTTGCGGTACAGCTGCGTGTCCGGCGTATTGATGTACTTCGCCGCGATGGTGTCGTCGTCATACAGTTTGCGCGCGCCGAAGCCGAGCGTGCGACCGGTCGAATCGCGAATCGGCCATGTGGCCCGACCTCGAAAATAGTCATAGATGCCATGCTGGCCGCGACGGGCGAGTCCGGCGTCCAGCATCTCCTGCTGGGTGAAGCCTTTGTCTGCCAAATGCCGCACGAGATTGTCCCAACCTTGCGGGGCGTAGCCGCAACCGAAGCGCTCGCAATCGGCCTGGCTGAAATTGCGTCCGCCGAGTAGTTTGCGTGCGGCGAGCGCCTCCTTGCTCATGATCTGCGAGGTGAAGAAGCGTTGGGCTTCCTCGTTCGCTTCAAGCAGACGCGCGCGTTTCGACCCGGCGTGCTCTCCCTGGCGTGAGCCTTGGTCGTAATGCAGTTCGATGTGGTATTTGTCGGCGAGCAGTTCGACCGCTTCACGGAAGTCGATGTTCTCCTGGTGCTCGACGAAGCCGAAAACGTCGCCGCCCAGACCGCAGCCAAAACAGTGCCAGACGCCTAGGGACGGGCGGACATTGAAACTCGGGGTTTTCTCGTCATGGAAGGGGCACAGGCCGACATAGGTGCCGGTGCCCGAAGGCTTGAGCGTGACGGACGCGGATACGATATCGTACAGGTCCGCGGCGGCGCGCACCTTCTCAACGTCTTCTTTCTTGATCATCCCGGGCATAGGTTCCATGCTAGCCCGAGGACTGTTCAGCGGCGTGCGCCGCCGGAGAACAGCGTGCCGTGCGATGATGCTGTCGCACCGCGGGCCGATACCGGCGACCCACGGTCCCAACCCACCCGATACCTTCGCACCGTGCGATTCAACAGCCACACTACAGGCAAATACCCCACCAAACCACCACCACTGCCCGAGCTACCAGCCAGCTGTGCGATTGATCAGTCACACCGCACGTCGATGCCACCGATTCACGCCAACTACCGACCGATACCAGCTCGCCGTGCGACCGCACAGTCACACAACAGGCCGATACCGACGACTTCCACCAATCACCAGCCGATACCCACCCACCGTGCGACCGCACAGTCGCACCGCGAGCCGATAATCACACGCCACAACACTCAGCACAGGATCGAATGCAAGGTCGCCGCCGACCCGTCCGTCAGGCTCGCCACCTGGTCAATCGCCACGCGCAGCCGTTCATCATCATTCGACGCCTGCCGCCAGTCATCAAGGAACACCGTCTCCAGCGCGTCGCTCGGCCTCGGCAAATCAGCCATCAACACGTCCACCAGATCGGTGACAATCCGCTGCTCCTGCTGATGGAACGGTTCGCGCTCGCGTGGCGCCATCACAAAATACACGGACATCCCCTTAAGCGCCAGAATCTCATAGCGTGTCCGGTCAGGCACCACCACATGCGCCGCGTACCGGGTCAGCGGCCCGGTACCATATCGCTGCCGTGTGGCCGATTCCACCGATCCGGCGAAACGGCCGATCAGCGCGCTGGTCATGTTCTTCAACTGCGCCAACGCCTGCCGGGAACCATCGAAACGACCCGGCAGAAGTTTTCCGTCACGCAGCCTGAGCACCGCCGCCAGCAGAAGGTCCGGGTCCCACTGCCGCCCATACCATGCGCGCGCCGATTCGACCACCCGGTCCACCGTGCGATTATCCGCGAGTGCCACCGGATTCAGTGTGCCGGTCGCGATCGCATCCTCGATATCATGCACGCTGTAGGCGATGTCGTCAGATAAATCCATCACCTGGCATTCCATCGGCGTACTGGCCTCGGGCGCCCCCTGCTTGAGCCAATGGAACACCGGCTCATCGTCTGGGTAGACGCCGAATTTCACGCTGCGCTCCCCTTTGGGATGTGCGGCCGCCTCGTGAAGCGTCCACGGGTATTTCACCGCGGCGTCCAATGCGGCGCGCGTCAGGTTGACCCCGGCGGACCGCCCATCGGGCAGAAATATCTTCGGTTCCAGTCGCGTCAGCAATCGCAAGGTCTGCGCGTTGCCTTCGAATCCGCCGATATCCTTGGCGATTGCCGCCAACGCGCGTTCACCGTTGTGTCCGAATGGTGGATGCCCTAGGTCGTGTGCGAGGCACGCGCAATCGACAACATCGGGGTCGCAGCCGAGCAGAGCGCCGATTTGCCGGCCGATTTGCGCGACTTCAAGCGTATGTGTCAATCGTGTGCGCGCGAAATCGTCGGTTCCTGCGACCAGAATCTGGCTTTTGCCGCCCAGCCTGCGCAAAGCGGACGAATGAATCAGTCTCGCCCGGTCACGCTGAAACGCTGTGCGCGACGGGGATTTCGGCGGTTCAGGCGCCCAACGCTCTTCGTCCGCCGCACAATACCCTTCAGTGGTGAGCACACGTTCGCCGTCGGCTGTGGTCGTCATATCCGTCCTTTCCCCGTCTCCCCGTCGCGCATTCCAGCGCTGACATTCCAGACGCATATCGCCGATTGCGGTTCGGCAATCCGCCACAGGCAGCGTTCCGGCCAGCAGTCAATCAGCTGCGGCAGCCGCCAACGGAACCGCCGACAACCCGCAGACGAAGCACTCAAGCGATCAAGCACTCAAGCAGTCAGGCGGGGCGGCCCGACAGGCGTCGCACGCCACGGCACCCGAAGCCGCCTCGCTTCCCACCCCGGTTACAGGATGCTCGCCGGATCGAGTTTCGCCAAATCCTCAGGGGGCAGCACCTCGGGCGCGTGCAGGTACAGGCGCGGGATGCGGTTGCGCAGGCAAGTGAAGATCTCGTAGCTGATGGTGTCCGCCGCGCGTGCCCAGTCGTCCGCAGTCGGCTCGGCGTAGTCCTCTCCCCTGCCCGGGCCGAACAGTTCGACGGTGTCGCCCTCATGGACGCCCATTTCCGCCGCACTGCCGTGCAGGTCGAGGATGAACTGGTCCATGCACACACGCCCGGAGACGCGCAACAGCTTCGGCCCCTGTTCGGTCATGACCCGCACCGGGCCGCCAAGCTTGGTGACATGTTTGGCGCCTTGCATATCGAATCCGGATGCGGAACGGTGAATGCCATCGGCGTATCCGACCGGCACAATCGCGGTGCTCGTGGCCTGCGGCGTCAGATAGGTGCGGCCGTAGGAGATGCCGTGACCGGATTCCACGTCCTTGACCGTGCCAAGCTGCGCCTGCAAGGTCATGGCCGGCTTCAACCGGTAGGTCTGCGGCGTGCCCATGGCCGGATCGGGCTCGTACCCGTACAGGCCGACGCCCGGCCGAGTAAGTTCGAAATGGATCTGCGGGCGGTCAAGCGTGGCCGCGGTATTGGCCAGATGCCTGATTTTCGGCGCGATTCCAGCCGCGCGCATCC
Source organism: Bifidobacterium sp. (assembly GCF_051876855.1). Taxonomy (GTDB): domain Bacteria; phylum Actinomycetota; class Actinomycetes; order Actinomycetales; family Bifidobacteriaceae; genus Bifidobacterium. Next base: position 12,563 of record NZ_JBJEIH010000105.1, read on the forward strand.
GCTGAGTGAACTCGTTGAAGGTGGCGACCTGCCGGTCGGTTGCGTCGACGAATTCCGGGACATCCGGCGAATCGGCGACCGCCAGATGGCTCCACTGGCCGATAATGTCAAGCACGCCTTCCTTGGCGAGCGGCACCAGCTTGTCGAGCGCCGCGCCGAAACCCTGCGGAGTGAAGCCGTTGCGGCCAAATCCGGAATCGACCTTCACATGGACGCGCGCCGGACGACCCACCTTTCGGGCGGCTGCGGCGAGCGCGTCGATGCCAGCGAGAGAGCCGACGGAAACGTCGATATCGTTGGCAATCAGCTCATCGAACGGGACCTGCGTGCCGTTGTACACCCACGTGAGAATGTGGCAGCGGTCCGGGCCGATGCCGGCCTTGCGCAGCAGCAGCGCCTCATGTGATTGCGCGGTGCCGAGCCATGTGGCACCTCCCGCGAGCGCAGCGAGGGCGGACGGAATCAGCCCATGCCCGTACGCGTCCGCCTTGACGACGCCCATCACCGCGGTGCCGGACTGGGGGCCGCCGACCACGGACACCAAATGACGCATATTGTCGCGCATCGCCGCGAGGTCAACAATCGCCTGCGCCGGATATTGACGCAACGCGGCCTGATAATTCGCCTCGCCCTGCGCTGAGGAAAACTGCCATGCTGGTACTGCACTCAAAGTCATGCTCCCATTGTTGCGCAGGGAGGTAACATTCGCCGCACGCGTTTCCTCCCCGGCGGTTCCCTGTCCACATCGTGGAACCCTTCGCGTCATCGCCCCGGCGCGTCGGGCGCGACGGTTATAAAAGAGAAGGCAATGCGAATCATGGGGAATTCTGTTTCCCCGCCCCGATTCCGGATCATTCGTCGCGGCGCCTGTCCCGTCGCGTTATCGGAAGAGAATTCATGAACCTGCTACGTAAGAAATCCGTCGAAAGCATGGTCGCGCAGGCCACGCCGCTCAAACGGACGTTGAAAACCTTCGATTTGACGATGCTCGGCATCGGCGCGATTATCGGCACCGGTATCTTCGTGCTCACCGGCAAGGGAGCGTTGACCGCCGGCCCGGCATTGTGTGTGTCCTTCCTGTTGGCCGCGGTGTGCTGCGGGTTCGCCGGCCTGTGCTACGCAGAATTCGCATCGATGGTGCCAGTCAGCGGTTCCGCCTACTCGTACGCGTATGTGGCGTTCGGGGAAATCATCGCCTTCATGATCGGCTGGGATCTGATTCTCGAATACGCGCTCCAAGCGGCGACCGTCTCCGCTGGATGGAGCGGGTATTTCAACAAGCTTTTGGAAGGTTTCGGCATACACCTGCCAGTCGAACTGACCGCGGCATACGGTACCACGCCGGGGGTCACGACCTATTTCAACCTGCCCGGATTCATTGTCGTGCTGCTGATCACGTGGGTGCTGTCCATCGGCATCAACCAGACGAAGCGCACGAACGACATCATGGTGATGATCAAACTCGCAATCATCGTGCTGTTCATCGTATGCACGGTGTGGTATGTCAACCCGGCGAACTGGAAACCGTTCTCCCCGTACGGCTGGTACACCTTCCAACCGGGTTCGACCAAGCCGATGGGCATCATTCCGGCGGCTTCAATCGTGTTCTTCAGCTTCATCGGATTTGACGCGGTATCTTCGTCCGCGGAAGAAACGGTCGAACCGAACAAGACCCTGCCGCGCGGCATCCTGTATTCGCTTATCATCTCGACCGTGCTGTACGTCATCATGACGCTTATCATGACGGGCATTGTCAAATACCCTGAATTCGCGAAGTTTGTGGACGCCCCGGTTGCCGGCGTAATTCTCGCCACCGGGCTCAACTGGCTCGCCTTCGTTGTCAATCTGGGCGCGCTGATCGGCATGACCACGGTGATGCTCGTCCAGCTGTACGGCCAGTCGCGCATCTGCTATGCGATGAGCCGCGACGGCCTGTTCCCGAAGTTCTTCGGCGAGGTCAACAAGAAGTTCCACACGCCGTTCAAGGGCACATGGTTCTTCGGCATTCTCACGGCGATCGCCGGCGGGTTCATCAATATCAACATCCTGTTCGAACTGGTGAATATCGGTACGCTGTCCGCGTTCATCATCGTGTCGGCGGGCGTGCTGTGGATGCGCAAGACCCAGCCGGACGCTCATCGCGGCTTCCGCGCCCCGGGTGTTCCGGTCACACCGATTCTGGCGATCGTGTTCTGCTGCGTCCTGATCGCCGGCCTCAACTGGGAGACTTGGGTGCGGTTCGTGATCTGGTTCGCACTCGGTTTGATTGTGTATTTCGCGTACGGTCGCAAGCATTCGAAGCTCGGTGCGGCGGAAGGCGGCGCTTCGGCGGTGCAGTCCGGTCTTGCCGGCGGCGATCAGGCTGACGACAACGCCGATGCCTCCGACAGCCTGGTGTCCTTCGAATCCTGAGACCCTGCCGGTATTGCAAATTGCGCTGAATTCAGCGCCACACCAGATACCGTAATGCCGCCGGTTGCTTCAACGCGATCGGCGGCATTCTTGATGTGCAACGGATGCCGGTGTAGCAAAACGCAGGTGTGCGGCGGAAATCAACAAGGCCGCTGACCTGCGCCGACCTGCGCAGACCTGCTGGTCACCATTCGTGGCGCTGGTAGGCGATGCGCGTGGTGTCGGTCGGCCGGTCGATAAGCTGGATCAGCCCGCACCGCGTGAACCCGCAGGTTTCAAGCACATGCTGCATGGCTTTGTTGTTCGGATGAGTGTCCGCCCGAACGTTGCCGTACTGTTTGAGCGCCCATTCCAGGCATTCCCGCGCCGCATGGCGAATCAGACCAGATGAGGCGATGCGATGGATGGTCACGTAGGCGTCATCGTCAAGCCACTGCCCGTCGATGGTCTGATAGGTCGGGTCTTCGCCCGTGCAAGCCGCGAATTGCGCGAGAATCCGCTCATTGGCGCCGCTGCCGTCAACCAGCAGGATGCTGCGATGACGCATGATATCATCCTGCACGACTTCCGGCTTTGGGAAGGTATGCCCCCATTGGGTGGGGTTCCCGTTGCGGGCCATCAGTTCGCGGGCACGCTCGTAGTTTTGCTCCATCACAGGAAAATCGCGCATGGTGGCGTGCCGAAATCGCCGTGCAACCATAAGTCTGTCTCCTAGCCGTAGATAAAACCTGCTCAACCCTACCACGGCATATAACACAGCATCTGTGACGCGGCGCGCGCAACACGCGGCAAACGAATCCAACACCCTTGTTGATAGCGCAACGGCGGGATGCGCCACCGTCTGATGACACATCCCGCCGTTATCTCACGCGAACGCCGATAAACATACCGGCACGCAACGCCTCCGCTCAGACCACCTTGCGTTCGAACGGATCGGAGCTGATGCCCTTCGCCAGGATGTCCTTGCACCATTCCTTGGCGGTGAACAGGCTGTGGTCACGGTAGTTGCCGCAGCTTTCGATCGTGGTCGCCGGCACATCGTCCCAAGTTGCCTTGTAGGCGATGAATTCCAAGGATTCCTTGAGCGCACGCGCAACATCCTCCGTGCTGTGCGTGCCCCAGGTCAGCAGATGGAATCCGGTACGGCAGCCGAACGGCGAGCAGTCGATATACCCCGGGATGCGTTCGCGCAACAGCACCGCGATGGTGTGCTCGATGGTGTGCAGGCCGGCGGTAGGAATGGCGTTCTCATTGGGCTGAACCAGCCGCAGGTCGTAATTCGAGATCACATCGCCGTTTGGGCCGGTTTCGGTGTCGATATAGCGCACATACGGCGCCTTCACCTTCGTGTGATCAAGCTGGAAGCTTTCAACAACCGGCTTGCCGTCCTGCGTGGGCTTGGATTCATCGCTCATAGTACCTCCTCGATGCCGGGGCGGCCCGCGTTGCGGACACGAACCACCCGCTTTCGATGCCTAGTCTAGCCCGCCCGGATGCATGCCGCCGCAGGCGAGAGCGAATAGGACATAGGAAAAAGCTATGCCCGGCTAGCGCGGCGCAGGCGGCATGCGCTTCGGCGACGGATTTTTCTGGCAGCAGCCGGCTCGACGAACGACGCTGCCCAAACCGGTCAGAAGATGTCCACGCGCAGCGACGGGGCCTTCCAACGACGGCCTTTCAGCTCGGTGTCCAGCGTTTCGAGCGTCCCGTCGGCGACAGCCTTGTCATACCGCTGAATCATCGAGGTCGCGTTCTCCTCTTCCTCGACCTGCTCTTTGACGAACCAATCGAGGAACTTCGCGCTGTCTGCGTCTCCGGCTGTCTCGGCGGCATCGTGCAGCGTATGGATCAGCCCGGTGACATACTGTTCATGAGCGAGCGCGAAATGCAGCGGATCGGCGTCGCCTGTAATGGTTTTGTCGGGTTTGGCAATCGGCAGCAGTTCAATGGTTTCGCCGCGCTTGAGCATCCATGCGCGCATGAGCATCGCATGGTCACGTTCCTCCTGCACCTGCACGTCGTACCAGTTGCCGAAGCCATGCAGGCCACGGGTGTGATAATAATCCGCGAAATCCATATATAGATAGGCGGAATAGAGCTCCTTGTTGAACTGGTCGTTCAGTAGTTCCCTGAGATGACGGTCCATCATGTCAGCCTCCTTGCTTTTCCGGCGTGCGTTGTGCTCCGGTCGTGCGGGCGGGCGGAATGGCGCAATGGCCATATTCCCGCGGCACCCGCCGATACCGGTGTCGTCTTCGCCGTCGCTATCGTCTTCGATGACGACACGGTTCATGCTATCGCCGCCAGGCAGCAAGGTGTGGGAGGCTCGCCGGCGTGTCACGACCGATCTTGCGCGATGGCCTCCATGAACTTCGCACCATACTGGCGCAACTTGTTCTCCCCCACCCCGCTGACTTCAAGGAATTCCTGATCATTGGAGGGTTTGAGCCGGACCATGTCACGCAGCGAACGGTCGGAGAACACGATATACGGCGGCTTGCCGATTTCCTGTGCGATGCTGCGGCGCAAGGCGCGCAACCGTTGGAACAGCTGCTCGTCCGCCTCAGTGAATTCCGCGGCATCCTGCGCTTGCATGGCCGTAGCGCCCTGGCCGAACACGCCTCCGGTCGCGCCCGCGGCACGCGATCGGCCACTCGCCTGCCGTTGGATACGCTTGATTTCGTAATGAAAATCAGGGGCGACCGTCTGCGCGGCGAGCGGCCCGAATTGGACGATGGGCAGCCGGCCTTCGGTGATCGTGAGGAAACCGTCGACACTCATCTGGTTGAGCACGTCGCGGATCCGCGCTTCGGGGACACTGCCCAGCACGCCGTAGCTCGGCACCTTATCGAGGCCGCGATTGAGCAGATCCTGAGCTTTGGAACCGCGCAGGACCGCCACGATCTTGCCCATACCGTAGCCCTGCCCCAAATCGTGTACGCACCGGCTGATCGCCCGCGCGGTGTCCGTAACATCGAGCGTCTCGAAATTGCCTTCGCAGTTCGAGCAGTTCCCGCATTTTGCCGTCGGAGCCTCCGACTGCGCTGGACCGTTGGGCGCAGTCAAGTTTGCCCGTCCCTGCTCAGTTTCGGGGTCGGCGAAATACCTGACCATATAATCATGCAGGCAGTGCGTGGTGCGGCAGTAGCCAATCATCCCGTCTAGCAGGCGGCGTTTCGAGGCGCGGACGATCTGCTGCTCCTCAGGGTCGAAGCGTTCGTTGTCACCGTTCAAGTCAAGCAGACGCCGGCGGGTGACGATATCGCTGTCGTTCCACAGGAGCGTACACCGGCTGGGTTCGCCGTCACGCCCGGCGCGACCGGCCTCCTGATAGTATGCTTCGATGCTTTCGGGCATATTGTGGTGAATCACATAGCGCACATCGGATTTATCGATTCCCATGCCGAACGCATTCGTGGCAACGACGACCGGTACACGGTCGGTGACGAAATCCCGCTGGGTGCGCGACCGGTCTTCCGCCGACATGCCACCATGGTAGGCGGCGGCAATCGTGCCGTCCGGCAAGCCTGCCGGGGAATCCACGCCGCCATTTGTTCCGGATACCGCCATGAGGCTTGGAACCGCTTGGTTGAGCGTAGCCGCCACCGCCTCGGTCTCCTTGCGGGTAGCGCAATACACGATGCCGGATTCGCCGGGGTGTGTGGCCACGTAGTGCGCAATCCATGCGGTCTTGCGTTTGGTTTCCAAGCGGATGACGTCGAAATACAGGTTCGGGCGGTCGAATCCGGTGACGGTGACCAACGGATTGCGCAAGTGAATCAGCGATACGATGTCGCGACGCACTTTGCCTGTTGCGGTCGCGGTGAATGCGGCGACAATCGGCCTAACCGGAAGCGCGTCAATGAACTCGCCGATACCCAGATACGAGGAGCGGAAATCCTGCCCCCACTGCGAAACGCAATGCGCCTCGTCCACCGTGACCAGCGAGATGGGAGTATGCACGGCGAAATCCCGGAATCGCCCGGTTTCCAAACGTTCCGGGGCAACATACAACATGCGAATCTTGCCTTGGGCAGCTTGGGTGAGCACGGCGTCCTGCTCGTCGGAGCTTTGCGTGGTGTTCACGTACGCCGCGGGAATACCAGCGTCTTGGAGCGCATCCACCTGGTCGCGCATCAGGGAAATCAGCGGGGAGATGACGATGGTCAAGCCCGGCAACAGGGTGGCTGGGATCTGGTAGCAGATGGATTTACCCGCGCCAGTGGGCATGACGCCGAGTACGTCCCGCCCTTGAAGAATCGCGGTGACAAGTCCGGACTGGCCGGGACGGAACGAATCGTAGCCGAAATACTGTTTCAGCGCGGCGAGCGCCGATGGTAGTGACGACGGCGATGCCGATTGCGCTGATGGTGATGGTGTCGCTGATGGTGATGCTGGCACTGCTGGGTGTGCTGGTACCGGCGTTCCGCCCCCGGCGTTGCCGCGAGATCTGTCCATCACTCCCGACATGCCTGTCGAATCTGCCATATCCGTAGAACTTGTCATGCCCGTCGCGCGCGTGATGTCCATCGCCGAATTCCCTGCCGTCATATCCCCCGAGTCTATCCTGCGCGACGGAACTGGAGGTTCTCCGAGCGTCGTGCGACCGACGGCTCGCACGGCGGGCAGATACCGCCGAATCTCAGCAGACAACTCATGATACCGGCACGCCGTGCGACCGCAAAGTCACACCGCAGACAGATACCACCGGCCCCGGCCCCCGACGAACGGCAACCCGCCCGCCGTGCAACCACACAATCGCACCGCGGGCGGATACCTCAAAATGTCAACGGCATCACGGCAGCATCGGCACGCCATGCAACCGGAGAAGCACACACCAGACAGATACCACCGGCCACCGGCAGCCGGGCGACGGTATCCGCGCACAATGCGACCGCAAAGTCACACCGCAGGCAAATATCACCGGTCACCGGCACCCGACGAACGGCAACCCGCCCGCTGTGCAACCACACAATCACACCGCAGCCAGATACCTCACAAATCCAGCACCAAGCCGGCGATATCTGCCCGCCATGCAACCGAGAAGTCGCACCGCGGGCGGATAGGCAGGCTCTAGTCACCGACCGCCGATCAACGACCGCCGATGAACAACCACCGGCAAGCACCGGCGACCACCGCCCGGCAATCCCCACTCAGCCTTTCGCGAAGTAGAAGCCTTCGAAATCGTACTTGAACACGCGGTAGATATACGTTTTCGACGTCTTCATCTTGTACTGGGCGATCAGCGTGCCGTCCGGGCCGTACACACCCCAGATGCCCTGCTTGCCCGAATCGGTAATCACCGTGCCGTCCTCATATTCCTGGGCACTGGAGACGACCGAAGAATACGGTACGGTGATTGAGCGCACGAGCTTGTAGGTGTTCGCCTTCGTATCGACCAGATACTTGTAGTAGTAGGACTTCGTGCCGCTGGTCGCTTTCGTCTCGATGTCTTCGACGTTCGCCGCCCAGTCATATTCCGGTCGCGTGGGCGAGAATCCATAGTTGTTGTCGAACATGTACAGGAAGTACTGGCCGTCTTTCAAGCTGTCGTCCTCCTCGTAGGTGACGGTGTGCTGCCCGCCGGTGGAGGGCCAGTCGCCGTCCGAGGTGTCCTTGGTCATGAGGTACTTCTCGTAACCGGTGCCTTTCCAGAAGGTCGATTCGCCAATCATCGACTCAATCGACGGCGTGCCTTCAAGGTCGTTGATGCGGATGATCGTGGACATTTCACGCGAGCTGACGATCGCGTCGCCGTCCGGCAGCATCTGGATCGTGTTCAAGTGGATCCAGTCTTTCTTGGTCGCGCAGTTGTCGGCGTTGCAGGTGGTGGAGCCGGATCCGGACGCCAAGGAGGCGAAGGTGGCCGCATCCCGGTAGTCGCCGAACAACTCGCCCATATCAAGCAACTTGCTGACTTTGCCGGTGGTCGCGTCGATCTTGATGATGTAATCCTGCATGGTTTTCAGACCGGTTTTGGTGGCGAGGATAACGAAATTGCCGTCGGCGTCCATCACATAATCGTGGTGGAGAATGTAGCCGGAACCGGTGCTGTACCACTTGACGATCCGCCCGAGACGGTTCATGCCGACGATGTCATGCGTGGACACGCTGAAATACATAATTCCGTTCTTGAACAGCAACCGGTGCGAGCGGTAGTACAGGATGGGGATTTCACCGCGCAGCACGCCGTTGTCATCGTAGTAGAACATGTAGTCCTGGCCTTCGGAGTCATTGCCGAGAATCGCATACAAGCCGTTGCCGAGTTTGGTCGACGTGTTCTCCTTGGTCAGCGTGACGCGGGTTTCCTCCCAGCCGAGCAGCGAGCCCATGCGGTGGGTGATGGTTTTCGTCACCGACTTGCCGGACGCGGTTTTCAAGGTGAAGATGATGGTGTTCTTCGCGTTCGGGATCAGGCCGAGCACCGTGAACTCATGGGTTTTCTGGTAGGTCTTCGCCTGGTAGGCGGTCGCGGTGAAGTCGGGATAGCCTTCCGCGGTGACGGTGTAGGTGACGCTCACCGCATCCTGCGTGGTGAAGTACACGTACAGCGAGGTAGTGTTGGTGCCGTACGGGTTCTCCACGGTGAGCATATGGTCTTCGGTGTAGGTGCCGGCTTTCTTCTTCGCCGCCAGGTCCGCGGCGGCTTTCGCCTGATATTCCTTGGTGTATACCTGCGTGATGTGCTTGGTGATGGCGCTTTGGGCTGCACTGCGCTGGTAATTGACGGAAACCAAGGCAAGCGCCGAAGCCACGGCGATAACGACCACGACGGCGATGCCGGTGATCACGCGACGACGCATACGGCGTGTGCGCGGCGCAGCGGGTTCCGGCGGATTCGCGGGGCTATTTGCATTGTCAGGACCGGCCTGGCTGTCAGGGTTAACCGAGCCGTCAGGATTGACCGGATTGCCTGGTATATCAGGTGTCGCAACAGGAACGGATTGCGGCTGGATCGTGCTGCTTGGTCGGTCATCGGGCGTCATGCCGGCGCTGCCTGTGGGCATGGGAATCCTCCATACTTCTGGGATTGGGTGGGCCGCGTGGGACTTCGGGCATACGTACAGGCCACGCGGCTGAAACAGCATCATGATGCTGCCCCGATGTTGGAATCAGGTTCGTGTCGTCTGAGTTTTCGAGCCCGTCAAGCTGGGTGTTTGGTGAATATGAGGAGACGCCCCGAATACATGGGTCACTGTGACGCGTCGCACTGCACCGTGAATACCGTTGTAAGCATGTTGGTTATTGTTAACCTGTGCTTACATGTCCCGGTTGCCCGGGACAGCTCCAAGTCTCACGGCATTCGCATGCCCGCTTGGTTCGCGTTTCACAGAGGTCTGCGTCGCCTCGGCCAAGCCGGGTCGTCTTACGTCCCCTCCACGCGCGTTTAGGGTCTCCGGGGCACTCCCGGCGACCATGATGTTGATGGCCGCGTTCAGGTCGCGGTCCATGGTCAGGCCACACTCGTCGCAACGGTAGACACGTTCGCTCAGGGGCAGTTTGGCTTTCACTGTCCCGCAGCGGTGGCATGTCTTGCTGCTTGGAAACCACCGGTCGATGACATGCAGTCTCGTGCCGGCGCGTGCGGTCTTGTATTCGAGTTGACGGCGGAATTCGCCGAAATCCGCGTCGAGGACATGCTTGGCGAGACCGTGGTTGCGGGTCATGCCCTGCACATTGAGGTCCTCGATGCTGATGTCGGGGTAGGTCGCCGCGAGCCATGTGGTGAGTTTGCCGATACGGTCGGCGCGTTGCGCGGCGATACGGGCGTAAATGCGTTGCACACGGTCCAGCGCCTTGCGCCGCCGGTTCGACCCGCGCCCGTGGTTCGCGTCCTTGTCGCGGCGGCTCAGCGTCCGCTGGGCGCGGCGGAGCCTGCGCTGTGCTCGGTCATACCCGTGCGGGTTGGGGAATATGGTGCCGTCGGACAGGGTCGCGAGGGCCTTGACACCCAGATCCGCGCCCACCGGATAGTCACGGCGGCGTGTTTTCGCCATGGGCGGGTGTCGGGCTGTTGTTCCACGGTGAGCGCCGCATACCATGCGCCCGCCCGGCGGCTGACGGTCATGCGCACGATACGCCTGCCGTGTACGAGCCTTGCGGTGTTCTCCATGCAGTGGACGCGTCCGATGCGCGGCAGGCGCAGGGCTTTCGGGTCGCCGTCGATGAGCCCGAAGCTCCCGGTCGTGTACGCGAACCGGGGGATGCCCGTCCTCTTCGACTTGTATTTCGGCCAGCCCACCCGGCGCCCACGACGCCGGCCCTTGCGGCTGTCCGCCCAGTTTTTCAACGCTTGGGACAGCCATTCGAAGGCGCTGTTGTACGCCTCCTTGCTGTTCTCCCGCCACCATGGGGCGATCTCGTCCTTCCACTCGTTCCACCAGCGGCGCATCGCGTACATCGTCCAGTCCGGGTGCTCGCCGAGGGACAGTTGCAGGCGGACATGGGAGAGCATGAGATTGTACGCGAACCGGGCGGCCCCGGCATGGCTTGCGAGCAGCCGCGCCTGCCGGGGCGTGGGGTCGAGCCTGACCTTGACGGCCTCATACGCGGTCATCGCGTATCGCCTCCAACGCTTTTTCCGCGCGATGTTTGGCGGAGCGGCGCCCGTACAGGCGGGCGCAGAACGAGGTCAGCACCTCGGTCATGTCGCGTACCAGACCGTCGTCGAGTTCGGTGTCGTCCACGATGACGAGCCTGCGCCCGGACGCCTCCAACGCGCTTTCGACGAGTCCCGCGTCCATGCGGGCGAGCCGGTCCCGGTGTTCCACGATGAGCGTGGTGACGGTCGGGTCTTTGAGCAGGCGGCTGAGTTTGCGGCGCCTGCCATTCATTCCGGACCCGATTTCGGTGACCACTTGCGCGTCGTTGACGCCGAGGTTGACGGCGAACGCCTTGAGCCGGTCGGCTTGCCGTTGCAGGTCGTCTTTCTGGTCGCCGGAGCTGACCCGCGCATAGCATACGGTGCGCCCCACGGCCGTAGGCGTGGGTATGGTCTCGTATTTTGGGTCGTGGATGAGCCACATGCCGGTGGGCGTATGCTCCACCGGGACGGGCATCCTGCCCTCCCGGCACCATTTCCACACGGTATACGGGTTGAGGTGTTCCCGTTCCGCCCATTCGCGAACCTGCATGCCATCAATGATAGCATACGATACGCAATGATAAACAACTCATATACCTACAGATGAATGCCCCCGCCGATACCCCCGTCGGCGTCTGTGTGTCGAAAGCCCCTCAGCCGCAGCTCACTGTGCCGAAATCCCGCGAATCTTCGCACGCAATCCCCATTACATTGGTTAGTGGGTCCCGCGCCGCGGGGCCCGGTCGCCGAGTGT
>NZ_JBJEIH010000106.1:0-4933 GCF_051876855.1 Bifidobacterium sp.
CAGCGTCGGCAATGACGCCAACACCTGCGGTCTTGCAGGTGGCGACCATGGATTTGAACTCCTGTTCGGTTCCTTCCTTGGAGTTCAGGTTGTAGCTCACCGGCTGATATGACGTCCACCATTGAGTGCCTTTGATGGATTCCTGCGGCGGAGAGACCTGGACGTACGCCACACCTTCAGGACCGAGGGTATCCGTGCATTCTTTGGCGACCGACTTCCAGTTGGCCTGGAACATGGTCACGATGACATCGCTGCGGTAGCTTGCCGGATTGAAATCAGCGGGGACACCGGTCGGCGTGCGGAATGTCGCTACGGTAAGGCCTGCGCTGACGGCGATGCACAGCACGGCGACCACAATGGTTCTGATGCGTTGTTTCATGGTTCCTCCGTTGGATGGACTGGCATTATTCTACGATGGACGGCTTCGGACTGCAAACGTTCGCAATCCTGATGGGCAAACGAGGACCTTCATAACACGTCCCATTCGACGCCTTGATACCGGTACAGACATGCGTGCGGTGGAATCGCCCAGCGACATGGTAACGCCGAACAACACGGTGGAAAACGAACGGGCGGCAGGACGTTCCCAAACGTCCTGCCGCCCGTCGGCCTGTTCACATGCCGCCGTGAAGACGGTCATGCGATACCGGAATCACTTGCGATGCGCGTGCTGCCCCGCTTTGCGATCCCATGCCAGTGTCATGGCTCCGGCCGAAGCCAGAATCATGCACATGAGGATTGCACCTGCGACGGAAGCGCCGGTCTTCGCAAGATCAGCAGGCTTGTTTGCGGCCTGTGCGGCGGACTTGCTGTCCTGGGGCTTCTGCTCAGACTTCTGCGCAGGCTGCTGAGCAGCCTTGTCGCCGGTGTTGTCGCCAGGCGTATCCGTCGCTCCCTTCGGCGCGAAGGCGAGCACCGCGGCGGACAGCGCCGGAACGGTGTATCCGGCGTCGGAGACCGTGGTGGTCTTCGCCTTTGACGGGTCAGCCGTGACCGTGCCATCGGAAACCAGCAGCTTGTAGTCGCCGGCAGTCAGACCGGACACCGTGGCATCCGTTTCATTGGCGTTGAGCACAACCACGTACGTGCCGTCGTCGTCCTTGACCTGATAGGCGACCACACCATCCTTGGCCTCAAGGACTTTGGTGTTCTGCGCAATCTGGTCATAGCTGGACATACGGAACGCCGCAACCTTCTTGCGCAGGGCGATCAGACCCTTGACATACTCGGCGTTCGCACCATAGTTGGCATCGTTGAGACGATCCCAATCGATGGCGTTGACCGAGTCGCCGGACTTGTAGCTGTTGCCGTCACCGTTCTTGGTGCGCAGGAACTCCTGGCCGAGCTGGATCTCGGAGATGCCCTGCGCCAGGAACACCGCGGAATCGGCGAGTTCGGCGCGCTTGGTGCGTGTCGCCTCGTCGTCGTTCGGCATCGACTTGACGAGCTTGTCGTACAGGGTCAGGTTGTCGTGGATTTCCGCGTACTGGACCACCTGGGAGGCGGTCTGGTAGTGGTCCTGCGCATTGCCGTTCCAGCACGTGGTGGCGCCTTCGCTCGTGTCATATGGGCAGCCGAGCATATTGTGCAGGATCAGATTCTCCTGGTCGGCCTTGCCGGAAACGAAGCCGGTGTCGGTGTCGGAGAACACGGAGCCCTTGAGACCATCACGGATCGAATCGTTGAAGAACGAGACGGTCGAACCGGTCTTGGTGCCGTTGAATCCGGTGTTGTCCAGCTCGTAGGCGTTGGGCTGGATGGACATCTTGGACTTGTCCATCGTGGAGTTCATATCCCAGCCTTCGCCGACGATGATGATACCCGGATCAATCTTGTCGAGGGCCGCGCGCACCGCCTTCATGGTTTCGAGATCCTCGAGACCCATGAGGTCGAAGCGGAAGCCGTCGATATTGTAGTTCTTCGCCCAATACGTGACCGAATCGACGATGTACTTGCGCATCATCGCCCGTTCGGAGGCGGTGTCGTTGCCGCAGCCGGAGTTGTTGACCATGGAGCCGTCCGCATTGTACCGGAAGTAGTATCCCGGGACAGTGAGGTTGAACGGGTTCGTCGAGGCGTCGGCCACATGGTTGTAGACCACGTCCATGATGACGCGCAGGCCGTTGTTGTGCAGCCCGTTGACCATCTCCTTGGCTTCGACGATTCGCGTGGCGGGGTCGCTCGCGTTCGATGAGTACGAGCCTTCCGGCACGTTGTAGTTCTCAGGGTCGTACCCCCAGTTGTAGTTGGAATCATCCAGAGTCTTGGTCTCGTCGACGCTCGCATAGTCGAACATCGGCTGGATCTGCACGTGGGTGATGCCAAGCTGCTTGAGGTAGTCAAGACCAGTCGCCTTGCCTTGAGAATTCTTGGTACCAGCTTCGACAACACCGAGGTACTTGCCGCGGTTGGCTTCGGATACACCGGAGTTGGCGTTCTTGGTCAGATCGCGGATGTGGGTCTCGGCAATCACCGCGTTGGACGACGAACCGAAGGACGGCATGCGGTTGAAGTCCTTGATGGACTTCTCCGCGTCGGACAGCACCACGGAACGCTTGCCGTTGACCACGGCCGCGGTCGCATACGGATCCGGCGAATAGTTCACCGTGCCGTCGGCGAAGGTGAGGCGGTACTGGTAGGCGGTATCCTTCAGGTCGCCGTCGATGGCGACGCTCCAGACACCCTTGTCGCCCTTGGTCATCGGCGAGGTGTACGCCTGCTCGGCGTCCGCACTCGTGTCGGACTTGTAGACGACCAGGTCCACGCCCTTGGCGGTCGGGGCCCACACCTTGAAGGTGGTCTTGCTCTTGGTCCATGTGGCACCAAGATCATCACCGTCGTAGGCGTAGGTCTTGTCGAAATCGTCGGTGCGCACGATGGCACCGGCAACCGCAGTGGCGGAACCGATCTTGTCGCCCTTGTCGTTGCTGATGGTCACGGTGTACGCGCCATCGACGGCGAGATCGTCCTTCGTGGTGACGGTCACGGTCGCCTTGTCGGCTTTCACATCGGCAACGTCAACGGTTTTGCCGTTTTCGTCTGTAACAGTCGCGGTCACCTCGCCGGAAGGTTCGCCGCTGAGTTTGACGGCGATCTTCTTGGCATTGGCGATTTCCGCGCTGCGCACCGAAACGGTCAGGGACGGTTGTGCGGTGTAGACGGTCGGGTCGCCGGCGACCAGCCAGACCTCAGCCTTGCCGGTCTTGGTGGCGGAGTCGAACACCATAGAGTCGGCCGGGATGAAGTGGTTGGCGTCATCGGGGTCCTTGGCTGCCCAGGTGTCACCGCCGTAGCGGCGCAGCAGGCCGATATCGCCGGCTGCGGACGCCGATGCGGCGGCGTAGTTGTATCCCTTGAGCGTCCATGTGCTGACTTCGCCCCAGTCATCATGGCTGGTGAAGGTCTGGTGCGAATCAGCCGATCCGCTGCCCGACCACGTCCACAGATCCCACTGCGGGGTCTTGTTCGTGGTGTCGCCTGCGTTGAAGTACAGGCCGTCATCGCGGTAGTAATGGACGGTGACGTCCACGTCATAGCCGGTGCAGGAGCTGATGTAGTCAGCCGGTGCGGCGGTGAGCGTCTGCTCGAGGTCCGAGGCGGTGCCGTCCACCCAGATCTCTGCGGTGCCGTCGGCAGCGACCTTCACATTGCGGTCGTTCTCGCCGACCTTGTTCCAGTCATCCTTGCCCTTGACGATGACACCCAGATCGGTGTACGTGCCGTCGAAGGTGACAGTGGCGACTTTGCCCCAGCAATCGGTGCCGGAGAACTCGATCTGCTGTCCGTCAAGGTTCGCGGAGGTGTTGGAATTCGATCCCCACACCCACAGGGCACGCGCCTCGTCATCCGCAGGCGCCTTGTAATGGACGACGAGACGGGTCTTGCCGTTCTGGTGGTATGTTTTCGGCGAACCGACCGTGCTGGCATGATCGGTGACGGTCTGCTGGACGATGCCCGTGGCGGCTTCGTAATTGCCACCGCCGTTCGGGTTGTCCCAGCTGTTACTACCGTCGTTGAACACGTATTGCACGGCATTGCCGCCAGTTTCGATGGTGTGCTTCCAGTAGCCGCTCGTCTTGTCGTAGGTCATCGCCTTGCCGGGAACGTCGGTCCAGGTTTCGCCGACACCGTAGTGGATGTACGGCTGCTTGTATCCGTTGTCGTTCTTGTAATACACCGTGAGCGTGGTGTCCGTGGGCTTGACGGCCTCGTCCTTGATTTCGACCTTCGGGTCGGACGGGTCGGTGGTCGCCGAGGCCGCCGGATGGCTGGCCTTGGTGGCGCCGCCGTACAGGGCGATTGCCGAACGGGCCGGGATGGTGGTCTTGACCCTGCCGCCGGAGACGGTCACGATCTGGGAGCAATCCTGGGTGGAGAACACATTGCAGTATTCGCCGTCCGGAAGCGTCGTGTCGTAAGTGACGTCAAGCGCCTTGGTGCCGTTGTTGAGCGCCAGGAAGCCCTTAGTGCCGCGGGAGAAGGCGATGCTGTCGTTGCCGTTGGACTGCCAATCCTTGACCGGTGAGGTCGCGGTATCGCCAACGTAGTTGTGGAAGGCGATCATGCCGCGCGTGGAGGTCCAGCGCTGCTCGCAGTTCCAGTCTCCGCCGTTGGTGGCGCAGGCCTTGGCCATATCGACATCCGGGACCTTGGTCTCTGTCGCGCCGGGGGCTCCGGAGTCATTGTCGTCGAACTTGTACCCGGACATCAGGCGCGGGGTGCCGTAGCCGTAGGCAAGCATGAACGCGTTGGCCAGCTGGTACTTGCCGCTGTCCTTGTACGTGATAGTGCCGTCGTTGCGCTCGGTGTCCCAGTTGGTGACGAATACGTTCGCGTCCGCGCTGGACAGGTCGCCGCTCAGGCGGGTGGCCAGATCCTTCAGGGAGGTGACGTTGCCGTTGAACGCCTGGCTCATCTCGCTCTTGAATCCGAA
>NZ_JBJEIH010000107.1:0-4904 GCF_051876855.1 Bifidobacterium sp.
GGCGTTTTCGTAATCGGCGTCGGTCAAGTGCAATCGCAACGGCTTGACAATGCATCCGTAGCATTCGAGCCGCTTTGCCGCGCGTTCTACCGCTTCCGCCACAGCGTGCTGAGGGGACAGGCCATATCCCATGTCCAGCAGCACGCCGACGCAAGGCGTTTTCGCCAGCACCGATTGCTCAGGAACCGCAGCGAAGGCACCGGGCAGGCACCACGGGTCGCTGTCCGCCTGCTGACCGACCACGGACAGGCCCTCGATGACATCGGCAACCGTGCGGGCAAGCACACCGGAAGACCGCATGACGCTCGCCGGCGAATACGCGATCCTCCCTTGCGTGGGCTTGATGGCTGCAAGCCCGCAATGCGCGGCAGGCAACCTGACCGAACCCGCGATGTCGGTTCCCAGTCCGAACGCGGCAAGGCCGCACGCCAATGCGGCCCCGACACCGGAACTCGAGCCTCCCGGACTCAACTCGGTGTTCCACGGGTTGCGCACAATGCCGAACTGCGAACTGATGCCACTGGCCAGCATGCCCATATCCGGCATCGTGCCCTTCGCAACGATGATTGCTCCGGCTTCCTCGAGCCGCATCACCGGTTCGGAAGACGCCGAGGAGACGGGATCGCTATCATGGATGGCACTTCCATGCCACCTGGGCAGCCCGGCCACATGATAGCTGTCCTTCACGATGACCGGCACCCCGTCAAGCGGCCCCTTGGGTTTGCCGGATGCGTACCGGGAATCACTCGCCTTCGCCTGTTCCACGGCAGTCTCACGGTATGCGCTGATCGCATTCACACGGTCCGCAACCGTATGCGCATACCGCAGGTGCCCGGAGATGACATCGCTGGGCTTGAGCTTGCCATTGAGATATGCCGCACGATACTGGGCAACGGTGAACATGACATCCTCCTTCACATGATTGGCGGCAAGCATGTCTGCGTGCCTGTCGCACCAAGGATTTACCTGACATTATTGGGTTCGAGGGCACGGCGGCACCCCGAGAATCTGTTACGGAACAGTTAGAAAATCCGTGGTTGTGTTAATGGCATATTTCATGGCGTCCGCAAAAGGCACGGGACTCTCGGGCCGGTATGCGAAAAGCCAGGTACCCGAGCCATAGCCATTTACCTGGATCCCATGTTTTGTTACATCGCGGTAATCGGCGGGCGGCAAGCCATTTGCGTGTTTCTCTATATTTGCAGTTGTCAGCAACACCTTCCGCAAACAACAGGAAGAAGGACACCATGGCAACCCGTTCGACGATCATGGACACCAATAGTTTCCGCCCGGAAATGGCGGCCGCGCTGGACCCCGAGACGCGCAAGCTCACCGAGGAACGTGAGGTATTAGGCCCCGCGTACCGGCTCTTCTACCGCAATCCGGTGCATCTGATCAAGGGTCGTGGCTCCCACCTGTGGGATGCCGACGGCGTGGAGTACCTAGACGTCTACAACAACGTCGCATCTGTGGGGCATTGCCATCCGCGGGTCGTCGAAGCGATTACGCGCCAGGCATCCCTGCTGAACACGCACACCCGCTATCTGCATGAGAACATCCTCAATTACGCGCAGGATATCCTGTCCACCATGCCTGGGCCAATCGACCGAATCATGTTCCAATGCACCGGATCAGAGGCGAACGATCTTGCGGTGCGTGTCGCTCAGGCGTACACCGGCGGAGAAGGGGTTATTGTCACACACGAGGCGTATCACGGCAATTCGGCGTTGACGTCGAAACTCTCCCCCGCTCTCGGCACCGCCCAGACGCTCGGTTTGAAGATGCGCATGGTCCCCACCCCGGACACCTATCGTCTCGAAATCGACGGCGAGCCGGCTGAATCATGCAGCGCTGAAGCCTTCGGCGCATGGATGTCCGCCGAGGTACGCAAGGCGGTGGCCGATATGGAACGTCACGGCGTGAAATTCGCTGCGTTTCTCGCCGATTCGATCTTCTCCTCCGACGGCGTGTACCCGGACCCGGTCGGCTATCTCCAACCGGTCATCGACACGGTACATGAGCTTGGCGGCGTGTGGATCGCCGATGAGGTCCAGCCTGGTTTCACCAGAACCGGTGATGCCTTCTGGGGCTTCGAGCGTCAAGGCATTGTGCCTGATCTGGTGACTTCCGGCAAGCCGATGGCCAACGGTCTGCCGACCTCGCTTATGGCGGCACGCCACGAGGTGCTTGAACCGTTCGCCGGCTCGATCCCGTATTTCAACACCTTCGGCGGCAATCCGGTATGCATGGCCGCGGCGCAGGCGACACTCGACGTGATGCGTGACAAGGACACGATGGGCAACGCCAAGCGGGTCGGCGCAATCTTCAAGAAGACTGTCGCCTCACTTCAGGATGCACACCCGTGCATCGGCGATGTGCGAGGGGCAGGACTGTACATCGGCTGTGAAATCGTCAAGCCCGGCACGAAAGACCCTGATCAGCAGGCAGCGCTGGATATCCTGGAAACCCTGCGCGGCAACCATGTCCTCACCTCGGTGTGCGGACGGTACGGCAACATCTTGAAACTGCGCCCGCCGCTGGTGTTCAGCGAGGATGATGTGGACTGGTTCATGGACGCGTTCACCAAGACGCTGGCGACACTCAAACTGTAGCCAGCCGTAGCAAGCTGTAGCCAGCACAGAATCGTCGGGTACGCACGGTAGCTCGCGTGCCCGAACGCGGGAACCGGCCAGTCCGGTCTCGCGAAATCCATCGACGATGCCCGGACCCGCAACCACTCACGGGGCCGGGCATTGTTGTATGCAACCGTAATCATCGCAACATAATCGCCTGATAGTGTTTGCGCAAGCACAACCATCGGGAAGATCGATATGGAAGCACCACGAGAGGAACACGCGGAAACCATCCGGCGGATACGCACGATCATCAGGACCAATCAACTGACCGCCGGCGAAAGAATCGGCACCGAACGCGCACTTGCGCAACGACTGAACGTCACGAGATCGACGCTGCGAGCGGCGCTCGACACCATGGAGCGCAATCACGAAATCGTCCGTCTCATCGGCCGGGCCGGCGGCATCGTCGTTTCAGATGGCAAAATCGTGCGGAATATCGATACCATCGAATCATTGCCCGATATCGCAAGAAGACAAGGCTTCACGCTGGATACGACCGTGCTGAGCGCGACACTTACTACCTGTGGCCCAAGCGACGCGCGTCATCTCGGTTTGCAGATGGGAGACCCGATTTACCGCATGAGCCGGTTGAGACGACTGGATGGCACGCCGCTGTCCTTGGAGCAAAGCACGCTGCCAGCGGCATTATTCCCCGACCTCTTGTCCTATCCCGATTTCGGCACATCCCTGTACGGTACGTTGAGCACGCGGTATGACGTAGATGTATCCGACGCCGAGGAAACGCTGGAAACCTTCGAAGCATCCGACGAGCATGCGGCGTTGCTGGATATTCCGACAGGCTCGCCGGTTGTGCGCATCCGCCGCGACGCATCCGACACCAAAGGCAGGATAGTCGAGCACGCGGTTGATCTCTTCGCGGCATCGCGAATCCGATTCACGCTCAAAGCAACCGGATATGTGCGGTTGTCCGCCGCCGGCTGATCCGATCTGGTTCGCCGTGCCACGTCTGTATCCGTTCACACAACCAGCCCACACTGTAATCCGTCACGCCCGCACCGCGGATTGGCTGTGCGCACGCGAGGCGCGTATCCTCTCAGCGAGCCAAGTATTTACTACTGCATTGCGGCTGATGGCCAACTCTTCGGCCTCTTCGTCCAGCCCCTCGACAATCCAGTCAGGCATGGTCAAGGTAATACGCTTCTGAACGACCGGATGGTGTTCGACGACAGGATGGTCCAGATCAAAGCACCCGAGCACTTCCTCGCCGTCATCGAATCGCTGTTCCAGCTGTTGTGCATCAAGCGACTGGCTGTTATTTGCATTGGTCATAATATTGCTCCTCGTCTTTTCGTGACCGTCTGACCGAAATCAACCGGATGCGGTTCCCACGTCTCAAATTCAATGCTCCACGGCCTATGCCGGATCGGACAGAAGCCCGAAGCAAGTCTCAACATCTCGTGAAATCGCCGAATGGCGGGAGATTTTCGGAGCAACATCTCAATATCTCCAAGACAGGCGGCAATCCCGCGAGATATTGAGATTCCCCGACCGGCACACCCCACCACCGACAGTCTCAAAACCGCGGAATCAAGCCAATCCTGTATTTTCAGCAACCGGGCGGACGCCACACAAAGTCTCAATATCTCGCCCGGACAGCCGACATCACGGAGATTTTCAGACGAATATCTCAATATCTCGCCATTAGCGGCTTGCAAAAGAGATATTGAGAAAACGCGACATGCCTGATACCCACGCTCCTCGAGCGAGACATCGAGCGATACAGGCACCAAGGAACCACACCCAAACACCTGTCTACGCACACACCCACGCCGATGGGCACGTTGCGCGGAGTGTCCGTCGAGATGCGACCCGCTGGATGCCGGGCTCACTTAGCTATCAGCTTGCTTCGTCGGGAAACACGACGGAAGAACCGCGGTATAGGGCATTTCAATATTGGCGGGCTCCTCACAGCAGTACTGTCGCCGGCGGACGGGAGTTTAGCGTAAATCGGCCTATCGGGCGCCGATCTCCCGCGTGCGGTGCGGGAGTTTGCGGGAATCACGCGTTCATGCGGATAATCTCCCAAGGTGAACGTTGGAATTTCGTGATTCTTGAATATTGGTCACGAGTCAGGTTTGGGGAGAACAGCGCCAGATTGGCGCATTAGCGATAAACTCCCGCTGCAATCCGGGACTTTTCTGCCGAACCGCCGATTCGCGGCCAATCTCCCACGAGTGGCGGGAGATAACGGGAGATTATTCGGTTACATGCTTCTACGACGCAAACTCCCACGTTCATTACGACCCG
>NZ_JBJEIH010000108.1:0-4794 GCF_051876855.1 Bifidobacterium sp.
CCACAAACCCTACAAAACACACGCAAACACCGGCGTGTCGAAAACACCACACAACACAACCAGCAAAGATTCTCTCACCCTCCCGACACGCCGATATCTTCGAGTATTCTATTTGCATTTGCCACACTGTGCCAGACAAGACCCTCCCACGGGTCCCTGATTTTGGATAAGCTGTCCTCCATCGTCGGACGGATATCCGTCCGCGACCATATGGAACGAACCATACACGATAATGGCCAGGGGGAATATATGCTTTGCAACACATGTAAGTTATCAATTGATCATCCAACATCATTCTGCCCGCGATGCGGTTCGCCGACAACCATCGGTGATGTTGGGCAGCAGCAATCCATCCCCAGACGTTTTTCAGCGCTACTCACCACGACTCGGTCACGGTTGCACCAACTGTTCACGAACAAGATAGTGATTATCTTGCTTGTTCTCGCAGCGGTAGCCGCTGCCGGTTACGGATGCTACACAGTATTGTCTCGCACGATTTTCAGCCCAAACACCCTTGTCAATGAATACCTGGCAGCGATTGCCTCTGGTAACTATCAGCGTGCTACGCAGCTTGCAGAGCCCAGGCTTCAAGCGAACAAACGAGCGATGCTTGCCAATAAGGTTGGGCGGGCGGAATCCTCGAGAATCTCTGAGCCCCGCGTCGTTTCGATTCGCCACCGTTCCGACGGGACATTGGCTGTAGATATCTCATATGAATTGAACGGGGAAACCTGCAGTGACGAAATTATTCTTGCCCCGGATGGTTCGCGATATGTGGTATTCGACAATTGGAAAATCATCAGGCCGCTACTCAAGCAGGTCTCTTTTAGTGCGCCAAAAGGACAGGACGACTATCTTGTCAACGACGTGAAGCTTAACGCGGAACAAGCTGAAACCACAGGGCATGTCGTTGATGACAGGACACTGACTTTTTCCGCCTATCCGGGAACGTACGTCATCAAAGCCGATGTCGGGCGGTATTTCAATACGAGCACGGTGACCATTCGTACGAACGAGAACACCCTGTTGTTCGACAGGGAGATTGACGTGGAGCCCAATGCGGATTTGGAAGCCGCAATCTCAAAGGAGATGCGAAGCGCATTGAATGAATGCGCGGCCATGAAGACGCTGAGGAGCGAAGCATGTCCTTTCGGTTTCACACCGATCTATTGGTCAGGCGAAGATCCCGCCATCAGCAACATCAGCTGGTCGATGGATTTCTATCCAACAATCGACAATGTCGGCATGGATGGGACTTACAGCACCAGATACGACGGAAGGGTGAAACGCACGTTCGAGGCGCCGGATGACTTCAACAAGGAAATACGCAGGATGTGGACAGGATACGAAACTTTCTCGGTAGAGGGAAAATACACAGTTGAGGGGGACAGAGTAGCGATCGAGATGAACACCTATGGATCGTACTTCTGAAAACCGTAACATGGCATGATGCATCTCAGTGTTGAAACAGGGGGCAATGCAACAGTGCGTATTGAGTTCGGCAGTCTGACCGGCTTGAAAGCCATCATGGTGTTCGTAAGGTGTTCGGAGATTCGGACAGCCCGAAAGCCGGTCACAACCGAACCCACCTGTCGTGACAACATAGGTTCACTGGTTCCACCAAGCGGGGCTCATGATCATTGCGCCCATCGTTGACAAGCGACTACAAACGCAGGGGGCAAGGTTTATCGACAATGCACAGTGTCAGTGGACACCAGCATGCGAATAGCAACAATCATTGACGCGTTTCACATCACACACGCCGGTGATTGCAAACTCAGTCGCCGTGCCGTTGTCCCCCGCCTGTGACAACGATAATCACCAGCGCAGAGAGGCCCAGCAGGATGCCGGGAGTCATGCCATTGACGAACGCACCGAAGTTCCCGCCAATCAGAAGGCCGATGTAACCGACGACCCCGAAGATAATGCCGATGACGCCGATGATGAGCAGTGCCCTACGCAGGTTACTATTCATGATCAATAGCCTCTTCCGAGTGCGCGTCATCTGACTCTTTTTCAGCGAGCACAATGGCTTTGGCACTGCCCGTGACAGAAAACGACACAACACGATAGCCTTGAGCGGCAAGTTCATTCGCAGCGCGCTCGATCGCCGCAGCCATATCGCCGGCTTTCGGATGGTACCCAATTTCAACAGTCTTATACATGAGATGCAGTCCTCCTGCCGGCAGGCTAAGGCATGAAAACCTACCCGCCGCGAACAGGAGATGGCCACCAGTTGAACGTCAAGGAAACACTACGAGAGAAGAGAAGCTGGCTAACAGAGCAGGTGGAAAACCAGTTGAGGTAACAAGCGGGCCTGCCTGTCAGCAACCAGCATACTGTATTATTGTGTTACATATCAGTAATACAGTACCGCGGGCTTGTCACTTGCCGTCCCGCTCTCATGAAACGTCATCATCATGCTCCTCGAGTACCTTATCCAGCATCATTTGCAGTTGCGGGCGGCGTGGGTACATCATCCGCAACCGCTCTCGCTCCCGTACTGCGCGGTCACGAGCGCCAAAGCGTATGCACTGCCTGAAGATACGCTGAATCTTCGCCCGATTCTTCTCGGTATCCTCATGGAGCAGATCACCATCGGCGTCCTGCAACGGATACATCAGCGTCGAGACCACCGCATCGCGCTGAGAAAGCGTCGCAACCGGCGCAAGCGTACTGAACAGAGAATCCCAGTCCTTGACACTATCGCTCATGAGAATCGGCTCGCATCCACCGACGGGAGGCTGCCGCCGACACAGATAATTCCATGCGGCATCACCCAGCTGCTCCTGCACCAGCAGCTGTTCGTACGCGACATTGCGATTGTCGTACCCGATGAATAACTTGTCGTCGAATTCCTCGAACAGTTCGACAATGCGATCGCGAATTTGCGGCCATTCATCGCCGGCGAGGTCCTTCGCCATGGCAATGTAGCGGTGCGCAGGAACGATATCGGACACAATCGCGTACATTGCGATTCTGAGCAAGCCTTCATTGTCATCGAAATGCTCATACGCAGCCTCCAATACGTCAAACACTCCTCCGGGCAGGCCGCGATTGGCAATCTCATCCGGGCTTGGAGGGACAATATTTTCTGCGGTATTGCCGTCCTTGTCGTCACCGGCAACGCCGCCACCGGTACCCTTGCGATGATCATTCCCGCCAGCGCGAAGCATCGAGTCCAGATCCTGCCGAATACTCGCACTCACATGAACGCCTGGATTTCGCTGCAGCCCGTCATGTACGCGCTCAGCTGCGTAGCGCAACGCGGTGGTGACATCCTTCATCCCAAAGTAGCGTTCAAGAATATCTCTGACCGTTTCCCACTGGAGATTGGTGAGCAGATCCTGCTGTAGAAAACGGTACCCGAACCGGTAGCTCACCGTTACAGCAAGCAACGATTCCATAGTTCCGTGCGGCCGCTCCTCGATGAAGTTCTCATCATGGAAGTCATTATTCTTGCTCATTGCTTTCCTCAGTCCCGCCGTCAGCCTCATCGGTATCTTTAATTCTCGTTTCCGGCTCTTGCTTGCTCTCCGCGACGCCGCAGTACGGTAGCAACCGCGTATGCAACCATTCGCGCTGCGGAAACATGCAAACAATCTGAGTAGCCAATTCATGGGCCATCTCCGCACCGAACACCGTTTCAATCCTGCTGATCCACGCCACCACATAACGCACCGAGGCATCATCATTCACTCGGTAGAACTCCGAATCAGGTTGCAGCAGCATCGTGCGCACCCGGTCCTTCCACCGTTCCGGATCGGTTTGCGCCACCAGATCAAGCAGATTCAGCAACACCCGGGGATTCACATTATGCCGGCAATATATTGCGGCAGCTTGCGGCAAATGTTCTTCCCGCAGTAATCGTTCATACGCCGGATTGTTTCCACCATAGGAAATCTCCAGCGAATGCCGGGATGCGAAATCAACGATGGCGTCTCGGTCCTCCAGCCAATGCTCCCCCGAGACCTGGCGCAGCCGTTGCACATACACCGCTTCGGGTAGGGTGCGGGCCATGAGAATGTACCTGCTGTACATGTGCCGCAGTCCCTCACGATCGCCAAGACGCTCATATGCGGCTTCGAGGAAAGTAAACCAACCGTGAGGCAGCTGTGCAACATCTGTGGGGTGGAACAGCGGAACCAGCAATCGCATGTTGGCATTCGTCTGATTGCCCCGCTGGGCAGAAGTCGATGACCGTTTGGTGTATGAATCGTTCGCGCGAATCAACGACACCAAGTGCAACTGTGAATCAGGCAATCCTAAAGCGTTTTCCAGCACGCGGCGAACCGCTTTCCAATCCTCCTCGTCCAGCACGTCCACGGCTTTCCAACCATCCGCGCCCGGAAACTGATCATTCCAATACCAACGAACGGCCTCTGAAGCGTCGTTCGGGAGAGCGGCATCGGTCTGCCGCTCATGTTGCTGGTCTGCAATCGTCAGAAGCACCGCACCGACATGCTTGCAATATGAGTGTTTCTGGCCATATGGGCAGGTGCATGCGGCGGACATGACCACACCACCATGAATGCGGATATCGACATCATAGAATCCGAGCGAGCCCGCCACCTGTGCATGCCACAAATCGGTGTCATCCGTGGACTGTCTGATATCGGTGACCATGCCGGCATCACGATACCCATACGCACGGTCGAGAATCCGCTGGTCGAAAAGTGACGAAAAATCCTGAAGTTTGCACGTGTGCTGGCCGTTCCCCATCTCCGCCTCCATCAATGACGCTGACGTTGCGCAGTTGGTGGATATTGTAGCGGGAGGATTGGATACGGGTTG
>NZ_JBJEIH010000109.1:0-4745 GCF_051876855.1 Bifidobacterium sp.
TGGACTAATTCC
The DNA here is from genome assembly GCF_051876855.1 of Bifidobacterium sp. GTDB lineage: Bacteria > Actinomycetota > Actinomycetes > Actinomycetales > Bifidobacteriaceae > Bifidobacterium. The sequence continues at coordinate 13 of NZ_JBJEIH010000109.1, forward strand.
AGATGCTCAACCGGCCCACTTCCTATTGAACAAACACAGGCGATCGAGCATCACACCCCGACCCCGTTCTGGCGTCTGGCGGCCCACATGGGCGGCTGGACGTTGCACAGCCCCAGGATCACCGACCATGACGCCGCCGTGCGGCTGCTCGACGCCGCCCAGGGCAGGCCGGTTAACGTCACCCGGGTCGAACACCGGCGCGAACACGACCGGCCGCCCGCCCTGTTCGACCTGACAAGCCTCCAGCAGGCCATGAACACACGGTACGGCGTGACCGCCGAACACACGCTCGACGCGTTGCAGCACCTGTACGAGATGGGGCTGGCGACCTACCCGCGCACCGACAGCCGGTACATCACACATGACGACCTTCCCGCGCTGCGCCTGCTGCTGCACCCCCGGTACGCGCTCGGCTTCCTCGACACCGGGCAGGTCACCGCGATCCACGACCTCGCACAGGCCGGTGCCCTCGACCCCGCGCGGTGCGTCGACGACGGGAAGGTCGCCGGACACACCGCGATCCTGCCGACCGGGCGCCTGACCTACGACACGTTCACCCGCGACCTGACCGACACGGAACGCCAAGCCATCACCACGATCCTGACCCGCATGTGGGCCGCATGCTCCACGGACCGGGTCCATGACACGACCCGCGTGACCGCCGCCATCGACACGCCCGCCGGCGACGTGCCCGGCCACGACATCCCCCTGCGCGCCTGCGGGGACACGCCCGCCGACCCGGGATGGACACTCATCGAACATCCCGCCACCGCCCGGGACACACCGCACGGCGAGCACGAGAACGGCGAAAGGCACGACGAAGACGACGGCACGATCCCCGCGGGGCTCATGGAAGGCACATACCCGCAGGCGGGCCCGGCCACGCTCGCCGAGGGACACACCGCCCCGCCCCGGCCGTTCACCGAAGCGTCCCTGCTCGCGGCCATGGAACACGCCAGCCGCTTCATCGCCGACCGCGACCTCAAAGCGGCGCTCGACGACGACACCAGCCACTCCGGCGGGATCGGCACCCCCGCCACCCGCGCGGGCATTATCGAACAGCTCGTCAGGACCGGGAACCTGGAACGCAAGGGCCGGCAGATCCGCAGCACGCCCGCCGGCCGCCTGCTCATCGCCGTCGCCGTCGACGAGCTCAAGGACGTCAAGCTCACCGCGCAATGGGAACAGACCCTCGCGGACATCGAACACGGCGACGCCGACCCGCAAACGTTCCTCGACCAGATCCGCGCCGAGTGCGCCCGCCTGCCCCGCCGCACCATGCGCCTGGCAGGGCGCGATGACCTGCGCGCCCTCGCGGGCACGACACGCGAGAAGGAATCCTACGGCCCGTGCCCGCGCTGCGGCGCACCGGTCGTCAGGACCGGCGGGATATGGCAATGCTCGACCAACCACAGCCGCAAGAACCCGGACGGGACATGGCAGCTGTCCGAAGGCTGCGGCTACCGCATCTACCCGACCATATGCGGCAGGAAACTCACCGACGCCGTCGTCCGCCGCGCCCTCGCGGGCAAACACCCGAAAATCACCGGCCTGGTCTCGAAAGCGGGCCGCAAGTTCGACGCGCGACTGGAACCCGACCCCGACCGCGGGATCCGCCTCGCGTTCGGCGACCGGCCGGGCGGACGCCGCCGTCCCTCCTCCGGCCGGCAATCCGGCTACCATGGGTATACAGACACGACAGCCAAGGGAAGGCGGCAACCATGACAGACACACCACGCATCCGCAGGGCGCGCGACTGGCCGTTCCCGATCCCGCAGATCACCGCCGAGGCCATCGACGAACTCGTCGACGCCATCGAACGCGGCGACCGCTGGACCGGCTCGCTGTACGACGAGCTGGACGGCGCGACCAGGGAGATGAGCGACCCGGACCAGGAGACCATCATCCGCAACTACTACCTGCTGGAGGAATGGGCGCATACGGACACCGAGGCCGTGCCGGAGGAAAGGGATGGCAATGGCAGCTGAGGATGAATATTACGTCTCGACGGGCGAAGGCACCTCGCAGTCACGCGCCGAAGCGTGGAGAATCGGCTTCGGGTTGCAAGCCGCGGACGGGCTGACGCCGTCGGACTATGCCGTCAGCCAGGCCCGGGAACAGATCGATGGACGTGTCTCGTACGCCGAGGTGGAACACAACCTACGCGAGTATCACGAAGGCAACAAGTCCGAGGAGCCCCATTTCGAGGCGGACATCGTCTCCACCAGAATCAGCGCCATCCTCCAGGACGACTCATTCGTGCTCATGCCCCCGATGCTCAGGCAAATCCATCGTCACCTGTTCCAAGGTGTGTTCCGCAACGACTGGGTCGGCGTGTGGAGGACAGTCAACATTTCAAAGCGGGAACCTGTGCTCGGCGGAGACTCCGTATCGTATGCACCGTATCATCTGGTCGGTGAGACACTGGACTACGATTTCATGGAAGAACGAAAGCGCGGGGAATCATATCCCGGCGCGTCCCGGCGCGACATCGCGTCCAGCGTGTTCGGCTTCATCTCGGGAATCTGGCAGATTCACCCGTTCCGCGAAGGCAACACCCGTACCACTGCGGTGTTCGCGATCATGTATCTGCGGCGCCTAGGCTTCACGGTGGACAACACGCCATTCGCATCGCACGCACAGTATTTCCGGGACGCACTTGTCCTGGACAACACCTTTGACTCCGACCTGAAGGACCCGGTACCCTTGCAACGCTTTATGGACGCCACGCTCTTCGATCCATCGACACCGCTCCCCCCGCTCAGGCACCCGAACGGCGTCACGGAATCCGAGCCCGGGTCACCTGCTCAATCACAGGCTCCCCTTCCCGATCCTTCACCGGAGCCACCGTCTGCAACAGCCCTCGGCTCCGATTCATACCATGGCCCCTCCCTGTGAACCAGCAACGAGGCACCGCCACCGAAACCACCGATGACGGTATAGCCCATATGCCAGGTATATCCGGCCCTGCCGCCAGACATGGGCCGGATTCTCCATGTGATGTCTTCAGCTGTCGGGCATATCCATGGGGCAATTCCCGAATCCAGCCTGACCGCGCACGCCTGCCCGCTAGCATGGGAATGGACATACCTATCGAGAAGGAGGCATCGGCAATGGGCAATACAACACATACGGGCAATACGCAAGGTCACTCGTTCCGGGGTCTTAGAACGGTGAAGCCCCACGACCTGCTGAAAAAGATGATATTGCGCATCGAAAAGAACTTCACGCTCGCTCAAGTTATATCGAATTTCTTGGGGCTCTTGATTGTCTCACTGTTGGTATTCTTCATAATTCCCATGTTCTTCATACCTCCCACGGCACACGATATGAACGGTTTCACCGGGTTTTGGATGAATCAAACCGGTGATCCCAAGGTGCACGACCGCCCAGATGCCCCGGGACTCCTGGCAAGTCTTGGCGGAACGCAAGCGGCACTGATTGCGCTCATCATCTTCCGCGACACCCGTTCGGCCGCTCATACACAAGATGATTACAACAACCAACACAAAACGGATGCCATTCAAGTTGTCATCATCATTCTCGCATTCCTCTCACAGATATTGTTGTCAATGGAGATGCCCCGACTCATCGGCATTATGAAAGTCTGGCCTGGGTGGATACTCGCGTTTGTATTCTCCCTTGTCAACCTGATCGCGTTACTGTCGATTTCTGATTACGCCGCCTGGGTGAAAAATGCCGCTCGCGGCGCCGAGCACCAGAAAAAACAATATGTGAATTGGAAGGCCGAACATTCCAAACTTGTACCTGCATCAGGGCATCCTTGGATTCGAACAATGTGGCTCCCGTGTGTAATTGACTTCTTCTATTTCGCACTGACATTCCTGCCCTTCGTGCAGGAGGGCATATTGCACGCGTCCACTCCGTTGATGTCTGCGCGTGCGATAGGCATGCTCGTCAGTGTGTTTATCGTCTGTGCATTGCTGATTTCACTCTTCACGGTAGTACCGTGTCTTTTCATATTTCTCGGGGCATCTTCTTCTGGTGACTACACCTATGCACTCCCGATTGCCGTGGTTCTTCTGATTCTCCCGTTGCTTATCAATTTATCTATCCTGCTGTCTACTCACGGGCTTTGGAAATGCCTACAGGTTGTGGCTTTCCTCATCGCAATTCTGAACATTGTGCTCCTTCTCACCGCAAAGCCACATCCTCTGACACTCCCCTATTTGATGGTCATGTGCGATATTGAGATTGAGATACAGGATAGCATTCTGAGCAGCGCAAACTCCACGATCGGCAAATGGGAGAACGATAAGACACCTTCGACCGACACGGTGGATGCTGCGGTGCAGACTCCGGTTACTGGACATCAGGAAGAGATCATGGAGGATGCCGGGGGCGGATATTACATCATCAACGACGGAGACTCACCACGGTCGAGGTACGACACGCGACTCATCCATTTCGGCCTGTGCTTGCATACGCTGTTTGCCGTCATCGCATACTTCGCAGTCCGACACGCGACGCATCGGTTTCAGCGTACAGACAACGGCGGGCCCGAGTCCGTCGGAGCGCGCCTCCGCGGAGGCACTCGAGAACATCCACCCGTTCGCCGACGGCAACGGGCGTACCGGACGCCAGATCCTCAACATGATGCTCATGCAGGCGGAGTACGAGCCCATCGCCATCAAGCATGATGCCGGCAGCACCTACGCCGGTCGGCTCGAGCAGTGGCAGGCGTACGGCGATCCGGTTCCCCTAGCGTGCAT
>NZ_JBJEIH010000110.1:0-4674 GCF_051876855.1 Bifidobacterium sp.
GATGCCATGTCGGTGGTGATATTCGCTTTCCACTGGCGGCGTTGCATGAACCCGTCGATGCCGGTGGCGGCAAAGCAGCCTACGGCGATGACCGTGATGGCAGCGAGGGTGCTCAAGGCGATGCGGCGAGCGGTTTGCACAGCTGTCGGACGTGTCTTTTCCGAGTCGGATGGATTGCTTCCGTGGTCGACGATGGTGTACCCGATGGACGGGATTTCGAAAGTGACCGGTTGATGCATGATGTTCTCTCCTGTGTTGTGATGTTCTCGTGATTGCGGTTCGCGGCTTTCGTTTTCGCACGAACCGATATCTGGGAATGATGATGAAATGAATCCAACCGCGCCGTTCCTGGTTCCCGACCAGGCCCGGTGCCGGAGCGGCCTACCCTCTTCAACCAGGCAGGCCGCCCATAACCTTCTGCAATTTCTAAGGTAGATGGTATGGGCAACGAGGAGTGGGACGCCGGGGAACAAAGAGTCAAACGTTTGACGTTGCACGGCGTGTCGGGCGTGTCGAACCGGTTCGATTGGAGCGGTCGGATTCACGAACGGGCATTCCTCGTCCCGCCGGATTATCGCGCTCGTGTCTTGATGGTCTTCGCCTGTTCGCGCCGCAGAATATTTGAGACGTCGAGCGCTGCGCACTTGCGCGGTAGCGTCGTCACTCATCACTGATATGGTGATTTCTGCGCAACCGATGTCGGTTGTACAGAAGAGAGAAGCAGCTGCCACGTGCAAGAGCATGCATGTGGGTGGGAGGGTCAGCAATGCAAGAGGAAACGTCGGAATACTTGATGTCTCATGGTCGCGGCGATAGTCGGGGAAGTGCTGCTCCCGTGAATGGGGTGGAAGATACTGGGGTTTTGTTCGATGCCGCGCAGCAAACGGCGGTGCCGGGGACGGTATTCTCGCCGCAACCGGTATCTCAGCCGGTTCGCCCCGTACAGCCCGCTGCGTTGGAGTCGCAGTTCGACCAGCGATTCATGAAATCACCGGTGCAGGGGGTTGCAGTCCCGCATCAGACAGCATCGCCGGCGCAGTTGTCGGCGACGATTCCTGAAACGAATACCGCTTACACCGCGCTGGATTCGGTGACGGGCGACAATCTTGATTCCTCTCCTGTCGGCTCTCTGCGGCAAACCAAGCCGCAGACGGGTCCCGATTCCCGGCTGATGCTGAATTCCCTTGGCGGAGTCGATGAACATGGAGATATATCGGTGTTCGCCCTCGGTGCTCCGGTGATGACGCCTGACGGGCCTGCGTTTACCATGGGCGTAGGGCCGGGCCGATCCGATGCCATGCAGGAGGATTGGGGTCAATATACCACGGTGAAAGCAAAACTTCGTCGCTTGAGTATGCGATTGAGAAGATATCGTTGGTTTGCGGTGCTGACCTGCATCTGGGTTGCCTTAGGGCTGTTTGCTCTTATCGCGCCGCTGTTTGACAAGATGCTGGTGCATTATTATGCGCAATGTGCGCTGTGCTTGTTCGTATCCCTCGCATTGATAGTATGCATCGTTGATTGTGTGTTCGATAGGCTTCATGGAATTTGCGGTTTGTGGCAGGAACTCTTGGGAATAATGTCAGTCACACTGATGATGTTCTGTATATGTGTGGCGCAGGACCTCATCAACGATATTCCGCAATTGTCAAATCCCACGACGGTAACCATCGTCCCTTCCGAGTCTGTCACGTATTCCCACCCCCTTCCATATCCTGACCACAGACTCATAGGAACGAATACCGCGACCGGCAAGACGGTCGTGTTGAAGGTGACGGGCAAACAGCTGCAGGAATGCGATACCCTCTTGTCTGCTGCTCATCGTGGTGACGGGAATCGACACGCTACAGCGCATTACCTGCCGTCTACCGGATACGCATTCGATGTGGTATGCACCGTGGATGCGAAATCCTCGCAACAGGACTCTTCGGCGAGCGGGACGAATGACGCTGGGGCTTGGAATGACGCGATTGTCGTGGGGCAAAGCGAGAAATAAGGTAATCAGACAACGCCCATCGCCATGTCTGTCTGCCAGACCCGGCTGGGTTCCTTCGGCTCACCGCCAGTCGCACACCATCTCGCCCGATGAGGAGTGGTAGATGCACGAGCCGGGCAGATGGACGTTTTCGCCAATCACGATGTATTCATATGCCGGCGCGCCGTCGCGGCTGTTATGCCTGATGGTGATGGAATCGCCGGCATGCATAGGGATGCGCGTCCCCGCGTTGAGCGCGTCTTTGGTGATGACACCGCTATCGGCAGTCAGAAAACAGGTATTCGGATCGGGGCAGGAGACGTCTCCGTTGATGAAACCGGTGTTGCCGTGGTTCTGCAGCAGCATGTCGTCAACAATTTCCATGGTGGATACGACATCATCGGCTACGGCGTTCTGCCAACGGTTGCGTTGCACTGCGCGGTATATGGGGATGCCAATGGCTATGGATAGGATGATTGTCATCAGCGCGGCAAGAGTGCGGATACTCACGCGGTATCGCGCCTGCGTGTGTTCGTCTGGCTCCTGCTCGATGCGTTCGACGACACGGGTGCCCACCGGACCTATCGGACGCAGCGGGGTGGTCTGTTCCATCGGATCATATGTCGAAATCATGGAGACGTAGTCAATGGTGGAGCCGTCGATGTCGGTGGAACCGCCAGATAAGTCGTCTGTGCCGTTCATCTCCGCTCCTTTCACAGGGCTCGCTTCTTCGCGTTGTCCCAGCGTTCTCGCCGATAGTGTGATGCGCCATATGCGTCGGTGGGGAATGCTCTGTCTGCTTGCATCGATGCGCTTCCCTGACGTCATCGGAGGGGTGCGGCCGTCGTCCGACGAACCGCCGTTGGTTCGAACGGTTATCATTATAGTCGCCCCGTTGCGTTGCGGCCGTCCCACGCCACAGATGTTTCTACCGCCGCTGAGTGGTCTGTCAGCGTCGGTGGAGGGTTGTCGTTCTGTTTCTGCGCCGCTGGGGAGGGTGTGAGTGTCGGTAGAGGGTGTGCCGACGGTGGGTGGTCTGTGTGTTTGGCAGAAGGCGTTACCGACGGTGAGAGTCCTCTGAGCGTTGGTAAGATTGCGTGTAGTTTCTTGCCGGATGGCGTATGAGGCGCGGCAACTAGGGCGGGCGGTGAGTATCTATCGCACACCGGAAACCATAAGGCCGGTCGCCTCCCGCAATGGGGAAACGACCGGCCTTTCTGATGATTCATTCGCTGCGGGGGATCGCCTGACGGGTCGCCCGGGGCAAATCCGCCCAAGGCAATCCGTCGTAGCGAGTCCGGATTACCGGACCACTCAGGCGGTGAAATACTTCACACCGCTGGTGAACAGCGGTTGGAGCTTGTCGCCGGGCACATTGACGAAGGTGCCGTCCGTGTACCGTTCGGAATGACCCATCTTGCCGAACACGCGGCCGTCCGGGCTGGTGATGCCTTCGATGGCGAGCATCGAGCCGTTCGGGTTGACGTCCAGATCCATGCCGGGCACGCCGTCGGCGTCCACATACTGCGTGGCGATTTGGCCGTTGGCCTTGAGCTTGGCGAGCACGTCGTCGGAAGCCACGAACCGGCCCTCGCCGTGCGAAATCGCGATGGTGTGCACGTCGCCGACCGCGCTTTCCGCCAGCCACGGGGACAGGTCGGAAGCCACACGCGTACGCACCAGACGGCTCTGATGGCGGCCGATGGTGTTGAAGGTCAGCGTCGGGCAGGCGTCGGTCATCGGCACGATGTCGCCGTACGGCACGAGGCCCAGCTTGATGAGCGCTTGGAATCCATTGCAGATGCCAAGCATCAAACCGTCGCGGTTCTTGAGCAGGTCGCGCACGGCGTCAGTGACGGCTGGGGCGCGGAAGAACGCGGTGATGAACTTCGCCGACCCGTCAGGCTCGTCGCCGCCAGAGAAACCGCCAGGGATCATGACGATCTGGCTACGGCGGATCTCGTCGACCAGCGCCTGCGTGGATTCGGCGACGGCCTGCGGAGTGAGGTTGTTCACGATGAGCGTGCTCACATCGGCGCCTGCGCGCTCGAATGCCGCCGCGGAATCGTACTCGCAGTTGTTGCCCGGGAACACCGGAATCACCACATGCGGCTTGGCGACGGGAGAGCCCGTGTATACGGTCTTCTTCGGGGCGTGGAATTCCTCGGTTTCGGTGACGCTGCCGCGTTCCTCGCCTTTGGAGCGGTACGGGAAGACGCTTTCCATTGCGGATTCCCAGTCTTCCTGCACCTGGTCGAGATTGAGGCACTCGCCGCCGGCGACGAATTCGTACGCGTCGGTCGTCTCGCCGATTACGCCGATTTCGACGCGGTTGGACACCGCTGGCAGCTTCGCATTGTCATCAAGCTCAACGAGGAACGAGCCATAGGCCGGGGTGAACAGGTCGTCCACGGCGATGGTGTCGGCGAGCTTGACGCCGATGCGATTGCCGAGCGTCATCTTGAATAGCGCTTCGGCGCTGGCGCCATAGCCCGGGGTGGACACGGCGAGCGCATCATGGAATTCGGTGAGCGATTCGACCACGTCCATCGCCTCGAGCAGGCCATCCTTATCAGGGGTGAGCCCATCGGCCGCATACCGCGGGGCGATACGCGCAATCCGATGGCCGGCCTTCTTAAACTCGGGGGAGGTCGCGCGATGCATGTTGCCGACGGCTACAGCGAAGGAGATGAGCGTCG
>NZ_JBJEIH010000111.1:0-4640 GCF_051876855.1 Bifidobacterium sp.
AACTCCAAGGAAGGAACCGAACAGGAGTTCAAATCCATGGTCGCCACCTGCAAGGCCGCGGGTGTGGGTGTCATCGCCGACGCTGTCATCAACCACACCACGGGGGTTGATCAGGGCAGCGGCACCGGCACAGGAGGCAGCTCCTACGACGCCAAGGGCGATTTCCCCGCCATCGGATATACCGCGAAGGATTTCCACACCTGCGACACGGATGTCATCAACTACTCCGATCAGGAGAACGTGCAGGATTGCCGTGTCACCGGATTGCAGGACCTTGACACGTCATCCGCCCATGTACGCGACACGCTCGCTTCATATTTCGCCAAACTCTTGAAATACGGCGTCGCCGGCTTCAGGGTGGATGCCGTCAAACACATCTCCAATACGGATGTCCTCGCCATCAAGAAACTCGTGGCGAAGAAGACCGGGCGTTCCCTGAGCGACATCTGGTGGATGCAGGAGGTCATCGGCAACGTGAATGAAGCCGCAGCCATCCAGCCGAAGAACTACACGCGTTCCGGACAAGTTTCCGAATTCCAGTACGCCTACCAGCTCAAGACCTTCTTCTCGAATTCGCTGGTCGGTGGCACCAAATCAATCAAGGACATCACGAGCAATCTGGTGCCCAGCGATGACGCCGCGATATTCGTCACCAATTGGGATACCGAGCGCAACGGCATGACCCTGACATACCGAGACGAGAACTCCTATCTGCTGGCCAACGCCTTCATGCTTGCCTACCCGTACAGCACGCCGAACATCTTCTCCGGCTACGAATACGAGAAATCTGATGACGGCGCTCCAGGAGCGACCAAGACATCCGTTCCCGACACCACATGCGGCACAGACTCGGATTGGACGTGCACGCAGCGGTGGACAGCGATCCGCGGCATGATCGGCTGGCACAATGTCGCCGGGTCCGCACGCATGACCGACTGGCATGACGACGGCGATAACGTGATTGGCTTCGGCCGCGGCAACCGGGCCTACATCGTCATTAACAACGGCGAAAACGACGCCACCGTGTCGTATGCCACGTCGATGCCCGCCGGCGACTACTGCAATGTCTACGCCAGCGGCGACTGCTCATCGAAAGTGCATATCGGCATCGACGGCAAACTCAACGCGACCGTGCCCGCTGGCTCGGCAGTCGCCATCCATGTGGCCGCCACGCCCTCCACCTGGCACAGCACCGCCGCCCGCGACGCCTCCGACCCGGACTGGTACGGAAACTGACTGATTTCTTCGCCGTCTGGCAGATCCGCGGTGTTCGTGACACGAGGTTACCGCGGATCTGCCGCCGGCTGAGGCGCTTCCGCCGCGGAATCTCAATTTCTCTTGACAGACACCTGCTGATGCGAGATGTTCAGACTTTGTCCTCAACATCTCGCACAATCTAGTCTCACGGTTGAGAAATTGAGATTCTCACTGAGCTGTCTTTCTCGCCGACTCAACGAAACACGCCGGGTCATGGCGAGATGATAGATTGGAGTTCCATGGCAAGAAGACAACATGGCAATGCATCGGAACACGTCACCAAGCATATTTTCGTCACCGGAGGCGTGGTTTCCTCCCTCGGCAAGGGGCTGACCGCCTCATCCCTCGGACGCCTGCTGCGTAGCCGCGGCATCCGCGTCCTTCAGCAGAAGCTCGATCCTTACATCAACGTCGATCCTGGCACGATGAACCCGTTCCAGCACGGTGAGGTCTATGTCACCGAGGACGGCGCCGAAACCGATCTCGATATCGGCCACTATGAGCGTTTCCTCGATGTCTTCCTCAGCCAGAAGGCGAACGTCACAACCGGTCAGATTTATCAGTCCGTGCTGCGCAAGGAGCGCGCCGGCGAGTATCTCGGCCAGTGCGTGCAGGTGATCCCGCATATCACCAACGAAATCAAGAGCCGCATGCGCGCCCAGGCCGCAGACGACGTCGACGTGATTATCACCGAAATCGGCGGCACGGTCGGCGATATCGAATCCCAGCCGTTCCTCGAGGCCGCACGTCAGGTGCGCCGCGAACTCGGCCCGGAGAACTGCATGTTCGTGCATGTCTCCCTGGTGCCGTACATCTCCGCCGCTCATGAGCTGAAAACCAAGCCGACTCAGCATTCCGTCATGATGCTGCGCCAGCTGGGCATCACTCCGGACGCGCTCGTGCTGCGCTCCGACCGCACGCTCAACCAGTCCATCAAGGACAAGATTTCGCTCATGTGCGATGTCGATCCTGAAGGTGTGGTCAATTGCGTGGACGCCCCGAGCATCTATGACGTGCCGAAGATCCTGTTCGACGAAGGCCTGGACGCCTACGTCGTGCGCGAACTCGGCCTGCCGTTCCATGATGTCGATTGGGCCGAGTGGGAGGATCTGCTCGAGCGGGTGCACCACCCCAAGCATGAGGTGAACGTCGCCATCGTCGGCAAGTACATCGATCTGCCGGACGCCTACCTGTCCGTCACCGAGGCGATCAAGGCCGGCGGTTTCGCCAACTACGCCAAGGTCAACGTCAAGTGGGTCGCAGCCGACCTGTGCGAGACTTGGGAAGGTGCGAAGGCGGCGCTCAACAACGTCGACGGTATCGTGATTCCTGGCGGTTTCGGCATCCGCGGCATCGAAGGCAAGATCGGCGCGCTGAAGTTCGCCCGCGAGACTGGTCTGCCGGCTCTCGGCCTGTGCCTTGGACTCCAGTCCATGGTCATCGAGTATGCGCGCGACGTGCTCGGCCTTGAGGACGCAAACTCCACTGAATTCGAGCCGGATTGCAAGAACCCGGTCATCGCCACGATGGAAGAGCAGAAAGACATCGTCGCCGGGCACGGCGATATGGGCCACACCATGCGTCTGGGCTCTTACCCGGCGAACCTCGAGGAGGATTCCTTGGTCGCCCAGCTCTACGGCAGCACCCACGTGACCGAGCGTCATCGTCATCGTTACGAAGTCAACGTCAACTACAAGCAGCAGCTGCGTGACGGCGGCCTGCGGATTTCCGGCGAAAGCCCGGACGGCGAACTCACCGAGTTCGTGGAGCTTCCGCAGGATGTCCACCCGTTCTATGTGGGCACCCAGGCGCATCCTGAGTTCAAGTCCCGCCCGACCCGCCCGCATCCGCTGTTCGCGGGTCTGGTCAAGGCGGCCCTGGATCATCAGGCGGCCGACCAAGACTAACTGTGACTGACGTGCGAAACAGCCGGCATCATTGACCGGAACCACGAATGCGCCTGCACATCCCAAGTTGTGCAGGCGCATTCATTTCGACACGCCCGTCCATATCACTATCCGGTTTCGCATGAGGCGTAGTTCGGACAACCCCTAGTGTTTTCCGCCCCGGTCTGTTAGGTTAGCGATGGAACAACGAATGAATGGAGGCAGCGTACGGTGGCGAGCGAACACACACCAAACGCCGCGGAAGACGTGGAGATGAGCCAGTACGTGGCTGACCGTTCCCGCGTCAACGAGGACAAGATCAAGCAGGATGACGAAATCATCAGCCAGTTCGGCGACTACAACTACGGCTGGCATGATTCCGACGCCGCCGGCGAAGCGGCGAAGAAAGGCATCGACGAGAACGTCGTAAGGGCCATCTCCGCCGACAAGCATGAGCCGCAATGGATGCTTGACATGCGTCTGCGCGGCTACAAGGCTTTCGTCGACAAGCCGATGCCCTCGTGGGGCGTTGATTTGAGCGGCTTCAACGCCGACGATTTCAAGTACTATGTCAAGCCAATCAAGGAACAGGCGAAGCGTTGGGAGGATCTTCCCGACGATATCCGCAACACCTACGACAAGCTCGGCATCCCGGAAGCGGAGAAGAAGCGTCTGGTCTCCGGCGTCGCGGCGCAGTACGAATCCGAGGTCATCTACAATTCGATTCGAGATGACCTGAAGAAACAGGGCGTGATCTTCGTCGACACCGATACCGCGGTCCGCGAATACCCTGATCTGGTCCGCAAGTATTTCGGCAAGGTCGTGCCTCCTGAAGACAACAAGTTCGGCGCGCTGAACACCGCGGCATGGTCTGGCGGCTCCTTCGTCTACGTGCCGAAGGACGTGCACGTCGATATTCCGCTCCAGGCCTATTTCCGCATCAACACGCCGAATATGGGCCAGTTCGAGCGTACGCTCATCATCGCTGACGAAGGCTCCTACGTGCATTACGTCGAAGGGTGCACCGCGCCAATCTACTCCACGGACTCGCTGCACGCCGCCATCGTCGAAATCATCGTGGAGAAGCATGCTCGCGTACGCTACACGACAGTGCAGAACTGGTCGAACAATGTGTACAACCTCGTCACTCAGCGCGCATACGTGCGTGAAGGCGGCACAATGGAATGGGTCGATGGCAATATCGGATCCAAGGCAACCATGAAGTACCCGGCATGCATCCTCGCCGAGCCGTATGCCAAGGCATCCACCATGTCCCTCGGTTTCGCCGGCAATGGGCAGTATCAGGATACGGGCGCGAAGATGATTCATCTCGCACCCCACACCAGCTCCACGATTGTGGCGAAGTCCATTTCACGCGGCGGCGGTCGTTCTGCTTATCGTGGACTCGTGAAAATCGTCGACGGCGCCGAAGGCTCGAGTTCGTCGGTCGTGTGCGATGCCCTGCTGGTTGATGATTTCTCCCGCTCCGACACGTAT
>NZ_JBJEIH010000112.1:0-23050 GCF_051876855.1 Bifidobacterium sp.
CGGGCACCGGTGTCTGGGGGACGCGTGGCGCGGTCCGAGAAGTATGCTGGACCGGCTGGCTGGAAGCGCTCGACGAAATCGACATGGAGCGCGCAAGGTAATTCGCCGCCGCAAGTACAGGCAGATCCTCCGGCTCGAAATGTAGGCGGACACGAGGCTCATCGCCGAGTTGCAAACGGTATGAGGCGAAATCCTGACCTTCGGATTTCGACGAATATTCCGGTTGCCGCGATTCAATGGCAATGCCCATCGCAGCAAGTTTGGCGCGATCACGCTGGAACTGTTTGGCGAAAGCCGCCTTCGCCGCTTGATCGGCCAATTCCCCGTAAGAGTCCGCATACGCCTTCACGCGTTGCGCGATCTGGCGTGAAGTGAGCCATTGGGGGAAGGCTGATGACAATACGGCCAAGACATCAAGCTCGTGCTTGCCCCATTTGTCGGAAAAACGCCGTCTCCCGTTGCTACCCTCTGCCATTAGTCCTCACGTATCGTTACAGTTTTCGAGTATCTGTGCTGGAAAGCACCTTTCCTCTATATTAGAGGCTTTTTGTGTTCCTGTGGGCCATTTCTCGAAAAAAGAGATATTTCTTGCATGCGGTATAATCACGACAACCACTCGTCAGGCTCGATGCCTTGGGGGCCAACGAACTCACCGTTCGGCACGTAGCTGGGCCGTCCTTGGTCGCGCAAGACCGCATCTCCATAGAACGACACGTTCTGTCCGAATGTCCAATCCCCCTCGATGCGAACCGAGTTGGCGGCGGCCAAAGAAGGCAAGTTGTACGGGAAGCGCTCGTTGAAGTCATCGATGTTCTTGTAGTAGCGCGAATCAAGCTCGACGTTGGGGAAAATGTAATTGCCATCTTCCATCTCGAATTGGTCCGTAAGGTGGAATCTATCCGACCGCATAATGAACAGATCGTCGGTGGTTTTCACGGGGAGGAACCGCATCCTGTCCACCTGAACGCAAATCGCGTCGTCGAACAGGGAGATGGCGGCGCCCATCGCGGTTTCCAACTGAACCACCGGCGTGCTTGCGGGATCGGTGGGATCGACCGTCTTCTTGTTGATGATGACCGGCAGCGGTAGCACTCCATGGTGGCTGGCGAGCAGGTCACGCAAGGCATCGATGCGAATCCAGATGCTGTTCGTGTTGAAGTACGGATGCCTGCCGATATTCTGCGCGTGGGCGCGGTCGTCAGGATGCACCTGGCTCATCTCGCGGAGCATCAGACGTCCCGTTTGGCGGTTGCGCACCAGGTGTCCACCCTTGCGGTCGGCCTCCGTACGAACCGCGACCTCGGCCATGAACGGAGCACCGGTGTTTTCGAAATATTGCGCCAAGGTGCGCGAGGGGCGCGCTCCGAGATTGTCTGAATTCGAAATGAACAGATAACGCAATCCTTTATCCCACAGGGTGTCGAGCAATCCCGATTCCCACAGCGTGGAGAACAGGTCGCCGTGCCCCGGAGGGCACCATTCCAATTCGGGGCGCTGGGGATACTGAACCGGTTCGCCGGTGGCGATATCGATCTTCGGTTCACGATGCTGGACAATCTCAACCGGGACATCATCCTGATGGAACCGCGGGGTGGCCTCGAGGACACGCAGGGTATCGGCCGAGGTGCGGAAGGAATTCATAAACGTCAACGGCAGCGGCACGCCAAGCCGCTCACGTGCGGTCAGCACCTGGCCGATGATGATGTCGAGGAAGCGCATCTGACGAGCCTTGTGGCGACGCACAGGCAGCAGTGATTTCGCGCAAGACAAGCCCATCGAGGTTCCCAAACCGCCATTGAGCTTGATGAAGGCCGTCTTGCCGAACGCCTCCACAGCCTTGTCATGGTCGATGGTCTGGTAGATATCGTGGAAGCTGGGGACGCCACACAAGGGCTCGACATCGTCTTCACGAATCCATGTCGTCTCGGAGCCTTCTGCCCACACGTCATACAGATGGCTGAACTGTGCGATGGCCATCTCGCTCATACCATGATCGCGCATCACTTGTGCGCAACGTTCAGCGTGTTCGTTTGCCGTCATGCCGTAACCCTTTCTTCCATGACTGCTCATAAGTGTAACCCCCATCGAGGCGGCGTCCGCGCATTGCAACCCCAGTACGAGTGAAGGATTCGTGGATGAATCCAACAGTCGTATGGCGATGTGTCATGAGCAAACCCCCAAAGACAGCTCTGCACCCGGTCTTCAACCATGAAGTCTTGACCGCCTGTAAGCGCCGTCTGCAACTATTGCACGTACGAGTATGTCACACAACACCGCATTGGGCAACACGACGCAGGGACACCGGGCGCATTGGATTGTGAGTACGGCATGCGCCGGATTCAAAATACCAATTCGGACGTGGATATGTGACCCGTCCCGCTGTCCGACGTGCTGTCCATGTCGCACGTTTGTCGCACGTTCGCCCTCCGGGTGGAAAACAGAAGCCGCGGGATCGTTGCAATCCCGCGGCTTTCCGGTCGGGCCGGCGGGATTTGAACCCGCGACCCCTTGACCCCCAGTCAAGTGCGCTACCAAACTGCGCTACGGCCCGATCGACGCTTGACGCGCCGAAGAGCTAACTTACCACAGCAGTCCTGTCTACGCAACCCGGCGTGGCGTGCCCTTCCGATTCCGGTAGGTACCTACTTCCGTCGCTTTTCACGGACCTTGACGGAAATCTGGACCGGCGAACCTTCGAATCCGAATTCTTCGCGCAGCTGACGCTCCAGATACCGCCGATAGCCGTGTTCGAGGAATCCGGTCGCGAAAATCACGAACCGTGGCGGCCGTGTCGAAGCCTGTGTCGCGAAGAGGATTCTCGGCTGCTTACCGCCTCGCAGCGGGTGGGGATGTGCCGCCTGAATCCGCCCAAGGAACGCGTTGAGCTTGCCTGTGGGTATGCGCTTGTCCCATGATTCGAGGGCCGTTTGCATAGCACGAGACAGGCGGTTCGTATGCCACCCGGTCTTCGCCGAGAGATTGACGCGTTCAGCCCACGTCACCCGGTTGAACTCGGTTGTCCACAGACGCTCCAGCCGCTGGCGGGAGAATTCGTCCATCAAATCCCACTTGTTGAACACCAGGACGATGGCTCGGCCGGCGTCAACCGCCTGGCTCATGACTTTCAGGTCCTGATCGGCGATCGGCTGGGACGCGTCGAACAACACCAACGCAAGTTCCGCACGCTCAATAGCCGCTTGGGTGCGCAGCGAGGAATAGTATTCCGCGCCGGACAGCTTATGCTGGCGACGCTTGATACCGGCGGTGTCGATGAACAGCCAGTCCTGGCCATCCATCGAGATGATCTCATCGACCGGATCCCTGGTGGTGCCGGCAAGATCATTGACGACCGAACGTTCCTCGTGGGCGAGTTGGTTGAGCAACGATGATTTGCCAACGTTCGGCCGTCCGACGAGCGCGACACGACGCAGATGCGACGGCGTCAGGAATCCCGAGGTCCGGTCCGCGGACTTCAGAGAGTCCAACGCGGCGTCGAGCAGCTCGCCGACTCCCCTGCCATGCATGGCTGAGATGCCATAGGGCTCTCCGAGGCCAAGCTTCCAGAATTCCGCGGTGAGATACTCGCTTTGCGCATCGTCGACCTTGTTGACCGCGAGCGTCACCGGCTTGCCGGCCGCGCGCAGCATGTTGACGATTCGCTCATCGGTGTCGGTCATGCCAATCTGCCCGTCCACAACGAAAATCACGGCGTCGGCGAGCCTTACCGCCACCTGCGCTTGGGACGCGATCGCCGAGGCGATGCCTTCAACGTCGGCTTCCCAGCCACCAGTGTCGACGAGTTTGAAATCGGTACCCGCCCATTCGGCGTCGTAGCTGACGCGGTCGCGGGTGACCCCCGGGGTGTCCTCAACGACGGCCGCGCGGCGACCGAGAATACGGTTCACCAACGTGGATTTTCCGACATTCGGCCGTCCGACCACCGCGATGACACCGACCTGCTTGCCTGAACCGGCATCGACGTCGCCTTCGTCCTCGCCCGCGATGAGTTCACGGTCTTCCTCGTCAAGCTCGTATCCTTCGAGATTCGCGGCGTACTCCTGGTACTGCTGCTCCTCAATCGCTTGATCAACCAAAGCAATGAGCTGGTCCAAGGTCTGCTCGAAGGTCAGATCCGAGTTATCCAAGGTCACGACACCATCGGCTGCGGTCAGGAAACTGGTGACCTTCGAGTCCATGCGATCGCGTTTTGCGACATCTTCCGCTCCCACGCCCTGCGCGGATTGCCCGCTCCGGCGTGCCTGACGCACTTCCTCGCGGGCGGTCAGCAACACTCGTACTTCGGCATCGGGGGCCACGACGGTTGTGATGTCACGGCCTTCAGCGACAATTCCACGCCCTTGTGAGAAGGAATCCCCAGACGCTTCACGAGCGATATACGCGCGCTGCGCCGCAATGAGCACGTGGCGGACGGGGATGATGCCCGACACCCGCGACACATGGGTGGACACCTCGGAAGATCTGATGTCCTCGCTGATGTCCTCACCATCGGCGAGCACAATCGGACGGTCGGGGTCTACCGAGATATCGAAATGGTCTTCGGTGAAGAACTCCCCCACGGTCTCGGTAATCTGCTGCTCATCGACCTGCGGGGCGTCAAGATCGATGCCCTGATGCAGGCACCACCATGCGCATGCGCGATACATGGCTCCGGTATCAAGGTACGCGAAACCAAAATGTCTGGCCAGTTCCTTCGCCGTGGATGATTTTCCGACACCGGCGGGGCCGTCAATGGCGACACGGATCACAGTCCGACCTCCTTGGAAAGTGAACGAACCTCGGTCTGGGACAACACGCGGTACGAACCTGATTTGAGATCGCCGAGCTTGATCGGGCCGATCTGTGTGCGCACCAGGCGCTTGACGGGGAACCCGACCGCATCGAAAATACGACGGACGATCCGGTTCTTGCCCGAATGCAGTACGACCTTCACCAAGGTCGTGTCATGATTCGCGTCGATGATGGCGCAATGGTCGAGGCGGATCCAGCCGTCGTCCAGCTGCACTCCTTGGGAGACAAGACGCCGACATACATTGCCGCTGATCCTGCCCTCAAGGGTGGCGATGTAGGTTTTCTCCACCTCGTATTTGGGATGCATGACATGCTGGCTGAGTTCACCGTCATTCGTCATGAGAATGAGGCCTTCCGAGTCATAATCGAGGCGTCCCATATGGAAGATGCGCTCATACTTGTCACCGACGATGTCCCGCAAGGTATAACGCCCCTTGGGGTCGTCCATGGTGCTGAGCACCTTGCGCGGCTTATTGAGCGCAAGCGTGATGTGATTGGGGTTCAGGCGGACGCGGGAGCCGTCGACACGGATCTCCTGCTTGCTCGGATCGGCACGGGTACCGAGCTCGGTGACCAATTCGCCGTCAACCTCGACACGACCGTCGAGGATGATCTGCTCGCACTTGCGCCTCGAACCGAAACCGGCTTGTGCGAGGATTTTCTGCAGGCGAATGCCTTCTTGATTATTGTCATGTGCTTTCAATGCACGAGAATATGCGTTTGGCATCGTTCTCCCAACGTGGCCGGACGGCGCCATCGGAGCCGTCATGGATAGATATCTGGTGTCGTGATGGTCCTCGCAACGGTACTCGCCATGGCATGAACCGCGAGACACACGACATAAATATTGTAGCGTAAGGCACAGAAAAGCGTCCCTGCTGGTAGAATGTCACACGTCCGGCGGATATGGCCACGCTTCAGGCCGGAGCCTTGTCCGCTATTCCCCTAGAGAAAGAACAATCAATGACTGATACGGGATCGCAGCGCGCCAGTGACGCGGCATCATGCACGAAGGAACCACTTGCGGTACGCGTGGGCGCTGAACTGGCGGGAAGCTTCATCGTGTTCTTCGCGATTTACAGCTTCACGACCTTCGGAACTGCCCTGTTCGGCATCAATATGGCGTTCATTGCCTTGGCCACCGGCATCGCGTATGCCGCGGTGACACTGGTGTTCTCAAAGGTGTCCGGCGGACAGCTGAACCCGGCGATCACCCTCGCTGCAATACTGACCGGCAAGACCAAGGTGCTTGACGGCATCCTCTACATCATCGCCCAGGTGCTGGGCGGTATCGCTGCCGGTGCACTGATCGTGCGCATCCTGCCGACGACCGAAACACTGACCGCGAAAATCTGGCTGACCGACGCCGTCAACGGCTTCGGCAATGGCTCCGTCTCCGCATCCACGCTGAGCAGCGTGAGCGCCTCCTTTGACATCACCCTGGCTGTCGTGGTCGAAATCATCGCAAGCATTGTGGTGATTGCCGCCGCTGTGGCGACCATGAACAAGGAGACCACGGCGGTTTCGCACGCTGCGGCCATCGGTTTCGCCTACGGTCTGGGCGCCGCGATGACCTACCCGGTCACCGGAGCCGGCATGAACCCCGCACGTTCCACCGGCATCGCCCTGTTCGCGCGCAACGCCGGCCTGTCCCAGAACCCGCTGCAGCAGCTGTGGGTCTTCTGGATTTGCCCGATTCTTGCTGCGGCAATTGTCGCGATGGTCATGATCGGCGCGCAGTTGCTGCGTGACAATGCCAACGCCAAGCAGCAGCTTGCAGATGACACCGCCGCGCAGCAGAACGCCGCGGATACCGATGCGCTCGCCCTCAGTGGCGACGAAGCAGAAACCGCTGCCGAGCCCGCCGATCAGGCAGGTCAGGAAGCTTCCGCGGTGTCAGAGCATGACGCGGATGCTCAGATCGAGCAGTGAAACTCCGACACCAAAACACAGGGACATAGACGCGTCGAATGCCACGGACCGGACCTTCCATGGGCTGCGTTCACGCAGGATGATGCGCATTGTTCCCAAGACGATGGCCGTCGCAGCGAGCACCGCTGTGGCGGCCGTCGTATATCCGAAGGCGGCAAGGACGCCGCTGACACATACCAACAGCGCCACAATCCATTCGCACACCGGTTTGCCTTCTTTGGCTTCAGACACATACGGATGCTCTTGCGGCATGATGGCCTCCTCGTGGCGGTTGGGGACATAGGCACGCCGACGATCGGTGTGCGGTGCGTCCTATTGCCGATATCTTGACACGTCACAGGGAAGAATACCTGTCCGTTTCGACGTGGCACCAAAATCGCTGAGGATTATGGCGGCACGGTACGGCCGATTGGCAGCACCAGTAATCATCAGTTGGGACAGACAACACCGCACAGCATCGACCGCGGAACCGCGACCAATGGAGGCTATCGCACATCAGGAACGCATATCAGGAAGCCGCACCCATGCAAAAGGCGGTGCCCGGCCCGAAGACCAGACACCGCCTGAAACCGACCGTTACGCCGGAAACCGCGAATCAGTGGAAGAAGTGACGGGTTCCCGTGACATACATGGTGATGCCGGCTTTACGAGCCGCCTCGAAGACTTCCTCATCGCGAATGGATCCGCCGGGCTGCACAATCGCCTTAACACCGGCGTTGATGAGGTATTCCGCGCCATCGGCGAACGGGAAGAACGCATCGGAAGCGGCAACCGAGCCAGTGGTACGGTCGGCACCATCAGCCAGCGTATTGGCGCGTTCGACGGCGAGATGGCAGGAATCCACGCGGTTGACCTGTCCCATGCCGATGCCGACAGTCGCCTGATCATGGGCGATGAGAATGGCGTTCGACTTCACGCAACGAATGGCGCGCCAAGCGAACTCGAGGTCGCGCAGCGTATCGGCATCCGCGGGATCGCCGGAGACAAGCTTCCACGCATCCGGGCTGTCGCCGGGGGCGTTGATCAGATCAGTGGTCTGCACGAGTAGTCCCCCGTCGATCTGACGGTACTGCTGCTTGGTGCGAGGAGGCTCGGCGACTTTCAGGATGCGAAGATTCTTCTTCTTGGTCTTGAGCAGCTCAAGAGCTTCCGGCTCATAGTCGGGGGCGACGATGACCTCGGTGAAAATCGGCCGCACGTTCTGGGCCATTTCAAGCGTCACTGTGGTGTTCGCGGCGATGACACCGCCGTAAGCGCTCATCGGGTCGCAAGCATGCGCCTTTTTATGGGCTTCGGCGACGGTCTTGCCTAGTGCAAGACCGCAAGGATTGTTGTGCTTGACGACGGCGACGGCGATGCTCGGGGCGAAATCCCACACGGCACGCCAAGCGGCATCGGCGTCAACGTAATTGTTGTAGCTCATGGGCTTGCCGCCGAGCTGTTCGGCATGCGCGAACCCGTTCTGGTTCAGCGGATCCAAGTACAGGGCGGCCTGCTGGTGCGGGTTCTCACCGTACCGCAGCAGATGAGAGCGATCCCACGTACGGGTGTACGCCTTCGGGAACACGGTGTCCTCATTGGGAATGTCGTCATCGGCCGCAGGCTGGTCGGCGGTGATGCTTTGCGGCTTCGGCCATTGCTTGGACGTCCACTCGTTGATGGTCGCGTCATAGGCGGCTGTATGGGCGAAAGCCTTGGCAGCAAGCCAGCGACGTTCCTCAAGGCTGAACCCGCGACCGTCTTCGATGCGCTTGGCCACCAGCGCATAGTCGGCGGGATCAGTGATGATGGCGACTGTGGCGCTGTTCTTCGCCGCGGCGCGAACCATGGACGGGCCGCCGATATCGATTTTCTCGATGGTGTCCGCCTCATTCGCACCGGAACGGACGGTGTCCGCGAACGGATACAGGTTGACCACCACCAGGTCGAAAGGCTTGATGCCCAGCGTCTGCAGCTGCTTGACATGCTCGGGGTTGGTCATATCGGCGAGGATGCCCGCATGAATGTGAGGATCGAGGGTCTTGACACGGCCATCAAGGCTTTCCGGGAAGCCGGTGACTTCGCTGACCTCGGTCACGTTGACACCAAGTTCGGCGAGACGCTTGGCGGTCGAACCGGTGGAGACGACTTCAGTGCCGGCGGCGATGAACGCCTTCGCAAGCACGTCGATGCCTTCCTTGTGGAATACGGATACGAGGGCTCGTTTAATCGGCCTGTTCGTTGATGCCATCCTGTTCCTCCTTGGTGGTTGTTGTCGCATGATCTGCGACGATAGGTGTGCTGGCGACACCCCGCGGTTGTCTGTCAGCCGTATTCCCGGTTGACGGACTGTTCTTGGCCGGGCGCAGATGCGACCAACACAAGCGTAATCCATACCATGCCGCATCGGCAACGATGACCGCCGCCCATGTGGCGAATAATCCGACTATGGTCGGATGTCCTACGGCACGTGTCGAAGCCACGACGTCAACGCCGACATGCGCGAGCCGATGCGCCCCCAGCGCACCGTTGGACAAGGCGAACATGCATGACGACCCCAAAGCAACGAGCGCCCCCGAAATGCAGAATGAGCCAAGCGGATAGGCGAACATGATGATGTCACGCACCACTGTGGCACGGTCGTCTCCCGCACGGGGCGTCCTGATGGCGAAACCGGTCGGCGACAACATGAATGCGAGGGCACAGACGATAGATACGATCAGCGGAAGCGACAAGAGGAACGAGCGCAACCCGTCATTGCCGATTGCTTGCGGGAAAATGCCGAACAGCGGCACGCCCGGCAGGTCCGTGGACTGCCCAATCCACATCGTGAAATGAGCAAGCTCCCCTATGCGGAATCCAGACCCGAACATCCAAGACAAGGACCAGATGCACAGATTAGGCAACCAGGCCAGTGAACATACCGAGGTCATGATGCGGGAGCCGACACCCATCGCATCAAGTTCGAAGATTTTGGATACGGCATCGGCGCCGTAGACGATCCAGACCACCACATCAATGCACGCCACCAGAACGTATATGCCCAGCAGCGTCAAGCCCAGTGCCACGCCGAGCGACAGCGCTCGCCTGAGTTCCCGGGACACATGCTGGCTGATGAACGCCTTGATGCGTTGCCACGTTTGGCTCACCGGGAACGCCCCAAGTGCGAACGCCACAGTGAACACGAGGCCGGTTTTCGCCGCCACGATACCGATATTGTCGAGCAGGCCTACGGAAATGTGGAAGGTGAATGCCATATTGAGGGACATCCATGTGATGAGCCCGCCAAAGTATGCTGCCCATGACAGATGGCGTCTCCGTGAGATGGATGCGAGTAGCCACACCATCAACAGCGTCAGTGTCAGAGGAATCACGCTCAGGGTGATTGCACTGGTTTGGAATCCGATCCCTTGGCTGAGCAGAATCATGCTCTGTGTCAGTGAGAAGGCGTAATCGGTCAGGCCGCTGGTTCCCTCCTCCATGGATACGACCAGCAGCAACAGGGAAATCAGCAACCAGAGCGCAAGCACATATAACGCCATGGAGGCCGCCGCGAAGACGACCCCCTTGACGAATGAGACGCACCGTTCTTTCATGCGGCGATGGATTGCAATGCCTTGCGCATGAGGTCAGCGGTCTGACGCGGTGTCTTGCCGACAGGAATCCCGACGGCTTCCAGCGCGATCTTCTTATCTTGCGCGGTGCCTTTCCCACCGGAGACAATGGCACCGGCATGCCCCATCTGCTTGCCTTCAGGAGCAGTGAAGCCTGCAATATAGGCGACGACAGGCTTGGTCATGTGCTTGCTGGCCCATGCAGCGGCATCCTGTTCGGCGCTGCCGCCGATCTCGCCAATCATGACGACGCCCTTGGTTGCGTCATCGGCTTCAAACTGTTCCAGCGCCTCCTGGAGTGTCGTGCCGACGATGGGGTCGCCTCCCACGCCCACGCACGCGGTGAAACCAATGTCGGAGAGCTCGCCCATGAGCTGGTAAGTGAGCGTACCGGATTTCGACACGAGGCCAAGCGGACCGCGGTGGACGATGCCATCGGGGATGATGCCAAGGTTGACGCCGTGGGCGCCTTCAGTCGCCGGCAACGTGATGAGGCCCGGGCAGTTCGGTCCGATGATACGTACGCCCTTACGCAAGGCAAGTTCGACGAAGTATGCGGAATCGGCAACGGGAATGCCCTCCGTGATGACGACGATCGTGCCAATACCGGCTTGAATCGCTTCGACGACAGCGTCCTTGGCGAAGCGCGGAGGTACGAAGATGACACTGGCCTTGGCTCCGGTGGCTTTGATCGCTTCGCTGCATGTCGCATATACGGGGATGACCGCGTCCTGGCCTTCGCGGGCCTTCGGGTAGGTGACGGTCGTGCCGGCCTTGCGCGGATTGACACCACCGACGATATTCGTCCCCGCCTTGAGCATTCTTGCCGTATGGGTCATGCCCTGATGGCCCGTCATGCCCTGGACGATGACCGGGGCACCATCTTCAACGAACAACGTCATTTCGTGGCCTCCTTGCTGGACGATGCGGCAGCGATGCGTGCGGCCTGTTGCGCTGCTTCCTCCATGGTGTCGTAGACATGCAGGTTCGGGTCATTGGCATCGGCGAGCATTCGCAGACCTTCCTGTGCAGCGTTGCCGTCGAATCGCACGACGATCGGCTTGACCGTCTCGATGGCCTGCAATGCGCCGAGAATGCCGGCGGCGACTTGCTCACACGAGGTGATGCCGCCGTAGACGTTCACGAAGACAGAACGCACTTGCGGGTCAGACAGCACAATCTCCAAGCTATTCCGCATGACTTCGGCTGAGGCGCCGCCGCCGATGTCGAGGAAGTTCGCAGGCTTGATGCCGGTGCCCTGTTCCTCGCCGGCTCCTGAGACCGCGTCGAGCGAGCTCATGACGAGTCCTGCGCCATTGCCGATGACGCCGACCTGGCCGGTCAGATGTACATAGTGCAGTCCGAGTTCCTTCGCCTTGCGCTCGTATGGGTCGAGCTGCGCGGCGCCTTCAAAACGCTTCCAGCCGTCATGCCGATACGATGCATTGTCGTCGAGTGAGATTTTGGCATCGAGCGCGCACAGCGATTTGCTCGATTCATCTTGCGGGTCGCCGATTTTGGCGAGCGGGTTGATTTCCACGAGCGTGGCGTCGTTGGCCTTGAAGCACTGCCACATGTTAAGCAGGATGCGCGCAGCCTGGTCGACGTCCGCATGGTAGAAGCCGATGTTGCGCGCCATCTCAGTCGCCGCGTCGAGGTCGAAAGTGTCCAACGCGTTGATGTGCAGGCGCTTGACCGATTCAGGATGGGCTTTGGCAATCTCCTCGACTTCGGTACCGCCGTTCGCGGTCGCGAGCACATCGAAATCGCGCGAAGTGCGGTCCACGGAAATCGAGACGTAGTATTCGTGGATGATGTTCTTGGCTTCGGCGACCAATACACCACGAACCTGATGGCCATGGATGACCATGGGGAAGATGGCATTTGCCGCGGCGACGGCTTCATCACGTGTATGCGCGATTTTGACGCCGCCTGCTTGACCGCGATGGCCGATTTTCACCTGTGCCTTGATGACACACGGATATCCGATGGTATCCGCAGCCTGGGCGACCTCTTCGGCATTCGACGCGTAGATTCCGTTTGGGGTGGCAATCCCCTGCTCGTCAAGCAGTTGGCGAGCCTGATACTCGTATAAATCCATTTCTGCCTCTCTTCATCCGCTCACGCCGGCATGGACACCAGTGTGCTCGTCGGGTATGGACCGAGACTGTCGATACCGTCAAGCCCTTCAAGCTGCATCACAAAGCTGAAACCGGCGATGGTGCCACCGCATTTGCGAATCAAATCCGCGGCCGCCTTCGCCGTGCCGCCCGTTGCGATGAGATCGTCAACGATCAGTACGCGTTCTCCCGAGCTGACCGCATCGGATTCCACTTCCACCCGGGCTTGCCCGTATTCCAAGGTGTAATCCTCGCCGATGACGGGCGGCGGCAACTTCCCTGCCTTGCGCACCGCGATGAACCCCTTACCAAGTCGGGCGGCAAGCGCCGGACCGAACAGAAAGCCCCTGGCTTCCAGTCCTGCTACAGAGTCAAAGGAATCAGCAGGAACCGGCAGGGCCTTTTCCAAGCCTTCCAAAAGAATCTGCAGACCTTTCGCATCCTCGAGGACAGGCATGAAATCACGGAAGTTGATGCCTTCCTTGGGGAATCCAAGCACTGAACGGAACAGGGAGGTCATATATTCGGCCCTTTCCCTGCCTACTAATTCCAGTTGTCTGATATGGATATCGGATGCCATCGATGGGACCTGATCTTTCTGGTTGCTGTGTTGCCGGATTCGCCGGGCTGCAAATCGAGACGGAAACCGACTAGGAGAGGTTATTTGGCTTCGTTGTCGGATGCGTTGTCTTCGGTATCGTCTTCGCCCGCTTCAGCCGGTGCGGCTGTATCAGCGGCATCATCCGCCGATGGCGCTTCCTGCTCGGCGGCTTGCCCAGCGTCGGAAAGCTCCGGGGCCTCAGACGATGGAGACGCACCCTCGGCTTCCTCACTACCGGCCTCTTCCTGCTGCGCGTCGTCGTCGGTCTCGTCGTCATCGATGAACGCCGGACGCACGTACTTTCCGGCGACGGCGTTGAGCTTTAAGCGCAGGCGGGAGCCTTCGGAATCCACGACGATTTCTTCGTACTTCTCGTCCACGGATACAATCGTGGCGATGATGCCGCCACGAAGCATGACCAGAGTGCCCGGGACCATGGCCTCGCGCAATTCCTCCTGCTGCTGCTTCTGCTGCTTTTTCATACGCCGTGAACTCATCCACATCATGACGATGAACAGGATGAGGATGACGATCATAACCATATTCGGATCGAGATTCTGAGACATGGGACTCCTGACGTGCTAGCGGGGTGCTATCCAAATATCTAACCTTAGAATAGCTTGTTGACATCATCTTTGGGTTCAAGGCCGAGATGCTTCCAGGCCTTAGCCGTTGCGACACGGCCTTTCGGGGTGCGTACGAGGAACCCCTCGCGGACAAGGTACGGTTCGCATACCGTCTCCACGGTTTCCGATTCCTCGCCAACCATCGCCGACAGATTGTTCAATCCAACGGGCCCGCCGTTGAAATTACGGCAAATGGCCTGCAATACGGCGATATCGAGTCTGTCCAATCCTTCGGAATCAATCTGGTACAGAGCCAGCGCCTGCGTGACCGCATCGACGTCCACACTGTCCAAATCATGGACGATCGCCCAGTCTCGCACGCGGCGCAGCAGCCGGTTCGCGATACGCGGTGTACCTCTGGATCTCAGGGACAGCTGATGCGCCGCGCCTTCTTCCAAGTCCACGCCTAGCACCGAAGCGGACCGCTCGATGAGTTTCTCCAACTCCTCATGCGGGTAGAAATCCAGATGCGCGGTAAAACCGAAACGTGCCCGGAGCGGCGAAGGCAGCATGCCTTCCCTCGTGGTGGCGCCGATCACCGTGAAGCGCGGCAAAGTCAACGGGATGGATGACGCCCCCGGACCCTTGCCGACCATGACATCGACACGGAAATCCTCCATGGCGATGTACAGCAGCTCCTCTGCCGGCCGAGGCAGACGATGGATCTCGTCAATGAACAGCACTTCTCCGGCGTCCAACGAACTGAGAATGGATGCGAGATCCCCCGCATGCTGGATGGCAGGCCCCGAAGTCACCCTGATGGGCACGCCGAGTTCATTGGCCACGATCATGGCGAGTGTGGTTTTGCCCAGCCCTGGAGGCCCCGCCAACAGGATATGGTCCGGAGGAACCTCACGTTTGCGGGCTGCGTCAAGGAACAGCTGCAATTGTGCTTTGAGCCGCGGCTGCCCGATGAACCCTTCAAGGACATGGGGACGCAGCTCCTCGTCACTCACCGGCTCGCTGTCCAACGGCTGTGAGGAGACCATACGCAGGGATTCCTCCCTGGCGCCATCATTGTTCACCGTCGTCTCTTCAGATTGTCGCATATCTCACCTGTGCCCTTCTCATGCATTATCGCCCGCGGTCGAGTTCGGTCAGCGCTAGCTTGAGCACACGAGGCACGTCCTTCTCGCCTATCGGAGTTTCAATATCATGGTCGCGGCATGCGCGTTCGACGGCGTCCAAGGCATCCTGTTGCCGCCATCCAAGCGAAATAAGCCCTTCAACGACTTGTTGGGCACCCGTGTCCACCGGAGACTGGGCTGGGGCCGATACGCCATCGACCTGGGACAGATCAAGCGAGCCTTTGAGCTCCAAGATGATTTTCTGCGCCCCCTTCTTGCCGAGTCCCGGCGCTTTGGCCAACGCGGTGGCGTCGCCGTCGGCAACCGCCCTGGCAAGACGGTCAGGAGGCAAGGTGGATAGCAACGAAAGTGCGACCTTTGGGCCGATGCCGCTCACTTTTTGCAGCTGGAGGAACATCTTTTTCTCAGCGGGCGACAGGAATCCATACAACGTGATGGCATCCTGGGTGACCGCCATGGAGGTGTACACGGTAGCGGATTGCCCTGAGTGCAATGAGGCGAGATCAGTCTGCGGCATACGGACGTCAAAGCCCACACCGCTGACATCAAGCACGACCCCGGACTGGTCGACCGCTGCGACCTGCCCATGAAGCATGGCGATCATATTGCCTCCTTCAGACTGTGTGACCATCAATCGAACATCTGTTCGATAGCTTACATGCCGCGGTCGACTCCGCGACGACGCTTCGCCCGCTGTGCCGCGACCGCCCACTGTCGTTGCGCGGCGGTCAGATGCTGCTCGCGTTCGCCGCCCTGCAACGCTCCTGCCGGCCTCAACGCATGGCACATCGCTTGCGCCAACGCGTCAGCCGCGTCAGGTGGGGTGGGCATCTCGGACAAGTTCAAGATCCGCATAACCATGCGTTCGACTTGGAGCTTGTCCGCTTTGCCGTTTCCGGTGATGGCGAGCTTGACTTCGGTCGGGGTGTGCAGGGCGACGGGTATTCCCCGTTGCGCGGCGGCGAGCATGGCCATCCCCGCCGCCTGCGCAGTTCCGAGCACGGTGTTGCGATTGGCTTGTGCGAACACGCGTTCAATGGACACCGTGTCGGGGACGAAGCGTTCGATTTTGTCGACCAGCCCGTTGTAAATCGAAAGCAGTCTCAAATCCTGTGAAGTGTCAGGACTGGTGCGGATCACATCGACGTGGATAAAAGAAAGCCGGCGTGATGCGCCGGCTTCCACCACGCCGACCCCGCACCGAGTCAGGCCGGGATCAACGCCAAGGATGATCAACAGATCACTCCTCTTCCTCCAATTGGGCCATCACTTCGTCGGATGCGGTCCAGTTGCTGTAGATGTTCTGCACATCGTCGAGGTCGTCGAGGTTGTCGATCAGCTTGGACACCTTACGGGCGTCGTCGAGGCTGAGCTCAATCTCGTTCTTCGGGATCATGACCAGGTCGGCGGAATCGTAGTCGATGCCCGCCTCCTGAAGACCCTTGCGAACCGTGATGAGATCGGCGGGATCGGTGATCACGCTGAACACGTCACCGTCGTCGGACACGTCCTCGGCACCGGCTTCGGCGGCGATTTCGAAGAGCTTGTCGTAATCCAGGCCCTCGGACGGCACCTCAATCTGGCCCTTGCGCTCGAAGTTGAAGCTCACGGCACCGGACGTGGCAAGCGAACCGTTGCCCTTGGTCAGCGTGGAACGCACTTCAGCCGCGGCACGGTTGCGGTTATCGGTCAGGCATTCGATGATGAGACCGACGCCGGCAGGCGCATACCCCTCGTACACGATGTCCTCGTAGTTGGCGGCACCGTCTTCCTCACCAGAACCGCGCTTGACGGCGCGCTTGATGTTGTCGGCAGGCATAGATGCCTTCTTGGCCTTGACAATCGCATCATACAGCGTCGGGTTGCCGTCGGGGTCGCCGCCGCCCAGACGGGCTGCAATCTCGATGTTCTTGATCAGCTTCGCGAACAGCTTGCCGCGCTTGGCGTCAATGGCGGCCTTCTTATGCTTGGTGGTCGCCCACTTGGAATGCCCTGACATAATGCTCCTAGCAGATACGGGTACGATAAACACACCGATTGTAAAGCGCTTTCAAGACAAGACCTCGGCGTACACGCCGAGCACCCGGTCCACGACACTGCTCCAGTCATACTGCAATGCGCGGTTCTGGCCGGCTCGCCCAAGAGACTCACGGCTTGGACGGTCAGCAATCAACGAACAGACCACGGCAGCGCAATCACGATCATCGCCGTTGCCGAACAACGCGGCCGCACGGCCTTCATCCGCGACAGCCACGAATGCGGGAAGATCGGAAGCCACGACGGGGCATCCCGCCGCCATCGCCTCGGCAAGCACGATGCCGAAACTTTCACCGCCGGTCTGCGGCGCCACATAGACGCTGAGCGAGCGGTAGAACCGCGCTTTGTCGTCATCGCTGATTCGGCCGAGGAATTCCATATGATCCATCAGACGCCCGGACGGGTCGATAGTGCTGACAATAGATTTGCCTTCGCGCTCGCCGTCACCGGCACACAGGAAACGCGCCTCGGGGTATTGGTCAAGAATCCGCGCAGCCGCACGGCAGAACACCGCGAAGCCTTTGCGCTCCTCCCCCATTCTGCCGAGAAACCCGATGGTGGGACTGGTGTCGTCGCCCTGCCAAGACGGTATGGGCGTCGCAAGGGAGAACTGGCGGGTGGAGATGCCATTGGGAATCACCGATACAGGCATATCCTGCGGCAAATACCGTTGCGCGACGGTTCGGGATGCGTCGCTGACACAGATGGCGTGGGCCAACGGCCGCAGATACCGGTTGAGATAGCCCTGGAAGAAACGCAGTGCGAACGGATAATCATTGAACGCGGCATGGAAGGTTCCGACCAACGGCGGATGATGCACCATGGTCAAAGGCTTATGACTCAGGGACGGCGCCTCTGGCTCGTGAAGATGCACGATGTCGAAATGCCCCTGCCTGACCCAACGACGCACCTGGGCTCCCACGAATCCGAAATAGCTCAGCCGCGACACCGAACCGTTATAGGGAATCGCAAAGGATGTGCCGACAGTCTGCACCCACAACGGCATATCGTTAGTACGTCGGCCGGGCGCAAGGACCTCGACCTCGTGGCCTCGTGCAATCAGCTCCTTCGCGAAATCACGGATATGGAACTGCACGCCGCCCGGCGTTTCGAACGAATATGGCGATATGATGCCGACGCGTAGTTTCCGGCCATGCAGCGGATCGGGCTGATCGTGCACATCACAGTCTGTATCGTCGCGAAAATCTGCGTTCGACATCATGTCCTTTCTTCCGTCAGAAGGCAATAGTCATAGCCTACACCGCCTGCGAACGCCGGTGAAACGGTCACATGCCGCGGCGACGATGTTCAATCAATGCACGTACTTCGTCCGGCACGTCCTTGAGCCGCGAGAAGTCAAAATCCTCAATGAAAATCGGCTGCAGCATATGCCAATCCTGCGGGTGCTGCGCGATTCCCTGCGACCAGACGTCCACCCATGCCTGGCTGATATCGTGAATCGCCTGTTCGCGGGGAAGCCCGGCATAGCGGGTGACATCTATCGGGGCGCTGACGTGGCAGACATACCCGTATGGGGTGCGGGCCTTCCTGCGCCTTTGCCCATGCAGGCGTTCACGATACATATTCACGACGTACAGTGGCAGACCGGTGTCATAGGCCAAGGTCGCCGGTCCTCGCGCCACACGGATCATTGAGTCGAAGGCGTGGACGAATTCGCCGTGACGGCTCAGATCACGGTCGGCGAGTAAGGGCACCACCACATGCGGCTTGTCCAGTGCTTCCTCCAGTTTGCTGATCAGGCCGGGCTGGCCGGTGAGCAGGATTGAAATACCCAGGGACCGTCTGATGTCGACGAAGGTCCTGAGCAGTTCTTCATTCTTCAGCCGTTCGGCGACCGTGGTCACCGGGGCGACATCACGATATGCCCAATACCCGGCGTAATCCCAATTGCCCTGATGTCCCATGGCGATGGGCGCCGAACCAGCTTTCACACGCGTGGATTCGATGATCAGCTCGCACCCGGGGCCGGCCCCGCGTACACGGGCACTGAGACACTCATCGCTTCTGCCGCCGACCGTCATAGCTTCGGAAAAATAGGTGAAATAGGACCGCATCGCCTGGTGGGAGACATGCCGCAGACGCAGTTTGCTCCGAATCGCCTCCCACATACCGTCATGTTCCGGACGATTGCGGTCATGCAATACGTGCGACAGGTTGCGTTCCAACTGCTTAACGCCGCCGGCGCGCGTCAGCCAGGCGATATCGGCGGCGAACAGGAACAGCCCCCTGACCAGCCGCTCAGGCAGCATGCCGGCGTGCTTGGCGATGAAGATAAGGACCCTGTCGAGCATGGCCAGTGTTACCGCTCTGTGGCGCCGATGCCGGAATCCCGTTCATCGGCCTTCATCTGGCGACGCACTTCGAAAATCCTCTGGAACACCGTGATCAGGCCAAGCACAGCCAACAGCGCCATCGCGATGGCGAGCCACAGCCCGTTATGGGTCAATCCGGTCACGAACATGCCGACCAAGATGATGAACAGGCGGTCAGCCCGTGTCGCGATGCCGTTTTTCGCCTCATACCCCACGGATTCCGCACGGGCGCGGGCATAGGAGGTGACAAATGAGGTCATGATGGAAACGAGCGCACAGCCGATGCCGACATGCGAGATGACGTCCTCACCGGATGCCGCGCCTTGCATCCACCAGTCGCTATGCAGATAGAAGATCAGGATGCAGCCGATGAGAACCGCCCAATCGGCAATCCTGTCAAGCGTCGAATCAAGGAAAGCACCGAATTTCGTTCCCCCGGTGGTCAGCATTGCGACGGAACCGTCAAGGGAATCAAACAGCACGACAATCGCGAGGAAAAACACGAGCGGTATGATCAAACCGGTGATGCCAATCGCGATGGACAACGCTATGGACAGAATAGACCCGGTGATGGTGATGCCATTGGCGCTCATATGCATACGCACGCAGACACGGGCGATGGGTTCGGTCAGTTTCTTCCACAGTCCCCGGCAATGTTCCAGCATTGTCTTCAATACCTTTCTTGTCGATTATCGGCAGGCGAATCGGGCGGCACCGGAATCTCCAGTGCCGCCCGCACCCGTTCAGCGCAATGCCGTACGGGTCACTTGGTCGCAGCCGCGAAATCGTCGGCGTTGTTCACCTGGACACGCTTCTTGATGACTTCGAGGATCCACGCCTTCGCCTGGTCCACCGGCACGCCATTGAGCTGGCTGCCGTCACGGAACCTGAAGCTGACAGCGTTCTTCTTGACGTCATCTTCGCCGGCAATCAGCGTGAACGGAACCTTCGACTTGGACGCGTTGCGGATCTTCTTGCCGAAACGATCATCCGAGTTGTCCATTTCGCAGCGCACGAGGTTCTCCTCGAGATCGTCGATGAACGCCTGCAGATGCGGGGCGAACTCGTCGGCGACCGGGATTCCCGTGACCTGCACCGGGGCAAGCCACACCGGGAAGGCGCCGGCATAATGCTCGAGCAGGATGGCGAAGAAACGCTCGATAGAGCCAAACAGGGCACGGTGAATCATCACCGGGCGCTGATGGGTGCCGTCGGCTGCGATGTATTCAAGGCCGAAGCGCTCAGGCAGGTTGAAGTCAAGCTGGATGGTGGACACCTGCCAGGTACGGCCGATGGCATCGCGCGCCTGGACGGAAATCTTCGGGCCGTAGAACGCGGCACCGGCCGGGTCGTCGACGAGTTCAAGTCCGGATTCCTTGGCGACCTCGGCGAGTGTATTGGTCGCTTCCTCCCAAATCTCGTCGGAGCCGACGAACTTGTGGGGGTCCTTGGTCGACAGTTCCAGATAGAAGTCGTTGAGGCCAAAGTCCTTGAGCACCTTGAGCACGAAGGTGAGCAGGCGGCGAAGCTCGGGCTTCATCTGCTCGCGCGTGCAGTAGATGTGCGAATCATCTTGGGTCAGACCGCGGACTCGCGTCAGGCCGTGCACCACGCCGGACTTCTCGTAGCGGTACACCGTGCCGAATTCGAACAGACGCAGCGGCAGTTCGCGGTATGAACGCTGGCGCGACTTGAAGATCAGGTTGTGCATCGGGCAGTTCATCGGCTTGAGGTAGTAATCGAAGCCCTGCTTGGTGACGTTGCCGTCCGCATCGCGTTCCTCGTCAACGCGCATCGGCGGATACATATTGTCCTTGTACCAATGCAGATGCCCAGAGGTCTCATACAGGCCGCCCTTGGTGATATGCGGGGTCTGCACAAAGCTGTAATGGGCCTTGCGATGCATTTCGCGAGAGTAATCCTCCATCGCGTTGATGACCGCGGCGCCCTTCGGATGGAATACAGCGAGACCAGGTCCAATCTCCTCCGGGAAGGAGAACAGATCCATTTCCTGCCCGAGCTTGCGGTGATCGCGCTTGGCCGCCTCTTCCATGCGGGACATATAGGCCTTCAGGTCTTCCTTGCTCGCCCACGCGGTGCCATAGATGCGCTGGAGCATCGGGTTCTTCTCATCACCGCGCCAATATGCGGCTGCGGTGCGTTCCAGCTTGAACGCCTTGATGTAGCGCGTGTTCGGCAGGTGAGGTCCGCGGCACAGATCCTTCCATACCACATTGCCTTCACGGTCGACATTGTCGTACATCGTCAGCTCGCCCTTGCCGGAGACCTCGGTGGACGCAGCTTCGTCGATTTCGGCTTCCTTGGCGCCGATCAGTTCAAGCTTGTAGGGCTGTCCAGCTTCTTCGGCGCGAGCTTCTTCCTCGCTGACCACGCGACGGCGGAAGGACTGGGAGGACTTGATGATGCGCTGCATGCGCTTTTCGATTTCCTTGAGATCCTCCGGAGTGAACGGATCCTTGACATCGAAATCGTAGTAGAAGCCATCCTTGATGACAGGGCCGATGCCGAGCTTGGCATCAGGACGAATCTCCTGTACGGCCTGCGCCATGACATGGGTGGCGGAGTGCCGCATAATGGCCAGGCCGTCCTCGGAATCGAGGGCGATCGGCTCAACCGTGTCGCCGTCGTGGAGCGGGGTGTACAGGTCACGGGGTTCGCCGTTGAGACGCACGGCGATGATGTCTTTGTTGTCGCTGAAGAGATCGACGCCGGTCTGGCTTGCATCCACCTCCTTCACTTCGCCGTTGACTGTTATGGAGATGGTTTGTTCTGCCATGAGGTGTCCTTTGCTATCGGGGCCCGCGGTACTAAGGTGCAGGCCTGGACTGTGTGTTACCTCGTTTACGGTAAATGCGGGACACGACATTGCTCGACGCTGCGGCATGAAGACCGCGAATGTCCGCCAAGTATTGCCCAATCTGTGTGTCTGGAATCGGGTGTGAAGGGTTGTTCTGTCGGGCGTGTCGCGGTTTTTGATCTTCTGGCCTGCGGTTTCGGGCCAGTCAGGCATGGAGCGTACGAAACCCGAACTGATTTGTTGCGATGCTAGGCGCATGAGCGGGTTCGGATATGCCGTGCCGCGCATGCCACGGCATACGTCGCACGCAAGATAGGAGACCTTCCAACCTGTCTGAGGGCCGAAATGTCACTTTGCGTATGTCCAGGCATGCGCAAGGCGCGGGACACGGTGCAGCGCAGATACTCTCCGGCGATATCTGTTCAGTAGCGCATGCCACGGCATACAGGACGTACACAATTACCGGAACGATGATTCAGACTGTCGTACTCCCCACCACCGGACACGCGTCTGGGCAATCACTTCACAAACTGACGACGCTGACGATGGTCCTGGCGTAACCAGTTGGTAGATGACAGCTGTGTTCCATGCATTGGTGCGCTGCTGGACACACATTTTGGCCTATAACCCCCATTTTCGAATCATCTGCATACGTTGCTTGGGACAACCACGTCGGAAAAACAAAAAACGCCACGCTTTGCGTGACGTTCCTGATGATGTGGGTGATGCAGGAATCGAACCTGCGACCCCTTCCGTGTGAAGGAAGTGCGCTAGCCGCTGCGCCAATCACCCGATTGGTGAAGAAAGCCGGATTCCTCCGGACTCGTGGGCGATACAAGATTCGAACTTGTGACCCCTTCCGTGTCAGGGAAGTGCGCTACCTCTGCGCCAACCGCCCAGGTTGTGTCTTGGTTTGGAAGACTTGCGCCTTCCTCGCCAGAGGTGGGTACGAGAGTCGAACTCGTCTATACGGCTTTGCAGGCCGCTGCCTAACCGCTTGGCTAACCCACCGTAAGGTCGTCAACTCATCGGACCTTAGAGCGGACAACGGGACTCGAACCCGCGCTCTCGACCTTGGCAAGGTCGCGCTTTA
>NZ_JBJEIH010000113.1:0-22845 GCF_051876855.1 Bifidobacterium sp.
ATCGCGGTGTAAGCGGATACGGGCAATACCGCCAGTTGAGACAACTTGCCGGGAGCGACCGCACGCAATGCCGCGCACGAGGCCGCGGCGAGGGACACCAGTGCGCTCAGCGCCGCGCCGCCGGCAATCCAGCGTTCCGCGGAGATCGGCTTGCGTTGGCGCTTGGGCTTGGGTGCCGCCAAAGCGTGCGGGTCACGCCCTTCGCCGGCGTGGAATTCATGTTCATGCACCGCTGGTTCGCCCGCATGACCAAGGTGATTGTCACTATCGCGGTCGCTATCGGCCGGGTTATTTCGCAGATTCGATCGCTCGCCGGAGTCGGAGCCGGCACCAGCAGCGTTGGCGGCACCCGCCTGCGTTTGCTCCGAATGTGCGGACTGTTGTGCGGAGCCAGCCGTCGCCTCTTGCCGCTCGACAGGTGACATTCCAACCGCATACGCCGCCGACGCCTGCGGCGACAACGACGACCCATCGGCCTCTCGTTGCAATTTTGCCATCACATCGTCATCCGGCTGCGGGGACGCTTGGGCGCGGTCATACAGGCCGTTCCAAGGATGAAGAGGGTCCTGCCACGGATCGTCATCGGCATAGTCTTCATCAGCATTGAAACTGTCGTCGCTCTGACGGAACGCATCCGCCCCCGACGTGCTTGACGTCTTCGCCATGGCCTGCCGTGATCGGACAATCTCGTTTCCTGTGGTTTCCGGCATTCCCAAGGCCTCTGAAGCCGTAGAAGTCCCGGAATCGATGGGTAACGCCTTTCCGTCGTCTGTCATCATGCCCTCATTCACGTTTCAGCCATACATACGCAATACACGCAACAGCAATTATCGTTCATCGCCCGACAGCCGGTCGGCACTCAGCGGGTTGCTGTCACTATCGTTTCACCATATGAGGCGCCGGGCGCAGATACGCCGAGTCACCCGGCAATATACGAGGACGTCGTGCGGCGACCGGAAAACCGGCCATTGCCGCACGACGTCCCACATTCATCAGCGAATCCTGCCTCACAACGCGCCTCGGACGCTGTCAGTGCCGATCCGGGCCTTGCCGCATTCTGGCGGCATTCGCCCCCGAACCCGACTCTGGCCGTCTGGGCTGTTGCCGCATCATTTCGCGGATTCCTTGCCGCGTTCCACTGCGCGAAGCACCAGCTTGCGCAGTTCGGAAGCGACCAGCACGATGGCTGCCAGACCGATGCATTCCAGCCAAGCGCCGCCGCTGAGCGGTGTGGTGCCGAACGCGGTGTTGAGGAACGGCAGATAAATCACCGCGAGCTGCAGTACGACAGACAGCGCGATCGCACCCCACAGCCAGCCGTTGGAGAACAGGCCGACGAACGCAGATTGACGCGCCGAACGCGAGGCGAGCGCATTGAACAGCTGAGCGAACACAAGAATGGTGAAGCCCATGGTGCGCGCCTCAACCATCTGCGCGTCATGCCCGATGGCGCTGACGGAACGGTCGGTGAACAGGCCTCCGGACAGATGCATATCCATGCCGATCAGCGTAACCGCAGCCATGATGACGCCGATGAATACGATGTCACCCCACATGGAGCGGTCAATCACCCGGTCGGTGAGCTTGCGCGGCTTGCGGTTCATCACGTCTTCGGTCTGTGGGTCGACGCCCATGGCGAGCGCCGGCGCGGCATCCGTCAGCAGGTTGATCCACAGCAGTTGCGTCGCCAGCAGCGGAACGGTGACGCCCGCGGAACCCGGCTGGGTGATGCCGAGGAAGCCGGCAAGCACCACGCCGAAGAACACGGTGAACACTTCGCCGACATTCGAGCTGAGCAGGTAGCGCAGGAACTTGCGGATGTTGTCGAAGATGCCGCGACCTTCGCGCACGGCGGCCACGATGGTGGAGAAGTTGTCGTCCGCCAGGATCATCTTGGCGGATTCCTTGGTCACCTCAGTGCCGGTGATGCCCATCGCCACACCGATATCCGCGGTTTTAACCGCCGGAGCGTCGTTGACGCCGTCACCGGTCATCGCCACGATATTGCCTTGCCGTTGCAGGGAGTCAACGATCTTGAGCTTATGTTCCGGGGCGACGCGCGCGTACACGGACACTTCGGATGTCGCCTTGTCGAACGCCTGCTGGTCCATGGCATCCAGCTGGTCGCCGGTCAGAGCCTTGCCACCCTTGTCGATGATGCCGAGGTCGCTGGCGATACGCGCAGCGGTCAGCGGGTGGTCGCCGGTGATCATGACCGTACGAATGCCCGCCCGGTGTGCTTCGGCCACACTGTCACGCACTTCGGTGCGCGGCGGGTCAATGATGCCGACCATGCCGGTCCAGATCATGTCACGTTCCAACGCGTCGCTCTGGTCGGCGATATCAAGCACCTCGCCGGCCGCATTGGAAATCATGCCCGGAACATCGGCGATTGAAGGGGTGTCAAGCGGACGGTATGACTCGCCGAGCGTGCGGTAGGCCTCGTTCGACAGCCGTTCGACCTGGTGCAGGATTTCCTGCCGGTCACCTTCGGTAATCGGCCGGACCGCGCCGCCCACGGCGATACGGGTGCAGTACGAGAGCAGCACATCCGGAGCGCCTTTGGCGAATACCGTGAGCCTGCCGGAATCCGCGTTGTCCTTGGCGACAATCGACATGCGCTTGCGTTCCGAGGTGAACGGCACTTCGCCGACGCGCTGGAAGTTCTCGAACCGGCGGTCGGTTTTGGTTTTACGGGCCGCGACGATCAACGACACCTCGGTCGGATCGCCCACGATATCCCACGTGCCCGGCTTGTCGCCTTCACGCAACTCGCCGTCATTCGCCATAGCACCGGCGCCCAAGGTGGCGAAAACCTCCGCACGAATATCGGCAGGCACCTCCAAATCGCCATCGGCGGCGCCAACGGCAATCATCCTGCCTTCGGGAGCGTACCCCGTGCCGGTCAACTGCACTTCGCCACTCGGCGTGACCACCCGTTCGACAGTCATCTCGTTGCGGGTGAGCGTGCCGGTCTTGTCAGAGCAGATCACCGAAGCGGAGCCGAGCGTTTCGACGGACGACAGCTTCTTGACAATCGCGTGGTGTTTGGCCATGCGCTGGACGCCGAGCGCCAGCACCACGGTGAGAATCGCGGCAAGGCCTTCCGGCACCGCGGCGACCGCAAGCGAGACCGCGAGTAGCAGGGATTCGATGATGTCATCGACGCTGTGGAAGCCTTCCATAATCGCGAGCGCAGCCAGGACCACCGCGGCAATAATGCACACGGCGATACCCAACACCTTGGAAACGTGCGCCATTTCCTTCTGCAGCGGGGTCTGCTCGTCTTCCGTCTGCGACAACATATCGGCGATTTTGCCGACCTGTGTGTCCATGCCAGTGCCGGTGACGATGGCACGCCCGGTGCCTTGGGTGACGGATGTGCCGTTGAACACCATGTTCATGCGGTCGCCCAGCGCTTTGGCGCTGTCAAGGGTCTCGGGCTTCTTCGCGACCGGCACGGATTCGCCGGTCAGGCTGGCCTCCGCGATACGCAGGGATGCAGCGGCGAGCAGCCTGCCGTCAGCGGAGACAGAATCGCCTTCGCCGAGGATGAGAATATCGCCCGGCACGACGTCCGACGTGTCGATGCGCATCACCTGACCGTCACGCAACACGGAGGTCTGCGGGGCGGTCATACTGGCGAGCGCCGCCACCGCCTGTTCTGCTTTCGCTTCCTGGATGTAGCCGAGCACCGCGTTGACGATGAGAATCAGCACGATGACGATGGCGTCGAACGGGAGCGCCTCGGTAGATGAGCCGGGCTGCGCGTTCGCCCGTTCGATGAACCAAGCGACCAGCGATATGGCCGTCGCGACAAGCAGCAGATAGACCAGCGGGTCGCGGAACTGGGCGAGGAACTTCTTCCATTTGGGCACCGGCGGTGCGCTGGCCAGTTGATTCGGGCCGAACTTTTCCTTGCGGCGTTTCGCCTCCTGCGAGCTCAGTCCGACAGCGGGATCGACATGCAGGGCTTTGGCGACATCCGACGCGTCGGTGAGCGACGGATCGGTGTCAAGGATCGCGGATGCATGCAGGTCACCGGCTTCGGCTGGTTGCGCCTGGGGGGCATGGGATGGGGATTGATCGAGCTGGTGATCAACCATGATGGTCTCCTCAGTCAGCCGCGGAGTAGTCAACCCTCGTGTCTGCTGCGTCTGCTGACGATGCCGGCACGGCAAGGCTGCGCGGTTATGGGCGCCGGGCGATTGCCTACGGCGCAATACTTGTATTCTACAAAGACGCCCCCTACCGAGGCGTTCACGAAACGCTGAAATCCACGATTTTCCGACGACACTCCGGCATCGGCCCCGGCCGCCCTGACCGGCGATTGCTCCATCGGCCATGAGATAATGAAAGGTATGGCTAACAAGAAAGGCCCGACCAAGGGTTCGGGCGGAAAACATCGTAACGCGCTTCGGGGCAAGGGTCCGACCCCGAAGGCAGAGAATCGCGTCTATCACAAGGCATACAAGGCGAAGCAGGCGGCGGACCGCCGCAAAGCCGCCGACCCGCGTCTCGCCGCACGGCGTCGGGCCGCAAAATACACGTCCGACGGCGCCGATCTGGTCATCGGCCGCAACTCCGTCCTCGAAGCGCTGCGCGTTGGCGTGCCGAGCACCCAGCTGTATATCGCCTCGCATATCGAGCATGATGACCGCACGCGCGAAATCATCAAAATCGCCACCGCACAAGGGCTCCATCTGTTGGAAGCCGACCGCCTGGAGATGGATCACATCGCGCATTCCGGCAACCATCAGGGCATCATCCTCAAGGTGCAGCCCTACGAATACGCCTCGCTGCGCGACCTTGCCGACAAGGCCGAAAAGCGCGCGAAGGCCATGGAGCAGGTCGACTCCCCGCAGATGCGTATTGCGGCCCGTCCGCTGTTCATCGCTCTGGACGGCGTGACCGACCCGCAGAATCTCGGCGCGGTGATCCGTTCCGCGGCGGCGTTCGGCGCGAACGGTGTGATTCTGCCCGAGCGTCGTTCCGCTTCCGTCACGGCCGCAGCTTGGAAGGTGTCCGCAGGCGCTGCAGCCCATCTGCCGGTTGCACGCGTGGTGAACCTGACCAAGGCAATCGAGGCGCTGAAAGAGCGCGGATACTACGTTGTCGGGCTTGACGGCGGCGGGGATGCGCTCGTCGGCGA
This sequence comes from Bifidobacterium sp., assembly GCF_051876855.1. GTDB lineage: Bacteria > Actinomycetota > Actinomycetes > Actinomycetales > Bifidobacteriaceae > Bifidobacterium. The sequence goes on from NZ_JBJEIH010000113.1 coordinate 5,153, forward strand.
GACCGGATTCGAGACCGATCCGCTCGTGGTCGTGCTCGGCTCCGAAGGCAAGGGCATCAGCCGGCTCGTACGGGAATCGTGCGATGCCATCGCCGGTATTCCAATCGACAGCCAAGTCGAATCGCTGAATGCTTCGGTCGCCGCCGGTATCAGCCTGTACGCCGTGGCGCGCGCCCGTCGCGAAGCCGCGCAACAGGAGGCGCAAGCGGCCGCTAAGTAACCAGCCGCCAACCGCACAGCCCCCATACACAAACTGGTTACGCTGGGAAGGGTCTCAGCGTAACCAGTTTGTGTATTGGGCGCGACGGTATCGGGGTCGGGGATGGCTCAGGCCGGTCTCTGCCAGGTTTCGCCTGTCAGTTCCGCCTGCCAATTCCGCCTGTCAGTGGCTCCAGACAGCGGCGTCGGGGTCGTCCTCGGGGTTATACCCGTCGCCCTCGCCTGCTGCGCCTTCGCCTTCCGCGCCCTGCCCGCGAGCCGAATCATCAGCGTACGTGAACTCATCGTCGATGACGCCGGAATCGGCATCTGCGTTGATATCCTTCATCGCCTTCTTGTCCAGCTTGTACTGCGGGAGCACGTTCTTGACATAGCTGCGCACGGCCTCCGCCATCGGGATATCATGTCCGGCATTCTCAGCCAGGAACCAACGATGGTCGAGCACCTCGTGGAAGAACTGCGCCGGCTCAATCTGCGAGCGGTATTCCTCCGGGATCATACGTACGGTCGGCTCGTAAACCTCACGCATCCAGTCGGTCGCCACGACTTCGAGATCCTCGTTCTGGCGCCACGTGGACGCGCGATACGTGTCAAGGTCGTTGAGCAGACGGCGGGCCTGATTCTCCTGTACGTCGAGACCGGTGAGGCGCATGAGCTTGCGGGACGCGTACCCGGCATCGACCACGCGCGGCCGCACCAGCACATGCGTGCCGTCGGCGGCGGTTTTCACCTCAAGCTCGTCCACGTCGAAGCCGAGTTCGTTGAGCTTGTTGACGCGCTTCTCGATCTTCCACATCTCATCCGGATTGAAGGTATCGACGTCGGTGAGCGCGCTCCACAGCGAATGGTAGCGGTCCACCAGACGGTTGCCGACTTCGACTTCGTCCACATCGCCCGGGAGCAGCTTGCCGGAGCTCAAATCCATCAGCTCGCCGATGATATTCGTGCGCGCCAGGTCGATATCGTATTCACGCTGCCCCTCAGTGAGGTTCGCGTGCAAATCACCGGTCTCGGCGTCCACAAGGAACGCAGAATATGCGTCGGCATCCCGCAAGAACAGCACGTTGGACAGCGAGACATCGCCCCAGTAGAAGCCGGCGAGATGCAACCGGACCATGAGCACAGCGAGGGCGTCAATCAGCCGTTCCGCGGTATCGGTGCGCAGGTTCCTCGCGAACAGCGCGCGGTATGGCAGCGAGTATTTCAGATGCTCGGTCACCAGCATGGCTTCGAGCGGGTTGCCGTCCTTGTCGTGGCGCCCGGTGACAACGGCGATCGGCGTGACCGTGGGCAGATCAAGCTTGCGCAACCGCCTGAGCAGCTCATACTCCCGTTCCGCCACGCTGCGCGTGATTTCCTTCATCGCGTAGACATCATCGCCGACGCGCACGAAGCGGACGACGTGCCGAGAAATGCCTCGCGGCAGATTCACCAGCAGGTCATCCGGCCAGGTGGCCAACGGTTGGTTCCACGGCAGAGTGAACATCTTCGGGTTCGAGCTCGCCGCCGTGATCTTCAGCGCCTCAGGCTCCTTCGACTCGGCGTTTTCGTCCTCCGCCTTGACGGATGTCGCATTGACTGCGCGCGGGTCAAGCTGTGACTGGTCGTTCGTTTCCATGTTCCTCATGCTACCCTTTCCAACAGAAAAGCCCCGCAGCTATGCGGGGCTTTTCCAACGAGGCCGAAAGAGAGGAAGAGAAGCCTCGCGTTACTGGTTGACGGGATTGCTCCCGCCAAGTTCCTAGTTCAGACGCAGCTCAGTGGACGGCGCGAACAGGTGCATCTTCGACGGGTCGATCTTGATCTTGACGACCTCGCCGACGCGCGGAAGCACGCGCGGGTTCACGCGAATCGTGGTGAGCTTGTTCTGATCGGACATCAGCGTGGTGGCTTCGGCAACCGAGCCATCGGTGATGATGTTGCCGTAGATGTAGCCATCGGAGCCGAGATCCTCGACATTGACGACCTTGAGCGAGAACGCGTTCGGCTCGTTCGGAGCGGCCAGGGAGCCGTCCTCCGGGCGGAAGCCGACGACGATCTTGCCGCCGTCCTCCGGGGTGAGCTTGTTCACGGCCTCAGCCGGCAGATCGATGGTGTCGTCGCCGATCTTGGCCTTGCCATTGACCACCGGGTGGGTGTTCAGGTTCATCGACGGGGAGCCGATGAAGCCGGCCACGAAGACGTTCGCCGGGCGATCATACAGCTCGGTCGGAGCGCCGACCTGCTGCAGCTTGCCGAGCTTGATGACGGCGATGCGGTCGCCCATCGTCAGAGCCTCGGTCTGATCGTGGGTCACGTACAGGGTGGTGACACCGAGCTGACGCTGCAGTGCAGCGATCTGCGTACGGGTCTGCACACGGAGCTTCGCGTCCAAGTTGGACAGCGGCTCATCCATGAGGAAGACCTTCGGTTCACGGACGATTGCACGGCCCATGGCGACACGCTGACGCTGACCACCGGACAGAGCCTTCGGCTTGCGGTCGAGGAACTCGGTGAGATCGAGGATCTCAGCGGCCTTCTCGACGCGCTTGCGAATCTCTTCCTTCGGGGTGCCGGCAATCTTCAGGGCGAAGCCCATGTTGTCGGCGACGGTCATGTGCGGATACAGCGCGTAGTTCTGGAACACCATTGCGATGTCGCGGTCCTTCGGCTGCATGGTGGTGACGTCCTTGCCACCGATGAAGATGCGACCCTTGTTGACTTCCTCAAGGCCGGCGAGCATACGCAGCGTTGTGGACTTGCCGCAGCCAGACGGACCGACGAGCACGAGGAACTCGCCATCCTTGATATCAAGATTGAGATCATCAACCGAGGGCTTGTCATTGCCCGGGTAGATACGCGTGACGTGGTCGAATACGACTTCTGCCATAATGTTCATCCTTTCAGAGGCAGGTACGTGCCTCACGATCCGTAGTGAGAGGGTTTGGTGCGTTCACTCGTAGCGTCCGGCTTCGGAAACTGCAAGCTTCGGCGTTTACTTGTTCCGGTCCATTGAAGGTTCTCTTCTTTGAGCCATGGCCCAGTATACACGATGATCTGACATCGGCAAGGGTGTGTCGTTTGACGTGTTGCGCCAGGCCGAAAACAGGGTTGTCGCGTCGATACGAATCAAGTAGAGGCCTACGTGTCATAAGCCTTTTGCGCCCTGCGACCACACCGGCCCGTCCATATCAACCGCCTGATACTGTAGAACCGTATATACAAGAACCTTGCGGTTCGCTTGCAGCGGCGACCCACGGCCGCAACGCGCAACGGTTCGCATACCACGCACGATGCACAGGGAGGCAGCTCCATGCAAACAATCCGCGTCGGCGTAGTCGAGGACGACGCAACCGCCCGCCAGCACATCATCGACTATCTCAACCGCTACCAACGTGAGCAGAATGTCGAGTTCTCGGTCTGTGCCTTCAGCGACGGCGAGGAAATCGTCCAGCAGTACAAGCCCGTGTACGACATTCTGCTGCTCGACATTGAGATGAAACACATGGACGGCATGGAAGCCGCCCGACGAATCAGGCAGGTCGACGATGACGTGGTGATCGTGTTCATCACCGCCGCCCCGCAGTATGCCATCAGCGGGTACAAGGTGCGGGCGCTGTCCTACCTGCTCAAGCCCGTCCCCTGGTTCGCGTTCAGCCAGGAGATGAAACGCTGCATCGGGATGGTCCGCCGGCGTTCCGAGGACTCGCTGCTCGTTGACGCAGGCTCGCAAAAGCTGCGGCTCAGCCTCAACGATGTGGTGTATATCGAATCCATGCGGCATACGATCATCATCCATACATTGGACGGCAAGCTCTCCATCAGCAGCACACTCAAGGAACTCGAGGAACAGTTGTCAGGCCAGGGATTCTACCGTTCGAACTCCTGCTATCTCGTGAATATGCGCCACGTCACGGGCGTGGACGGCCAGGATTGCGTGATGAGTTCCGGCGAACGGTTGCGGATCAGCCGCCCACGCAAGAAGAGCTTCCTCATCGCGCTTGCGGATTATTTCGCGGGTACGGCCACCACAGGCGAACGGTGACGCGCATGCATGATATCAGCTCGATTACCAACGCCCTACCCGATATTCCGCGTCTGTACACGGCCATCTGCGAGTGGCTGGCGTGTCTGGTCTATATCAGCGTCATCGACCGACGAGTACCACGCGCACGCAGCATCGCGGTAATCGCCGCCGGCCTGCCAGCCATGGTCGCCGTCCAGTATTTCGACGGTGCCATGCCGATGTGGTTCTGGATTTTCGGCATGGTCCTCGCCTTTTCGGTGATGTATCTCATCGTGCTGCTCGCGGCCGGCACCGGCAAACGCGAAGGACTGTATGTCACGGCACGCGCATTCGTACTCGCGGAACTCGTGGCGTCCCTGCACTGGCAAATCATCACCTTCCTCATGCGCCGGAGCACGCAATGCAGCGGCATCGCCCGCGAAGTAGCGGATATCGTCACCTTGTGCATCATCTACGGCTCCTGTTTCGCACTCGCATGGCTGCTGGAACGAAACAATTTCAGCCGAACTGAGGCGCTCGAACCCACGCGTTCCACCACCATCGCGACCATCGCCATCACCGTGGTCACCTTCGCGATGAGCAATCTGAGTTTCGTGTCGACCAACACGCCGTTCTCCGGAAGCGTCGGCCAAGAGGTGTTCTACATCCGCACACTGGTGGATTTCTGCGGTTTCGCGATTCTCTACGCCCAGCAGGAGCAGGCGCGGCGGGCTGCGGCGAACGCCGAACTCGCATCCATCAACGCGCAGCTGCGCAGCCAGCATCAGGAATATCTGCAATCCAAGGAAAACCTGGAATCGCTGGGACGCATCGCCCACGACCTCAAACACCAAATCACGGCGCTGCGGGCGGAAGTCGACCCGGAGCATATGGCGCAGGGCTTCGAACAGCTTGAGCATTCGGTGCAGCAGTACAGCGCGCAGCAGCAGACCGGCAACCCCGTGCTCGACGTCATTCTCACCAGCAAAAGCCGCGTGTGCGTGGACCACGGCATCACCTTCACCGCGGTCGCCGACGGCAAGCTGCTCACCGGCATGAGTTCGATGGACATCGCCACACTGTTCGGTAACGCCATCGACAATGCCATCGAAGCGACCAGCCGCATCAAAGACCCGCAACAACGCCTGATCAAGCTCGCGCTGTTCTCGAGGCAACAGTTCATCGTTATCCGCGTTGAGAACTATTACGAAGGCAATCTGCGCACCGATGACGCCGGTAATCTGCAAACTTCGAAACGCGACCGCGTCTCGCACGGCTTCGGCGTGAAATCCATCAGGCATATCGCCGAACAGTACAACGGCGAAATGAGCATTTCCGCGAAAGACCACTGGTTCACGCTGACCGTGCTGCTGCCGCGCGACGAGCACGCCGCCGCATAATCCGCCATCTTGCGGGCGCGGATCAGATGACAGCGAGCCCGCAGATACCAGAGAGCGGATACCAGCCAGAGAGCAGATATAGGAGAGCCCGCCCGGCACCAGCGCGCCGGACGGGCATCAAGGAGAGAAAAGAGAGCCAGAATCGCCTACTTGGCCGCCTCCTTGCCAGTATTGCTATTCTTCGGCATGATCCAGAATTTCAGCAGCGGATAGCTGACGATGACGGCGAGCAGGGTGTTGACCACCGACGCGATAGTCGCGGCGAGGCCTGCAGCCATGCCCCAGCTTTCGCACAGGGACGTGATATGCCCCGGCAAGGTGAGGTTGACGACCACGATAATCACGGCGAGAATCGCATACTTCCAAGCGGCGTTGGCGAAGCTGGCATCCGACTTGAACACCCACTTCATCTGCACAATGAAGTTCACCACCTGGGCGAGCACCTCGGCGAACAGGAAGGTCAGGAAACCACCCAAACCGTTGGCGCCCTTACCGGTATAGTCGAAAATCAGGAAGCTGAACGGCTGCGTGATACCAAGCCACGACACGAACACGGCCGTGCCGATCCATGTGACCACGAATCGTGTGATTGTCGAGATGTTCGACAGCACGTTGAACAGGATAAACTCCCAGATATTCGGGTGCTCATCGATCCACCGACCGATTGGGCCGCGTTCACGCCGCTTTTCCTCGTGTCGGGGCTGGTCCGCCGGTGTCTGCCGCACTTCGGCGGTAGTGGTGTGATCAGTCATGATTGAGCTCCTTTGCTATACGTTTGTTGGCTGATTTGTTGCGGAAGAATCCTGCGATGAACGAACCGAGGCCACGGAAGGTATGCCCGTTGGCGATGGTCACGACGGCCTGCACCATCGCGGCGTCCACCATGCCGCCGGTCATCTTGCACATCGCGCGCGGAGGCATGTTGAGCAGGAACAGCGTGTTGAGGTCCGGGGAACCGGTTTTGCGCCGGATCTTCTCCTCACGCGATTCCAGCCGTTTAGCGACGAGCCGGGCGAAAGCGCCCTTGGAGTCCTTCCACGAAAGAATCGGATCGTTCATGGTGAACGTAACGGTCTTGCCTGGGGCCAGGACTTCATGGCCGAACAGGGCCGCCATCTGCGCGTCCGTCACATCCTTGACATGGCCGGTGAGATATGCGCCAAGCGCCGGATTCGGGGCGATCGGGTCGATATCGCCTTGGATCGCGGCCGTTGTCCGCAGCACGATGTCATGCGCGTCCGTGCCGATCATCAGCGTCCATTCGCCACGCTCGACATGCCAGCCCTGCGAGGCGACGTCATAGTGTCGGAAGGTGTAGCGGTCGAAATCGATGCGAACGGTCGTGCGCTCGTGGGCGCCAAGCGACACCTTCGCAAAGCCCTTGAGCTCATGGTCCGGGCGCAGGACGCCGTTCTTGGGGCCACGCACGTACAGCTGCGCAACCGTCGCCCCCGGCGTGTCCGACGTGTTCTCCACGGTGAAGGTCACGCCGTTGTCGTCGGCGTGCAAATCGCTGTATTCGAAGCGCGAGTAGCTCAGGCCGAATCCGAACGGGAAACGGACCGGCACGTCGGCGGTTTCGTAATAACGGTAGCCGACGAACGGGCCTTCGCGATAAATGGCATCGCGTCCGGGAGCCGGATACCAGCCGGAAGTCGGGTCGTCTTCGATATGCAACGGCCAAGTCTGGGCAAGATGCCCGGACGGATTGACTTCGCCGGTGAGCACGCGCACCGCCGCGGAAGCCCCCGCCTGACCGGACAAGCCGATGTACAGCAGCGCCGACACCTTGTCAAGCCACGGGAGCTCAACCGGGGCGCCTGCGACAAGCACAGCCACGACCGGCTTTCCAGTTGCGGCGAGCGCATCCATCAGCTTGTTCTGCACGGACGGAATCGCCATCGTGGAACGGTCCAGGCCTTCCGATTCGCTGCGCTCGTCAAGGCCAACCACGGCGACGACCGCATCGACGTCATCACGCGCGGCCAAGGCGACCGCGTCCTCCAGCAACGCCCGGTTGTCCTGCCCCTGACGCTCATAGCCCTGTTCGTAGCCGATGACCTGCACATCCTGGCGGGCAGAAAGTTCGTCGAGGATGTTCTCTTCACGTGTCGCATTGACTTTGGAAGATCCAGAGCCTTGGAATCTCGGGGTTTTCGCCATATCACCGATGACGGCGAGACGCATGCCGCGGCGAAGCGGCAGTATCGCGTTCCCGTCACCGGAGGCGGGGTCCGCGGCGTTTTTCAGCAGGACCGCGGATTGTTCCGCGACCGTCCGCGCCACCGCGTGATGCGCCTTGATATTCGCGTCGCTGAGCAAATCATCCCGTCCGACTCCGGTGATTACGGTGTTGCGGGCGATATCGGCGACTTCTTTCGCGCGCAGGTTCAAATCGGCTTCAGACAGCGTGCCGGCCTCGACCGCGGCGACCAGTTCGCGCACGGACGTGTACCCGGGGGACGGCATTTCCAGCGATCCGCCGGCCTTGACTGCGGCGACCGCGGAATTCGAGCCGCCCCAATCAGAGACGACCATGCCGTTGAAGCCCCATTCGTCACGCAGGATGTCCCGCAGCAGATGCGGGTTTTCGTGCGCGTACACGCCGTTGATCTGGTTGTATGAGCTCATGATTGCAAGCGGGTGGGCCTCACGCACGGCGATTTCGAAACCAGTCAGATACACTTCCCGCATGGTGCGCTCGTCAATCACGGAATTGGAGGCCTGACGGCGCAGCTCCTGGCTGTTGACGGCGAAATGCTTGGGGCATGCGGCGATCCCGTTGCTCTGGATGCCGCGGATCAGGCCGGCTGCCATACGGCCGGCTACCTGCGGATCTTCGGCATAGTATTCGAAGTTGCGCCCGCACAGCGGGTTGCGCTTGATGTTCATGCCCGGGCCGAGCAGGACGTTCACGCCGAGGTCGTGCGCTTCCGCACCCAAGGCTTCACCCATGGTCTGCGCGAGGGCAGGATCCCAGGAGTTCGCGACCGTTCCCGCAGTCGGGAAACAGGTGGCCGGCTTGGATTCTCCGATGCCCAGGTGGTCGCCGGATCCGAGCTGGCGGCGAACGCCGTGGGGGCCGTCGCTCATCACGAAACTCGGTATCCCTGCCCGTTCGTTGCCGCGCGAATCCCATTCCGAACCGCCGGAAAGCATCGCCGCTTTCTCGGTGGTTGAAAGATCTTCAAGGTTCATTGTTGCTCCCTGCCTTATGTCCGTCATGCTGCTGCGCGTGACGTTTCGGTATATTCTGATTCAATCAGAGCCGCAACCGCCGTATCGGGCCATCCGCACAACCTGTCACTTTGGCGGCATATTCGGTCGGTTCCGGGCATGGGCGCCTGCCACGGCCGTCATCGTATCCTCGATGGTGTTGGACTGCTTGTGTCGGGACTGACGTTGGTCCACTCGTGTTGGGCCGTATGACAACAAGTCCTGCCCGTATCCGCCCGCCGCTCTGTCCTCCCCCGAAACCCCAATCATGTACAAAAATACGCCGCTGACGGCAGGCAATTGACCTACCGCCAACGGCGTATCGGAAGAAGGGAAGGAAGAGTGCTGGTTGAGCCGGATCACGCAGCTTCGTGGTCCGGCTCAACCGCGGTTGTGTGTCGGGCTATCAGGCTTGGACATCACCGCCCTTGGATGCGGTCGGCACTGCGGTCTTCGCCTCGTTGCGGCGCTTGATGTACCGCTTGATGGTGAGGAACTCGAGGCCGACGAACAGCACCGCGGTCACACCCCAGACGGTGTACATCGCCACGCGCCACACCGGAGTCGGCACGCTCGGCGTTCCGTTCGCGTACTGCCAGCCGTTCACGGTAACGTACAGGATGTTCTTGGCCGCCTGGCGCATCGCCTTGACCGAGGTCGCGGACTTGTCGGTGATGTGGTTGGTCACCTTCGTGGTGGCGAGCATCGCGTCGTTGCCGGCGCGCACCAGCTGGTCGGCGTTCTGGTAGCCATAGCCGCCGAAGTAGTCAGTGAGCACGAATCCACGGAAGCCCCACTCATCGCGCAGCACGGTGTTCAGCAGGTTGCTGGACGCGCCGGCGTAGGTCGGTCCGATGTAGTTGAAGGAGCTCATGACTGCCTGGGCGCCGCCTTGCTTGACACTCATTTCGAAGGGCTTGAGGTAGATCTCGCGGATCGACTGCTCGTTGGCCCAGGTGCACAGCATGCTGTTCCTGTTGGTTTCCTGGTCGTTGAGCGCGAAGTGCTTCATGAAGGAGTACACGCCACGGGTCTTCGCGCCGGCGATCTCATTGGACGCCATCGCGCCGGAGAGCAGCGAATCCTCGGAGAAGTACTCGAAGGTACGGCCGGAGTACGGGTTGCGGTGGATGTTCATGGCAGGCGCATACCAGCCGGCGACATGCATGTCATGCGCCATCTGGCCGATCATCTTGCCGAACTGCTTGGCCAGATCCTTGTTCCACGTGCAGGCGAAGGACGTGGAGGACGGGAAGCCGATCGATCCGACACCGGTGAAGTTGTTGTTCAGGGCGGCAGGGCCGTCCGCGTCGGTGAGCTGGACCTTGCCGATGGACTTGACCGCCTGGGTGCCATAGCCGCCGTTGGCGATCAGATTGTCCATGTCGCTGAAGGTGAGCTCATCCAGCAGCTTGTCCCAGGCGGAATCGTCATAGGACTTGCCACGCAGGTCGGCGAGCTTCACACCGTTCTTTGCACCGGTGGTCGGCATCTTGTCGCTTGCGTTGTCATTGTCGGACGCCTTGTAGAGGTTGTTGTTGGTGAACTCCTTCTTCGCGGCCTCGCTCATCGTGTAATCGGTCGGGGCGGCGGTCGCCTTCGCATAGTTGGCGAAGTGATTGGCACGGGACAGATACGTCACGTCGCCTTCCGCGTTGGAGAACTGGTTGGTGGCGGCGGTCTTGTCGCCGTTGTGCGTGTTCGACGAGGTGTAGGTGATGGTCTTCGGCACGTTGACGGTCTGCGTGTCGATCACCGTGTGGGAATCGGACTGCAGCATGATCTGGTAGTCGCCCTTCTCCAGCACGTATGCCTTGGCATCGTGCTCGTCGTAAGAAGCCATCGCATCGTCGTCGAAGGAGATGGAGATGGTCTGGGAAGCACCCGGCTCAAGGGTCTTGGTCTTCTCGAACGCCACCAGGTTCTTGGTCGCCTTCTCGATGCCGCCGTTGGTGTACGGCGGGTTGTAGTAGATCTCGACCGTGTCCTTGCCGGCGGTCTTGCCGGTGTTGGTGACGGTCACCTTGAAGGAGACCTTGCCGTTGCGGTACTCGACCTTGCCCATCTTCTGCGTGAAATCGGTGTAGCTCAGGCCATAGCCGAACGGATACTGGACGACGTCGTTGTAGTTGATAAGCCCCTCGCTCGCCGCAGTCTCATAGAACTTGTAGCCCACGTAGATGCCTTCGGAATAGTTGACGAAGGTCGGGGTGCTCTTCTGTTCCTTGCCGGTGAAGCCGATGTAGCTGGCTGCCATATCGTCGGCGTCCTTGTAGACGAACCCACCGAAGTTGTTGTAGCTGACGGACTTGGTGAGGTCCTTGAGGAAGGTGTCGGAGGTCTTGCCGGACGGGTTCACCTTGCCGGCGAGCACTTCGCCGAGCGCGGTGAAGCCGGTCTGGCCTGCGGGCGGGCACCACAGCACGGACTTGATCTGCGGATAATCCTTGAGGAAGTCGAACTGGAAGGCGTTCGCACCGTTGTAGATGAGGGTGACGTTCTTGAAGTTCGAGGTGACGAGCTTGACCATGTCGCGTTCGGTCTGGTCGAGCTGCAAGATGCCCTCGCCGTCCTTGAAGTCCTCATAGTCCTTGGAATTGTTGGTGTAGGTGATGCCCTTGGCCTTCATGTTGGTCGGCAGGTCCGCACCTTCGCCGCCGACGCGCGTGATGACGACCACGGCTTGGTCGGAGAAGCTCTTGGCCTGGTTCATCAGCGAATCGGAATACTGCGAAGCGGGCACCTCAGGCAGGGTCCAATCCTGTGCGAACATCTGCACCTGCGGACGGTCCTTGCGGTAGTCCGTATACAGTTTGGTCAGCTGGCTGTTGGTCGTCAGGCCGGCCTTCTTCATGCCATCGAGCATGGATACCGTCGGGTATTGATCGGACATGGCGCCGGAGCCGGTTCCGCCGTACACCGGGTTGGTGGAGCCCCAGCCGAAGACGTTGACCTTCTTGCTGCTCAACGGCAGGTTGGCGTCGTCGTTCTTCAGCAGGGTCACGGCCTCTTCCTGGACGCTGTTGGCGAGTTTGTTCGCCTGAGACACCGTGCTCGAGGACAGTTCGTACTTGGTGATCGTCGCGTTGTTGAGCAGGGTCGACAACGGGCCGGACAGCATCATGGAAATCGCGACGACGATGCCTACCAAGGCCACAAGCCACGACTGCGAATGCACGAGTTTCCGTGTCGCCACAACGCGCACGGTCTTCTTATTGACAGCGATTGTGATGATGATCGCCAGCAGCAGCAACACGCCTGCGGTGACCAGATACGGCACCAGCGAGTTGATGACGGCGACAACATCTGCCATGTTGATCTGTAACATGGTCGTCTCCTCCTTGTTCGTGGTGCATGTCTCGACCGTGTCGATGCTGCTTCCGCGCCTCACACCGATGTGTCGCCCGTCTTCGGGAGCGGTCCAACATGCCTTGATGTCATTTCATCAGAAAATATGTCCCGTCGTGTCTCTACGCCCCATCCTGTCATTTCGGGTGCATAATCTGCATGTCTCCCGGGCATGACATGCCGGCGCGTCATGGCGGATCCGGCACGGTTGCACCTTGGTATCACTAGGATTGGGGCTATGAGCGATTTGAACGCGTTGAATCTCGAAGCAGGCGAGGAAATCGGCGGCTACACGCTGATTTCCCGGCTCGGCAGTGGTGCGATGGGGTCGGTTTGGCGCGTGAAGGACGACGGCGGGCAGGAATACGCGATGAAAATCCTACGCGATTCCTTGGTTGATGACGGCGAGACGACCAGCCAGGCCGCCCGCGACCATGCGACCGCCCGCGAGCGCCTGCGGCGCGAGGCGATGGCGTTGCGGCGTATCAAACATCCCGGTGTGTGCTCGATTGTGGATATGGAATTGGATGATGCGGTCGCGTTCATTGTCACGGAGCTGATTGAGGGCAGGAACCTGCGCGAGGATGTCGCCGCCAACGGCCGGTATGTGGGCGACGATCTGGAGCGTCTGTCACGCAAGCTGATCGACGCGGTCGAAGCGGTGCACGCGGCGGGGATCGTGCATCGCGATATCAAGCCGACGAATGTGATGGTCGCGGCGAGCGGGCCGATTCTGGTGGATTTCGGCATCGCGATGGGCGAAGGGGAAAGCCATGTCACGCGGACCGGGCTGGTGATGGGCACACCCGGGTTCATTGCCCCGGAAATCATTGACGGCGCCGAATCAAGCGAGGCGACGGACTGGTGGTCGACCGCCTCGGTGCTGGCGTTCGCGGCGACCGGCCAGCCGGTGTTCGGCACGAAGCCGATGATGGCGGTGCTGGAACGCGAGGCGCGCGGCAACGCGAATCTTTCTGGGCTTCCTGCGCGCACGGCGGCCGCGTTCCGGTCGGCGCTCGACCCCGATCCCGATCACAGGTGCACGCCGAAGCAACTGCTGCACACAATCGCCGCGGATGCGTTGAATCCGGCCGCTTGGGATGATGCGCAAGACCAGATGGTGGACGGGCAGACGGTTGTGCTTCCCCCTGCGGACGGCGGCAAGCGTCCTGGAGACGGGGGCGCGATGCTCCCTTTTGACGGGGGCGATGCGGCGAATGCCGGGCACGCCACCGGGGATGCTGCCGTACCAGCTGATAATCCGAGGTCGTTATGGACGGCCGATACCGGCGACGACTGGGATGGCGGTGGCAACGGCCCTGAAGGGAACGGCCCTGAATCGGTTGATATCGATGGCGACCGCGGAATCGATGCCGCTGATGGTGATGCCGACGACGCTGCCAATACCCGCGGCGGCATGAATTCTGCGGAATCTGCGGACAGCGCCGGCTCTTCCGACACCTCGGATCGCACCATGGTGATTGGCGACCAGCCTACCGTCGCCGCGCCGGTTCCAATCACCGCGACCGCAGTGATGCCACATGACGATCGCACACGCCTGCTCCCCGATGCCGCAGGCACCCCCTACGCCGACAACACCGCGAATACCGTCAACACCGCGAACGAGACGATGCCGCCGTCCATTCTTCCGGAAGATGGAGCCGAAACCGGGCAGGCGGCTGGACAACCGGTCCTGCCGGCAACGCAACCGGCGGTGCCAGGAACCCAGAATCAGCCCAATCCTGCCGATATCAAGCGCGCCCGGTATCTCAAGCGCGGAACGCTCCCGGTCGCGGCGTTGACCGTCCCAGTCGCCATCGTCGCCGCGGCGATGCCGCTGATTGCATGGATCCTCGCTGGAGTGCTGATTTGGCTGCTCATCGCCATCGGTTTGAATACCGGTTCGCAGCTCGACCGCGAAAGCAAACGCGGCGGGACGCGCAAACGCGGCGATGGCGCATTGCGCGTGGCAACCATGCCGTGGCATATCGTCAAAGGACTGGCGTTGGCCATCCCCCGCGCCCTCCTGGCAGGCATCATCGCCACGCTGGTGGTCATCATCGCCACACTCGCCTTGCATTTGCCGACATTTCCGGTGCCGTGGCATGTCAACGGCTGGGTCATTCCGTTCGTGTTGCTGGCCGGCAACCCGCTGTCGGCCAGCGGCTGCGTCCTAGCAGGGGCAGCCGCCATCGGATGGCTCGTCGGCGTGTTTGCCCCCGGGGCCGCCGCAATCCGACTGGGCTCAGGCGCGTTGCGAGGTCTTCCCCGCGACACGGAAAGCGTCCTCCCGGCTGACGGCAATAGCGAACCCAGCCAAAACGACGCGTCGGAACGCAACGGCGCGAGCGGACGACAGACAACGCTGCTCGTGATATGGCTGATGCTGGTAGTCGCCGCCGTGGTGGCGATGCTGATGACCGGTGCAATCAATTGGGTGCCCTTGATTGTCACCGGCTACATGCGCGTGTGACAGGCCTGTGCTGATTGTCGGAACCCAAAGAATCCGGGACTTTTCCGGCCATTCTCGCCGTCCTCGATTAGACTATCCGACAGTGAGCGGTCATGGATGCCGCGGTCGCGGAATCGTGCATACCAGAAAGGACAATCATGCCCCAGAACGACAAGAGGAACGCCAAACGCCGTACCCGTGCGGAACGCCGGGCTGAGGAGGAAGCGCGTCTGAAGGAGCAGGCCGCCCAGGCGGAACATGAGCGCAAACAGCAGACGCTGATCGGCGCGATTGTGGTTCTCGTGGTCGTGGCGTTGGTGGCGGTCATCGGTGTCACGGTCTATCGCAACACACATCCGTCCTCGACATCCACATCCTCCGGCTCAGCTTCCCCATCGTCCGTCGCCGCCGCGAAAAAGGCGATGAACGCGGTGAAGACCAAGCCGTCAAAGGCGAATTCCACCGGTGGATTCCTGTTCTCGAAGAACGGATACAACAAGACAATTAGCGACGCCCCCACCATCGCGCTGTACATGGATCCGATCTGCCCGGGCTGCGGGTCGATGCACCGGCAGATTGATTCGACTCTTGCGTCGATGTTCGACGCGGGACAGGTCAATCTTGAATTCCATCTGATGACCTCGCGTGACGCAAGCTCCTCAGACAACTACTCTTCGCGCGCCGCCAACGCCGCAGTGTACATCGTGGAGCACGACGACAACCCGGAGCATCTGCTCAAGTACATCGAAAATATCTACGACGAGGATTTCCAGCCTGACGAAGCCGACTCCTATGTCCCGGTGAGCGACAAGAAGCTGCAGGAGCAGGCGGAGAAGGCCGGGGTTTCGACCGCAGTAGCCTCCAAAGCGTTCTCGAATACCTACACCGCTTGGCTCAAGGCCGCGGACACCTATACGAGCATGCGGCCGGAGCTTGAGAACGTCTCAGGCAATTACGCCGGCTACATGACCACGCCTACCGTGACCATCAACGGCACGTATCTGGATTTGGTGAAGGTCGGCCAGTACAACATGTCGATTAAGGACGCGATTCTCACCTCCATCGGCCTGAAGGAAAGCCAGGTCGGCAAGATCGGCGTCATGCCGTCGATCGGCTCCGGCAAGCCGAAGGCCATCGACACCGGCAAGTAACGGAATCGGCGTCGCGGCTGTATACGCCGCAGATTCACGCCCCGGTCGTTATGGCCGGGGCTTTTGTCATGCCTTGCGACGCGGGGGTTGCAGGTACGGCGGCGCAACGGCTGCAACACAACACGGTTCGCGACGCTCGTGCTGAATTCGCGGAGATGACCCCCTGCGATGTTCATTCTGGGATCCACCCCATGTTCGTCCTGAGCGAACATATCAACAACTTCACACATCATTCACATTTGCAAACGTTGCTTTCCTTGATGCTGACATCGCCCCCACGACACGGTTCCGACCCTATGGTGAGTCGATGTTCGTCAGCACTGGTATGCTAGTTCCTTGTGCGCTTCAGGCGTGACAACATCATGGTTGCCGCCGACGCGCGAACGCCTCCTTAGCTCAGATGGCCAGAGCGGCCGCCTTGTAAGCGGCAGGTCGTCGGTTCGATCCCGACAGGAGGCTCGAAACGTGGTACAGTATTGTTGTGCCATAATGGTGGCACCACGTTGAGTCTTACTGCGAGTAAGTAAGCCAAGGGCCTTCCCCCCAACTATGACCCTTGGCAACACAAAGGTGGAGCGTCCCCCCAACCAGCTTCACCTTGAGGGGGGCCGGAACATCCCCTTCTCTTCGGCCCCCCTTTCTCTTCCAAGTCCGCCCGCTGTGGGGCGGACTTGTTTTTTCCAGCACATACGAATTCCGCGAAACCGGCCACGAGAGCCTTCGGACGAGGCCAGGCTGTGGAATCATCGGCCAACATCCGCATCAGACAGCCAGATACGCATCGGGCAGTGCGGCAATGCACATCAGCAAGTTCCGCCCTCCCCCTTTCTCCACAAACTAGTTACGCCAGGACCGCCACGAGCCCCCAAGCAACCGAGCAACCGCAGGCAGCGAACCCTGCGAATGTGGGAGAATGTTGCGAGCTGCGCCGAATACCCCACCGCGCCCGGGCAAGTCGCTACAATGCAAGCCAGAGGCTCTGCCAGACAGGCAACCCGTTCTACGATTTCGGAAGGTGATGGCATGGCGCGTCGTTGGACTCCACAACGCACGGTGATACTGCGTCGCATCAGAGTGGCATGCTGCTCGATCGCGGTCGTACTCGCCTCAGTGTGCACATTCACTGTCGGCGCGAGAAAAACCGTCGCCCTCTCCATCAACGGACAGACCACGACAATCACCACGTACGCCTCCTCGGTGGATCGTTTGCTCAGCGAACGCGGCATCACCATCAAATCCCACGACATCATCGAGTCCACCTCGAAAGGTGCGCTCAAAGACCATGATGTGGTCACTATCCGCTCGGCATACGAGACGACCATCAACATCGACGGCACCGAGGTCCCGTTCTGGACAGTCGCCACAAGCATGGACCAGCTGCTCGGCTTCTTCGAGCAGAACGAACAGGCCGCTTCGAAAGTGACCGTCGACATCAAGAACGTCTACAACCAGCTCACTGGCGGCCTGGTCATCAACGAGGCCGGCCCGGTCACCGTCATAGCGGACGGCACCACGTCCATCGCGCCGAACGGCAAACTGACGGCTGCGTCAATCCTTGATTCCAAGGGCATCACGCTCGGCAAGGAAGACCGCGTGAGCGTCGAGCGGGACAACGGGACAACCATCCTGCGCGTGCAACGCGTCAAGCATCAGACCGAAACCCGCACGGAAACCATTCCCTTCGACACGCAGACCGTAGTCGACAACAGCCTGCAGCCTGGGCAGACCGTCATTCAACAGGCTGGACAGAACGGCACCAAAGTCGACACGTATGACGTCACGTATGTGGATGGCGTCAAGGAAAGCGAGACGTTGACCTCGTCGCAGACCACGGCGGTTCCGGTCATGCAGATCATCGCCGTGGGGCCGGAGCAGTCCAGCGATTCCGCGGATTCCAGCAGTTCGGACAGCGGATCGGCGGC
>NZ_JBJEIH010000114.1:0-4506 GCF_051876855.1 Bifidobacterium sp.
ACCGGCCTCTCAAACAGTCGTTGTGCGAGGATTGGCTCATACAACGACGGACTCGACCATTTAACCCGTCCAACAGGCAGATCGGCCAAATCCGCCATCGGCGATGCTACACTTCTCTCCTCCTCAGCACACACCGGTTCGTAACACGTAACCTGCGTACGGCACTCATCCGGTTCGACACATGCGAAACCCCACATCCGGCACGGTGTATCAATCCGTTGTGCTGGATGCGGGGTTCGAGATTGGACCAGGCAGTTGCAAACTTCCCGTGTTCAGTGGTGGCAGCAATCACCGTCCATATCCATCGAAGATGACGACGAGGATGACGGGGACGGAGAAGCAGAAGTATCAGCCGACGCGCCGGCGGAAGTCCCTTGGTCGTTGCCATTGCCGCTGTCTGCGTCGCTGTCCATCGTCATATCGTCCATCGAGTTGCCCGAAGTATCAGCCGCGTCATCAGAATCCGAGGAATCCGAGGAATCCGCAGAATCGGCGGTATCACCCGAGTCATGAGCATCCTTCGTAATCGACTGGCTGGTCGAACCACCCGCATTCCCGCCCACGATGACCGCGCTATCTGTAGCACCACAACCTGCCACAGCCGTCAATGTCATCACGCACACCACCGACGCGAGCGCTCGCGTCGCCCATCCGAGCCCAGCGGCACGCTCCTTGCCAGGTATCGCCCGCTGCTGTGCTCCCGACGCTGTTCCCATATTCTCCTCCATTCCCTGTTCAATCCCATTCAATCTCACGACAACACGCACACACGTGCAAGCCATCGGCACCACGCATGCGCGCACTTGGACAAGCCAGCTAGAACGTGGCGATGAACCGCTGCAGCACGTCCTGCCCGAACTTGAGGGCATCAACCGGCACATGCTCATCAATACCATGGAAATTACCGATGACATCGAACCCCTGCGGCACCCGCAACGGGATGAACCCACACACTTCGATACCCGGATTGATTTTCAACACCGCCTTGCTGTCCGTACCGCCCGAAGACAGGAACGGCACGATCACGGCGTCTGGATCGACTTGGCTCAGCGTACGTTCAATCGCCGTGAACAGCTCGCCATGCACATCCGTGACGTATCCGCGGCTTCGATGAATCTTTTCCACGCTCACCTCCGGACCTGCGAGTTCGCGTAAGCGTTCAAGCAGCGTGTCCTCCTGCCCTGGCAGCGCCCTGCCGTCAATCAGTGCGCTCGCCTTCGCCGGGACGATATTGACTGTGCTGTCTGCATCAATCGATGTGACGTTGAACGTGTTGCGCACCGAGGACGCAACCCACGGCTTGGCTGGACCGGTCCGGTCGATGAGTGTTGCCGTGTCGTATTCTCCCTGTTGTCCTTCCTCTTGACGGACGATATCTTGCAGACGATTCACCAGCAATTGTCCGACCTGTCCGGCATCCGCGGACCACGAGTAGTCGGCAATCCGGGCGGCGGCTTTCGCGATCTTCACCACCGCATTGTCCCTGTTAATCTGCGAACCGTGCGATTGGGTTCCTTGCGCGTTGAGCCGGAACCATTGCGTGCCTTTCTCGCCTGCCTGCACGTAGTAGACGCGGCGCCCGTCCACGTATCCGCCAAATCCACCGGTCTCGCTGATGATGGCACCGACGTGGTCAAACCATTCGGGATGATGCTGCGCAATCCATTCGGACCCCTTGAATCCTCCGGCCTCCTCATCGGCGAACAGGATGAAACGCACCGACCGGCGCGGCTTTCCTCCGGAACGCAGAATCGCGCGCAACGCAGCCAACGACATGCCGACCATATCCTTCATATCGATGGCGCCGCGCCCCCAGACGCATTCGACTCCATCGGCATCCGGATGGATGTCTCCCCCGAGCGGATCGACGCTCCAGTCCTCGAGACGTGCGGGCACCGTATCCAGATGCCCATGGACCAACAAAACAGGCAGATCGGGGTTTTCTCCCGGAATATCCGCAATGAGATTCGTGCGTCCAGGGGCACTGTCCACCAACGTGGAACGGATGCCCACTTCGGCGAGCCGGTCTGCTACCCATTGGGCGGCTTCGGTTTCGCGCGTCCGGCCGTCACCGGCGTTCTGTGTGTCGAACTGAATCAGCCGCGAAGTGAATGCCACTGCCTCCTGTTGCGCTTGGTTGTCTGTCGTGATCTCGGCCATATCAATCCTCCTTGTTCGCCGGCGTCTCGTCTGGCAGCGGTTCTTGGGCATCCCCAACAACGTCATCCCCCGCATGCGCCTCATGCGCATCGAAATGCAGTTTCGTCAGCAATTGCTTGCGGTAGGCGGCGAATTCGTCGGACACACGATCTCGCGCATCAAGATTGATTGGCACGATTTCCTTGATCCGCCCAGGACGGGGTGTCATGATTACCACGCGGCTGCCAAGATAAATCGCCTCGTCCACGTCGTGCGTCACCAAGATCATCGTCATGTGGTACTGCTCCCAGATATCGAGCAGCCGATCCTGCAAATCCGCACGGGTGAACGAATCCAATGCACCCATCGGCTCGTCGAGCAGCAACACGTCGGGATGGTCGATCAGCGCACGAGCAATCGCCACACGTTGGGCCATGCCTCCGGAAATCTGATGCGGATACGCCTGCTCGAAGCCATGCAAACCGACCATCTCGATATACCGGGCAACATCGGCCTTATGCTCCTTGTAAATGCCCTGGGCTTTCAGGCCGAACGCGATATTCTCTTCCACAGTCAGCCACGGGAACAGGCTTCCCTGCTGGAACACATAGCCCCGCTTGGGATTCGGTCCCTCAATCGGCTCGCCGGCAAGGCTCAAGGTTCCGCTCTGCGGATGGTCAAGCCCTGCGATAAGGCGAAGCAGCGTGGTCTTGCCACACCCGGACGGGCCGATAATCGACACAAGCTCGCCCGGATAGATGGACAGGCTGACATCCGACAGTGCATGGACGACACTTCCGTCGGGAGCCGTGAATTCACGGGACACATGCTCAATGGACAGTTCAGGATTCACGCCTGTGGGTGTATCCGCCTGCGTCTGCCCGCCACTTGCGACGGTGAGATGGTCGAGTTCAATGTCGCTCATCGTACGAGTCCTTTCTGCCAACGCAGCACACGGCCGCGAACCACTTCGATGATCTTCATGATCAGCGAGAACAGGATTGCCATCACCACAATCGCCGCGAGAATCTTGTAATAGGAGGACCATGCTTTTGCCTGGTCGATGTAGTAGCCCAAGCCACCGGGCTGCCCCATCATCTCGGAAATCACCAAGGTCAAGAACGACAAGCTGTTCGCCATACCGATACCGGTGAAAATACTCGGTGTCGCATTCGGAATAGCCACATGGAACAGGATGTACGGAGTGGATGCGCCGAGCGTACGGGCGGCTTCAACCAGCATTTTCGGCGTTCCCTTGATGCCTTGTGCGGTCAGGAACGCAACAGGGAACCACGAGGCGATGACCAGCAGGAACACGGCGGCGGCGAAAGGCGTCGGCATCAGCGTCAATGCGAACGGCATCCATGCGACCGACGGGATAACACCGGTGATTTTCAACACCGGGAACACCCAATAATATGCCTTGTCGAACCAGCCAATCAGCACGCCGGTAACCACACCGAGAACCACGCCGACAATGAATCCGGCGATGAACAGACGCGTCGAATACAAGGTGTTGAGCACGATATACCCACCATCGGTGACGAATGCCTCCATCACTTTCGCGGGCCCGGGGAAGAACGGCTGCGGCAGCGTCTGCAATTTGGTGCCCGCGATATCCCACATGGCGAGCGCCACGCCCATTGCGAAGCGGAACGGCGCCCGGCTGCGGTAGTACTCGCGTTTGTCAGCCGCACGCAAATCGACGATGCCGGCAATCGCGTAGACGACAGCCAGAATGACCAGCAGCGCGCGATATGCCTCCTGCCCGGTGAGCAAGAAGATCCACAGCTGTCCTTGCGGGAAGCTCACGTGGGCGATTTGTGGGAAGAACAGACTCACCAACTCGGCGATGATGAAACCTGCGACGGTGAACACGATGGTCATCGGATACGGCAAGGTGGCGATGCGTGGATTCTCCGCGGATTGCCGCCGCGTGACGCGCGCATCCGCAGCCTCGCGTGCCGTCAGTCGGGTCGCCCGTACTGCCGGTGGCACAGTCAGGTCTGTTATCAAACTACTCATGGGTCTTCTTTCCTTGCATGATTGAGCATGCGAACCGGTTCGTCTTGGGAACTTCCGGGACGGGCGACGCGGCCGACCTCCTTACGGGGGTCGGCCTGCGCCTGGGTTTACAGGTCGATCTTCTGGTAGATGGTGTCCGCCAGCTTGGTGGTGTCGTTGGTCTTGAGGAAGCCGATGTCCTTGAGCTGATCAGTGAAATACTGCACATCGCTCTTGATAGCCGCATCCTCGTTATCCTGGACCTTGTAGTCGTAGTCCTTGAACAGCTTGGTGGCGAGCGTGACATCGGTAATCGAGGAGTATTTCTTCTCGGCGATGATCTTCGCCGCCTGCTGCGGATGC
>NZ_JBJEIH010000115.1:0-4487 GCF_051876855.1 Bifidobacterium sp.
GTGAGGCCTAGGCGTAACCAGTTTGCAGAAGGGGAAGGTCCGCGTTCGGCCCGAGCAAGGGACAGGGCCCGAGCACAACCAGTTCGCAGGGACAATGGGTTACTGGGCGGCTGGGCGCTGTCTCGTCGAACGCACCACCGAACCCGCAGACGCCGGACGCGCGGCGGACGGGCGCTTGCGAGCCGTCCGCCGCAGTGGCGCGAGTTCGAACACCTCGTCGGAGGCTTGCGCAATCTGCGGGCTGTGGGTGACGATGATCACGCACCTGCCATCATCGTGAGCCAGCGAGCAGAAGATATCCATGATGTCCTCCTGTGTGCCCATATCGAGGTTGCCGGTCGGCTCATCCGCCACGATAATCTGCGGATCATAGCTCAACGCCCGCGCGATTGCGACCCGTTGCTGTTCGCCGCCGCTCAAGTGCAGGATCCGCTCGTTGGCGTAATCCTCCGGTAAATGCACTTCTGCGAGCATCCGCCGGGCAATCTGCCGTTTCGGCTCGTCGAAATGCTTGCCGGACGCGCCAAGCGACAGCATGATATTCTCGGCAACGGTCAGTTGCGGCAGCAGGTTGAAGCTTTGGAAGATCACGCCGATATCATGGCTGCGATACCGGTACCGGTCCTCCTTGGACAAATCCTTGCCCTGGTACAACACCTGCCCCTCGGTGGGCACGGTCAGCCCGGAAATCAGCGACAACAGCGTGGTCTTGCCGGCGCCGGACGGCCCGGTGATCGCGTAGACGCATCCTGGCAGGAAGCTGCGGGAGATGTGTTGCAGCACCCGTTTGCCGCCTTTCGTGTACGCGTAGCTGACATCGCGAAGTTCGAGAATCGGCGTATGGGCTTGGCCTGTCACGGTCTGCACGCCTGTTGATTCCTGTGTCGCCGTCATGCGGGCGGCGTCATCGGCTACTGCGGCCTGTGGTTCATTGTTCATGGTTGCTCCATTCGGTGCTCTTCCGTCCCGGCATCGGAACGTCGGAATGCAAGGGCACGGTTCATTCGATTACGGTTCGATTGGCGCCGTTCGGTTGGCTTGCGATCCGTTCGCTCTCAGTCAGGACCGGTCGGCGAGGATCTGTAGAGGCTCGTACCGCATAACGACGATCACCGCGGCAAGCGAGGCCAGTATCGTCAACGCGAGGCCGATCAGTATCAGCTGCCCGACGATTTTGAGGTTCACGGAGGCGTTGACGGTGGACACGTAGTTCACCGCGCGGGTCATCATCTTGTTGCTGCCCGGCTGCGATGGCGCTTGTTGGGCGGTTGACTTGCTGGAATTATCCGAGGACGACGATGACGACGAGCCGGACGAATCAGAGGAACTCGACGACCCGGAACCTGCTCCCGGAGCCTGCATACCACGCCCAAACTGTTGCTGCTGGCTGGCCTGCTGGCTTTGCTGCGAGGCGACCTGGCTGGCGAGCAGCTGGTTGGACACCGGCACCGAGGCGACCGCGCCGCCCGCAACACCAAGCGCCAGGCCGATCATCGTGACGACGAACACCTCAGCCACAAACTGGGCAGCAACCTTCACCTTGTTCACGCCAATCGCAGTAAGCACGCCGATCTCATATTTTCGTTCACGAATATTGAACAAATTGAGCGCAATCAGCACAATCGCACCCACCGCGAGCACGATGATGAGCAAGGTCAGCGCGAACTTCGACAGGTTGTCCAACGGCACGAGGCTCTGCTTATATTCCTCGACATCGGCGGACTGGACCGTGTAATCGCTTGAAAGCCCGGCTTTCTTCACGTCGGAGACGAAAGTCTCGTAAGCATCCTTGTTCGCGAACACGTAGGTGAAGTTCAGCTGGGCGGCGTCATCGGAGTCCGATGACGAATCCAGACCCAGCTTCTTAAGCGTCGAGACCGACGTGTAGATCGCGTTCGCCGGATCGGAAGCGGTCGAACCTCCCGGTCCGCCCATGGACTGAGAGGAATCCGACGTGTTCTTGTAGATGCCGACCACGGTCAGCTTGTAGGTCGTGGACGAATCCGAGGCGTTCGCGACGCTTATGGTGTCACCGACCTTGAGATTGTTGAAGGTGGCGAGTGACTGGGAGATGATCACGTCACCATCCGAAGCCGAAGTGTAGCCGAACACCTCGCCGGATGCCATGGTGAAACTGCCGTTCGCCGCATTCGCGACCGCGGTGTCCGACGAGAAGCCAACGAGCGAGAAATCGCCGGACTGCTGCATCATGCCGCCCTTGCCTCCCTGTCCGCTTTGATCGGGGGCGTTGCCGGACGGTGCGCTCGCGGTATCCGATGAAGACGAGCTCGAATCCGAGCCAGACGACGATGAGGAGGACGAGCTGGAGCTTGAATCTGAACTTTCGACCGGCTGGAAGGAATCGGTCGCCGACAACGATGTCGTTTCCGTGTAATACGTGGTCTTCACCGCGCTGGACGCCTTCGCATACTTCTGATAGTCGCTCAAGCTCAGCTGCTTGTCGCTCAGCGCGCTGCGCATCGACTCGAAATCGGGCTTGCCGTCCGACGAACTCGAAGAGGACGTAGACGACGAGCTTGCGGAAGCCTGCGACGCGCTCATGAGCTTGGCCCGGTCCACGCTGATTTGCGCGGTGACCGTCGTGTTGCTCAAGCCGGTGTCACGGGCGGTCTGGGCTGCCTGCCGAATCGCCAGCCCGATGGTCGCGGCGGCTGCGATGATCGCCACGACGATGATGATCAGAATATTGCGCCCCTTGTTGCGCACAACATTGTTCCATGCGTTGTTCAGTACGAACATGCGTTCTTCCTTTACGACGTTTACATCCGCCTTATGGCGGAGGTACTTTCAGTCAAAGCCGCGATGGTGGGAAGACACTCTTGCATGGCTTGGGTAGGCATGGCATAACGCTGTGACGGTTCTACTGAATATCCTGAAAAAAGCTGGGAATCCGCGTGGCCGGGCATGCACGGTTTGACCACAGGTGAACCGCAGGGGCGGTGTGCAACGCCGCGCTAGTACAATCGGCGGTATGCAGACACAGGATTTCGAACAGATCAGGCAGCAGACCGCGCAGGCGGTGCGTGAGGTCCTCGAGGCGGCGCATCTGTCCGCCGGGGATATCTTCGTCATCGGATGCTCGTCCAGCGAGGTGCTCGGCGAGCAGATCGGCACCCACACGTCCATGGATGTGGCACCGTATCTGTTCGAAGGCGCCCAATCGGTACTGAAACCGGCGGGTATCTTCCTCGCCGCGCAATGCTGCGAGCATTTGAACCGCGCGCTGGTCATCGAGCAGGACTGCTTGGAACGTTATGGCTTCGACCAGGTCAACGCGATTCCCCAGCCCAATCATGCGGGTGGTGCGTTCGGCACCATCGCCTACCGGTCGTTCGACCATCCGGTACTGGTCGAGGATATCCAAGCCAAAGCGAAAGCCGGCATCGATATCGGCGGCACGCTCATCGGCATGCATATCCACCCGGTGGTCGTCCCGCTGCGCATTTCCATTGACATGATTGGCAAGGCGCACATTATCTGCGCGCGATACCGCCCGAAGTACATCGGCGGCAGCCGTGCAATCTACGATGAAAAGCTGATGTAAAGTCGTGACAGCCCCAGTCACGGGCCTTATCGGGGAACCCGTAAGCCCGTGACTATTCGGCAGCCCCGGTCGTTTTGTCTAGCAATCCGAAGTCCACAGTGGACATGAATATCGTCTGCGTGAGCATCGTGCGATAATTCTCACGGACATCGGTTGCGGTGCCATCGCCGTTCGTCTGGATATGACGAAGGAAATCAACCATCAGGCATGAGAACAGAATCACCGCTTCTTTCGGATTGCTGCACACCATGCGAATAGACGGCTCCCACATATCCCACAGCTGATTGCCATGTGCAACCGTGGTCGTCCAGCTTCCGCTAAGAATCTGATGCGACCCATTGCCGACCATTGAACCGACGACAGTGTCGGCAATGCCTTGAATGTCAAGATCAGCGCCATCCGGGTAGACGTTTCGATACCCGAACTGTACGAGACCCGCCACACTGTAATCCTGCATATTGAGCAGATACTGATCCAACGCGGGGCCCATCACCCAACGGCTGCCATCGGAACCCATCACCGTGTCAAGACGCAAACCCGAAGGCACACCCGAGTACACTGCCGCATACTGCGCGGCATACGCAGCGATGAGCGCCACCGGATTCGCCATCTCACCGACCTGGACAACGCCGTTGATTGAACACATCCGCTCAAGACGCGCATAGAACGGCCCTTCCGCCACAGCCAGACCATGCAACAGGTCGCGCTGCTTCTCCTTACGCACCCGCGCGAAATAGATCCTGTCTTGCAAAGTCGGCTTGGGCATCGGCTTTGCATACGCCGGCCAGCCGTTCGTTGGTTCGTTCATCATTTCTGCTTTCTCTTTGATGATTTGGTTTGTGGTTGGGTGCCGTGCGGGGGCCGCTAGAACTTCCGCCACCGTACCGACGGCATCGCAGCCGCGCCTTACACGGGACCGCCC
>NZ_JBJEIH010000116.1:0-2397 GCF_051876855.1 Bifidobacterium sp.
CCTCAGCACCGTCACCACCTGACAGACCCACCCACACCAAACAGCGAAAGGCCATTAAAGGTTACGCAAGACGGCATGAACAAGAACGAGTACATGATTATCGGCTGGAACACGAATCTTGGTGGAGACGCTGCTCATCCGAATGTGACCTACAGGTCTTCAGACGGCACATTGAGTACGAACTGAGTCCGCAAGGCACAGTCGATTCCCGCACTCAACGGCAGCAAGCCTGCCGATTTCGAATTCCGAGTGGGCCCGCGCATTGCAAAGCGCGGGCCCACTTGTAGTATGCCGGTATTCCGGGTGCCGGTACATTCCTAGTACATTTCTGGTGCATTCGGCCTACCGCACTCCGGCTGCCAATTCTTATCCGTCGAATGCCCATACCCGTCAGCAGCGAACGCGGATGCGCGGTAGACTGCTATGAGACCGGCAATGAAGTCCGGCACGGACACGGAGGCGTTCTCATGGATGAGACACAACGCGCGACAATGCGCACCACCGCTGAATCAGCGGCACCAGACGTATCAGACGCTACCGTCAAGGCGGCGGCAAGCACGCACCAAGCCGCACAACAACAACCCCCGGCAGACACGACTGCAACCAGCCCGCAATCCCTACCCGGCTCCAAGATCCGCGCATTCGCCATCGGCCAGTTCGGCTGGGCGCTCCTGTCTGGCATCATCTCCAACTGGCTCGTGTACTTCTACCAGCCGGACGCCGAAACCATCCGCCAAGGCCAGACCGTCTTCGTGCCGCAAGGCCTCGCCATTCTCGGCATCGTGACCGTGGTCGGCGGCATCACCGCCTTCGCCCGGTTCTTCGACGCGTTCGTCGACCCCGCAGTCGCCAGCCTGTCCGACCGCTGCCGGTCCCCGCGCGGCCGTCGCATGCCGTTCCTGCGCCTGGCTGCGCTGCCGCTCGCCATCATCACCGTGCTCGTGTTCTGGAGCCCGATCAACGGCACAAGCTGGCTGAACGCGGCCTTCCTGTTCGTCGCCGTCATCGCCTACTACGTGGCGCTCACCTTCTACTGCACGCCATACAACGCGCTGATCGCAGAACTCGGCCATAATTCCAAGCAGCAGCTCGCCATCTCCACCGCCATCTCGTTCACATGGGTTGCCGGTACTGCGCTGGCTTATGTTGCGCCCGTTATCTGGGGAGCGTTCGTGCCGTCCATGGGCCGTGTGCCTGCCATTCGGCTCACCTTCACATTGATGGCGATTGTCGCGTTCATCTGCATGCTTGTTCCGCCGCTCGCCATCGACGAGAAACGCTACGTGCGCTCGCAGCCGACCAGCGAATCGACGCTGGAATCGTTGAAACAGACCTTCGGAGACGTGCAATTCCGCCGTTTCGTCGGGTCCGACGTGATCTACTGGATTGCGATCACCACGTTCCAGACCGGGCTGCCGTTCTTCGTGACCAGTCTGCTGAAACTGCCTGAATCCGTGACCACCGTGTATTTCGTGCTCATGACCGCGGTATCCGTGCTGTTCTACGTGCCGGTGAACATGCTCGCGAACCGGGTGGGCAAGAAGCGGCTGCTGCTCATCGCGTTCGTGATTTTCACGGTTGCGTTCGCCTTCGCGGGGTTGCTCGGATCCGGCGTGATCAGTGCGATTCCGCCGATGGTGCAGGGCGTGCTGCTGTCGGTGGTCGGTGCGGTGCCGATGGCCGCGTTCGGTATTCTGCCGCAGGCGATTGTCGCGAACATCGCGGACGCCAGCGCGAAGACCACCGGTCAGGACCGTCAGGGCATGTTCTATGCTGCCCGCACCTTCGCCATGAAGATGGGGCAGAGCGTGGCGATGTTGCTGTTCACTGGCGTGAGCACCATCGGCGCAGCGGCCGGAACCGGATATCGTGTCGCGGCGATCTGCGCGGCCGTGTTGTGCGCAATCGGCGGCTTCATCTTCGCGTTCTACGACGAGCACAAGGTGCTGGCCGTGCTGGAATCGTGAGTGTGGCGTGGCGCGCGGAGGCGTGACGGTATGGAAGTGTGGCGCGGTGCCGCTGTGCCGGTATGCCGCTGCGCAGGTGTGCCGTCAAGCTGGATACCCGCCCGCCGTGCGACTGTGTGGTCGCACGGCGGGCGGATTGGTTTGGTTGCCGGGCTGCTTGGTGAGGTATCTGGCTGGTGTGTGATTGGTCGGTCGCATGGCGGGCGGGTTCGGCTGGCTTCCGGTCGGATTGTGGGGCTATTTGGCTGTGGTGCGATTGCCGTGGTACATGGCAGGCGGTTAGGCCTGCCGGTGGTGTGGTTGCCGGGGGTAATCGGCCTGTGGTGTGATTGGCTGGTTGCACAGCGGGCGGATAGGTTGGCCGGCGGTGTGGTCGCCGGAGTTATCAGCCTGTGGTGCGACTGTGGTGTTGCACGGCGGGCTGGTAGGT
>NZ_JBJEIH010000116.1:2497-9850 GCF_051876855.1 Bifidobacterium sp.
GCCGGAGTTATCAGCCTGTGGTGCGACTGTGGTGTTGCACGGCGGGCTGGTAGGTCCGGTTCTCGGGCTGGTTGGCGGGATATCTGGCTGGTGTGCGATGCGCCAGTCGCATGGCGGACTGATGTTGCCGTCGTTGGGGTTGTCTGTCGGCGGTATCTGCCTGTGGTGCGACTGCCATGTTGCATGGTGGGTGGGTAAGTATGGCTTTAGGGTTTGGATGTATCGGTATCTGTCTGTCATGTGATTTGGTTGTCGCACCGCGGATGATTGCATCGACAGGATTGGCCAGATGGTTGACTCAGACCGTCATTGTGTGAGGATTGGCTCGCACGATGCCGGTTTGGTGGTGGGAATCGGCCTGTCTGTTGGTCTGGGGGCGTCACTGTGTGAGGATTCGCTCGCACGGTGGCGGTTTGGTGGTGGGAATCAGCTGATTGGCTGGTCTGGGGTGTCATTGTGTGAGGATTCGCTCACATAATGGCGGTTCGATGGTGGGAGTCGGCCTGTCTGTTGGTCTGGGGGCGTCACTGTGTGAGGATTCGCTCACGCAATGACGGGTTGGCTGGTTGGAATCAGTCGTCGGGCTGGTCGAGTGGATCGTTGTGTGAGGATTGGCTCGCACGGTGACGGTTTGATGGTGGGAATCAGCTGATTGGCTGGTCTGGGGGCGTCACTTTGTGAGGATCTGCTCGCACGGTGGTGGCTTGCGCAGGGGTGGGGATGATTTGATATTTCGTGTCCGCATGTTGGACTTCATCGCGACATACAACCGTCGTCAAAGCCCGCGACACGCCGATGATCGAGCCCATATCGGGGCCCAAATCGCCGCCTCCATACCTCAAAAGATTCAAAAAAACAAGACTGTTGCCTGAGGATTTTTTCTTTTACACTCAGGATTGTTCGCGGCCACAAGCCGCGGGATCCATTTCGACAAAACCCTTGAAAACACTGGCATAAGTGTACCTGGGGCAAGTGTATCTTCTGGCGGGTCGCCGGCTGCGGCGCCCGGCCATACCTGACAGCAACCGAGGTGCGGACGAATGCGGATGAACGGAACGGCACGAGACGGCAGGATTACCGGCGTTACCGGCTCCACCGGCGTCACCGGCATCACCGGCTCCACCGGCGTTACCGGCGTCACTGGCATCACCAGCATCACCGGTTCCACTGACTCCACCAGCTCCACCGGCATCACTAGAGCCACTGCCGCAATGCGCTCCATCGCGGCGGTATGCGTCATGGCCTTCGTCGTCGTTCTCGCTATGTTCGTCCCGTCAATCACGCCATCCCGTGCCGATGCCGCCGAAGTCACCTACACCACGTGGCAGCAGGTGGCCGACGCCATGGCAGATCAGCTGAACCAGGGCGAGCAGGCGTATGCGGCCGGCAATACGGCAGGCGCTTCGTCGGACTTCATGGCCGCCTACAACACCATCTATGTCGGCTCGAACTTCACCACGGTCGTCCATGACACGCTCGGCGCGGACAAGCAATCCAGCCACCAACAGCAATTCCAGTCCATCATCGACTTGTCATACACTGCCGGCAACGACACGCAGATCTCGCAGCAGATCACCGCGCTCGAAACCGATCTGAACGCAGCAGCCGTCACGCTGGATGCGACATCCGGCCTTGACAAGCCCAATGTCTACGCCCAAAAACTTGCCGCGCAAATCAAAGCGGACCGCAAGAAGCTCGATGCCGCCAAGAAAAAGAACAATGGCAAGGGCACGCGCACGTGGGGCGAGGTCGCCAAGGAAATGGGCGAGGTGCTTGACAAAGCCGTCGCTGCATACAAGACGGGCGACGGGGCCAAGGGCGCAAGCTACGTGAACGACGCCTACTACCAGTACTACGAGAAGCTCGGTTTCGAGAAAAACGTGATGAACGCGATCAGCGGCAGCCGCGTTTCCCAGGTCGAATACCAGTTCAAGGAAAGCCGCCAGGCGATGAACAACGGCGAGTCGTTCAAGCAGGCTCAGCAGTATGTCACCGATCTCAAGGCCATGCTCGTCGAAGATGCCGCCACACTCGATGGCGGCGCAGCCGGCAACATCAACCCGTTCACCAAATTCGTGACCAGCGCGTTCGGACAGGCCTTCATCATCCTGCTGCGCGAAGGCTTGGAAGCGATTCTCGTGGTGGCCGCGATCATCGCCTATCTCATCAAATCCGGCAACAAGCCGATGACCCGCTACATTTACATCGGCCTGGTCGCGGGCCTTGCGGCGAGCGGCGTGCTGGCTGCCGTATTCACCGCGCTGTTCGGCGGCTCCGGCCCCCAGCAGGAGATCACCGAAGGCGTGGTCGCGCTCGTGGCCATGCTCATGCTGCTGTACACGAGCAACTGGATGCTGTCGCGTTCCTCAACGCAAGCATGGAACGCCTACATCAAAGACAAGACGGTTGCGGCAGTATCCAAGGGCAGCCTGATATCGCTGGCGATGCTGAGTTTCCTTGCGGTGTTCCGTGAGGGCGCCGAAACGGTGATTTTCTACCAGGCGATCTTCTCGATGGTCTCCGGCGACACGTCCGGCATCTGGTGGGGAGCCGCCTGCGCCGCTGTGGTACTGGTGATCGTGTTCCTGCTGATTCGCTTCACTTCGGTGAACATGCCGATCAGGCCGTTCTTCCTCGTCACGAGCGTGCTTATGGCCATCCTTGTGGTGATTTTCGCTGGCGGTGGCGTGCACGCGCTCATCGAGGGCGATGCGATTAACGGCACCTACCTGCAGGGCGTGCCGACCAGCGACTGGCTTGGCCTGTACCCGTATGCCGAAACCATTGGCGCGCAAGCGATTGCGGCGATCGTGGTCATCGTGCTGATGGTCGTGGCGCTCATCAAAGACGCGAACACACGGCGCCGACTGGCCGAAAAGGCCGATACGCCCGAACAGGCTGTCGATAAATCGTGACGGTTGCGCGCGAAACGGCCTGCCCCAACTACCGCGGCCCGTTCGCCCGTCCATGAAACTTCCCCATCCACAACAACAAATCAGGAGAAATCACATGAAGAAGAACAAAGCGATTGCGCTCGCCGCGATCATGCTGTCCGGAGTCCTCGCGCTCGCTGGGTGTGGCAGCTCATCCGCATCCAGTTCGTCTGGCTCGTCCAGCGCGAAATCCTCCTCCAGCTCGTCCGCGTCCAGCTCGAGCTCCAGCTCCTCGGACAGCGCGGGCTTCGAGGAAGTCCCGGTCGGCCCGGACCAAGACCAGGAAGTCGGCCCGCTTATGGTCGGCGCGGTCTACTTCCAGCCGGTTGATATGGAGCCTTCCGGCATGGGGCTCAAGGCCGCCGACGCGAGCTTCCACCTCGAGGCGGATATCCACGCGAACAAGAAGGGCACCACGCTCGGCTACGGCAAGGGCGATTTCATTCCCGACCTGACCGTCAACTACAGCATTATCGACAAGTCGACCAACAAGTCCGTGCAATCCGGCACGTTCATGCAGATGAACGCGTCCGACGGCCCGCATTACGGCGCCAATATCAAGCTTGACCAGGCGGGATCGTACAAGCTCAAGCTGTCGATTGAATCGCCGGCGAAGAAGGGCTGGATGCTGCATGTCGACAAGGAAACCGGCGTCACCGGCAAATTCTGGACTGAACCGATCGAAGTCACGTTTGACAACTGGGATTACACGCCACGCCAGTGGTGAGGCGGTCTGCGCCGGCAGCCTGCCGCGGTTCATTGCCATCGCGACAGGTTGCATGTGCGACAGAAGCCAAACATGACTGGCACCATGCGTGACGCGATACGCCCTTCCCGCCGTCTCATCTAGCGGAATCAATGATGAGACGGCGAGGAAGGTTTTCGTGCGTTACCGCGTCCGCGCGATACGAGACGGCAACTGCGCGGCAAACCCTGCACAATGCAACACTGCACACGGCAAATCATCGAAAGCACAGCGGCAAGGCAACGCCGAAAGCGCCAAGACAGGAGAGGGATAGATGCTCAAACAATTCGTAACCGTGATGCCCGGCACCTTGCCGGTCGCGTTACTGGTGATGAGCCTGGGCGTGATGCTCGACGTCGGGGAGGGGCGCGACAAGCCCCTGAGCGCCACATGGCGACGCTGGGGTCTGCTAATCGGTCTGCTCGCTGCCATCGTTTTCGGTGCTTTGCGTGCAACATCGGTGATCAACCAGCGGTCGGCGGTGAATTTCCCCGTGCTTGTGGTCGCCATCATCGCCGATATCGCCACGATCGCCGCCGTGGCGAACTCCCGACAGCTGGTCGCAAGCGCGCACTGGCGGCAGCATGCTGGTCTGCTCAACGCGGCGAACGCCGTGGCAGCGTTGTGCATCGCGCTCGCCACGTTCTACGCGGTTCCTGACGTGATTTTGCAGCTCACCGTGTTCGTTGAACCCGGCGAATCGCCTTTCACATCGGAGATGTTGCTGCGGGCGCTTGGATTCCTGCTCGGCGTCGGCATGTCAGTTATCGTGGCGGCGATTTGCCGTTCCATGCGCTCGACTGCATATCGGCAGGCGTTCACTTTTGCTGCGCTCGCGGTGGTCGTGCTCGTGACCGTCCAGCACCTGACTGCGATTCTGCAGATTGCGCAAGGCGGCATGGTGATGCTGCATGGTGTCGCGTTCCGGGTTCTGGTGTGGCTGATCAATCACGGATCGTGGATTGTCCAGGCGCAGGCGTGGGTGTTTGCCGTTCCGGCCATCGCCTCGATTGTGGCGGGTATGCGTATGCCGTTGCAGGGCGTGGATGCTGCGGAAAGCCGTAAACACCGGGCGTTTCGGCGTAAAGCGGTCGGCGCTGCGGTATGGAGTCTGATTGCCATGATCGGTGTGAGCCTTACGTTGACCGTCGGTGTCGCCGCCACTCGGCAGACCGTCACACTGTCCCCGCCGGAAAGCTACTCGCTCAAAGACGGCGTGGCGACAATCACCTTCGCACAGGTATCCGACGGGCATCTGCACCGCTTCCAATACAAGGCAAAGGACGGCACGGTGATGCGGTTCATCATCATCAAGAAAAACGGCGGCGCATACGGCATCGGCCTTGATGCATGCGAGAACTGCGGCGATGCCGGGTACTACGAAAAAGACGGCAAAATCATCTGCAAGAAATGCGATGTGGCCATCAATCTCGCCACCATCGGTTTCAAGGGCGGCTGTAATCCGGTGCCTCTGCCGTACAAGGCGGGCGGCGGGAAAATCACCATCCAGACCGCTGACCTCGACGCGCTCAGCGCCCACTTCCAGTAAGCGTCGAGACATGCTCCGCTTCAAACGATTCGGGCCAGGCGTTGTTGCCATGCAACCCGTATCAAGCGTTCGGTATCAGACATTCCGTATCAAGCGTTCCGTATCAAGCACAGGGAGGTTCCATGTTCTTTGCGAGAATGGTAGCCCGCTCCTTCAGCCGGCAGCTGCGCAAACGGCTGCTCATCGCGCTGACCGTAGGCCTGTCAGCCGCGGTATCGGTAGCCATGCTCGGCGTGGTGTTTGACGTTGGCGATAAGCTCACCGCTGAACTGACCACATACGGGTCGAATATCATCGTGCAGCCCAAGGCGAACGCCGTCGTCTCCGACCTGTACACCACGGGGAGCGGCACTGGCTCGACCGGTACGGCGGGCAGCGGAAGCGGTAACGGCGGCGCGGCCACCAGCCAGGACCCGACCGCGTTTCTCAAGGAATCCGACGCGAAAAACATCAAAACGATCTTCTGGGCGTACAACATTACGAATTTTGCGCCCGAACTGACCATTCACGCCAGCGTGGACGGCACCGACGTACCACTCGTCGGCACATGGTTCAATAAAACCCTGCACCTCGCCTCGGGCGAGACCACGGTCGTCGGCGTTGAAGGCGGCATGCGCTCATGGTGGAAAACGAGCGGCAGATGGCCCAAAGACGGTGCGGCAGAAGGCATGATCGGTTCCAAAGCGGCCGCCGCGCTCGGCGTACACACCGGCGACCGCATCACCCTGAGCAAATCCGGGCGTACGCAGACCATCACCATCGTCGGGCAATACACCTCCGGCGACGGTGACGACGAAGCCATCTACATGCCGACCGCCGTGACCCAGGCACTCGCCGGGCTGACCGACAGCGTGAACAAGATCGAAGTGAAGGCGCTCACCACGCCCGACAATGATCTTGCCCGCAAAGCCGCGAAAAATCCGGCGGCGCTCAGCCAGGACGAGTGGGAGACGTGGTATTGCACCGCGTATCCGAGCTCGATCGCCTACCAGATCGAGGAAGTGCTGCCCGGCGCGGTCGCCAAGCAGGTGCGGCAGGTCGCCGCGCTGCAAGGCAACGTGCTCAACAAGACCCAGGCGGTGATGATGCTTATGACCGCGCTCACCCTGGTCGCCGCGGCAGTGGCGGTTGCGAACCTGATGGCCGCCTCGATAACCGAACGTTCCGGCGAACTGGCGTTGCTGAAAGCCATTGGCGCGACTGACGGCCGGGTGTCGCGGCTTATGCTCGCAGAAACCGCGTCCGT
This sequence comes from Bifidobacterium sp., assembly GCF_051876855.1. Lineage (GTDB taxonomy): Bacteria > Actinomycetota > Actinomycetes > Actinomycetales > Bifidobacteriaceae > Bifidobacterium. The sequence goes on from NZ_JBJEIH010000116.1 coordinate 8,971, forward strand.
CTCGCTGGCGGGCGCGCTGGTCGGGGGTGTTGTCGGTTCGGGGCTCGCGCAAGTCATCGGGCACGTGGTGTTCGGCTCGGGCATCACCATGCGCCCGATGGTCTACCTGCTGGTGTTCGTGCTTCTTGCGGTCGTCGTGTGCGTTGCCGCGTTGTCATCCATCCGCTCCATTTTGAGTGTCCATCCGGCGGAGGTGCTGCATGGCCGGTAAATCAAGCGATCTGAGCGAATCCAAATCAATGCGTCAACAGGAATCAACAATGTCAACAAAAGCACACACCATGACCAATACGAGGATGTTTCTCGTGATGCTGTGGGGCGCGATATTCCGCCGCCGCGGCAGGGCAATCATGGCGGTCGTGGCATCTTTGGTGGGGGCGGCGACGCTGTTCTGCCTTGCGGCAACCTGCATCGCCGTACCGCAGCAGATGAACGAGGAAATGCGCTCATACGGCGCGAACCTGATTGTCACGCCAATCGAAAGCGGCAGCGGGAAAAGCGGGATCGACGCGGCGATGGTCAAGCATACGACCGACATGGTGCAGGCCAAGGGGTCAGCGACCTATGCGACCTACCGGTATGAAAACGTTCGCGTGAATGCGGCGCCATACGTGCTGGCCGGCGTGCACCCGGCGCAGGTGAAGGCCCTCAACCACCACTGGAGTGTGGAAGGGGCGTGGCCGAGCGCCGGCAACGTGATGGTCGGGCGTGATGTCGCCGACGCGATGGGGCTTGCTGTCGGCTCACGGATCACGATTGGGTATCGGGCGGCGGATAATGCTGCGGGTACTGGTGGTGCTGCGTCTGGCGCTTCTACGGTGGGGGCTTCTGCGTCTGGCGCGTCTGTTGCCGGCTCTTCCGCGGCGGGTTCTTCCGCGAC
>NZ_JBJEIH010000116.1:9950-22372 GCF_051876855.1 Bifidobacterium sp.
GGTTCTTCCGCGACGGATACGGCATCGTCTGCGGATGCATCCACGACTTCAGGCGGTTCCGGGGACATCCTCGACACCAGCGGCACCGAATTCCGCGTGGCCGGCATCGTCGACACGGGCGGTTCAGAAGACGAGATCATCTACGCGATCGCCTCGGATGTCGACAAGCTCGCCGGTGGTTCGCGCGGGGTTGATGTCATCGAATATTCGTCGGGCGCAGAGGATGTCTCGCAAGTCGTGAAAAGCATCAACGACATGACTTCCATGCACGTGCAGGCACAGCAGGTCACCAAAATCACCTCGTCCGACACACGCATCATCACCATGCTGCGCACCCTGTTCTGGATGGTGTCGGTCGTAGTGCTCGCCCTGACGCTGGTCGGCGTTTCCACGACCATCTCGTCCATTGTCGCCCAACGGCGCAACGAAATCGGCCTGCGTAAGGCTCTCGGCGCGTCCTCGGGCAGCATCGGCGCTGAATTCTATGCGGAATCCGGGCTGTACGGGTTGGTCGGCGGGCTGCTGGGCACGGCGCTCGGGTATCTGCTCGCGCGGTTGTTGACTTCCGCTGTGTTCGGGCGGACGCTCGGCTTCGACTGGCCGCTGGCCGTCGGATCAGTGCTGTTGAGCGTGATTGTGGCGGTGCTGGCGTCCGTGCCGCCGGTGCGTCGAGCTTCACGAATCGACCCGGCCGTCGTGCTGAGGGAGGAGTGACATGGGTGCTGCGAATGGCGATGGTGGCGCGAATGGCGTCAGTGGCGCGAAATCAAAAGCAATCAGCGATAATCAGGGAGAAATCATGAACAACGATGCAGCAGGGGTAACGCAAGCGACGGAAGCAGCGGGACCGGCGATATCGGCGGGGCAGAACGGGCGCAACGGCGGCAACGGGCAGATGCTGCTGGAACTCGACCACATCTCGAAGATATACGGGGATTTGCATGCTGTTGACGATCTGAGTCTGACCGTGCCGCAAGGCGAATGGCTGGCGATTGTCGGCTCGTCGGGCTCGGGCAAGACCACGCTGATGAACATCATCGGCTGCATGGATACCCCCACCAAGGGGTCGGTCAAGCTTGAAGGACGGCGGCTTGAGGATCTCAACGCGGGGCAGCTCGCCGACGTGCGCAAGAACGTGATCGGGCTCGTCTTCCAGAAGTTCTACCTCGTGCCGCATCTGACCGCGGTGGAGAACGTGATGGTCGCGCAATACTACCATTCCGTGGTCGATGAACGGCAGGCGCTCGAAGCGCTCGACAAGGTCGGGCTCAAGGATCGCGCACACCATCTGCCCGGCCAGCTCTCAGGCGGTGAGCAGCAGCGCGTGTGCATCGCCCGGGCGCTCATCAACTGCCCGAAGCTGATCCTCGCGGATGAGCCGACCGGCAACCTGGACGAGAAAAACGAGCATATCGTGCTCGACCTGTTCCGCGCGTTGCACGAGCAGGGAACCACAATCATCGTGGTCACGCACGATGCGCTCGTCGCTTCCTGTGCACAACGTGAAATCATGCTGAATCACGGTGTGCTGGTCGGAGAGAAATGGAACAGCGATGAGGCGCGTGCTCGGTACGAGGCGATGGGCGGGCGTCCTGCCTCCACCGGGGCCCAGGTGGAAGGCGCGCAGCACGGCGATCTGCCGGTCGAATTCGAGGACCCTACCAAAGCGGCCAAAACCGGGGGCGATGTGCGGTGACGGAAGAAGCTGCGGAAGAACCTGTGGTGGCGGAAGGATCTCAGATGTTCGGTCGGCCTGATTGCAGCGGATACGAGACTGGGGCTGGCGAGCTTGGGCTTGGCGAGCGTGGGCTTGGTGCGAGCGGTGCTGACGGCTGGGGCGCTGGTATCGGGCGTGGTGCCTGCGGGTGCGGTGCCTGTGGGTGCGGTGATGCCGAGCCGGGCACCAGTGCAGGTAACGGCTCCGGCCAAGGCGCGGCCGGACGAAGCACAGCCGATGACGATGGGACGAATGCAAGCCTGAGTAAGTGGGATGCCCCTCGCGATGACAAAAAGAACATGACTCGGGGTGGTACCCGTGCAATGGTGATCGCCGCGGTCGGGCTGGTTGCGGCGGCGTCCCTACTCGGTGGTTGTGGCAGCTCGGAAGCGATTCCGATGAATGACGAGTATGCGGGCAATTCCGGGGAATCGAGTGCGGCGCCAGAGGATTCGTCGAGTGCCTCGGGTTCCGCGGGGGCTTCAAGCTCCGATGGGGCTTCTGGTTCGTCTGGTTCGTCTGGTTCGTCTGGTTCGTCTGGTTCGTCGGGGTGGTCGTCGCTGTCGGGGTCGGCTTCCTCGTCGGCGTCGGCCTCATCGTCAGCCTCGGCGGATAGCAAGGATTCCGGCGATTACCGTGACGGCACGTACAGCGTCAACAGCAAGTACGGGCCGGTAAACGAGGATTCGATTGACGTGAAGGTCACCGTCAAAGACCAGAAAATCACGGATGTTGAGGTTACTGGTCACCCGTTCACACCGATTTCCAAGAAGCATCAGGATGCCTTCACCAAGGCGATTCCCGGTGTGGTGGTTGGCAAGAAGCTCAAAGGGCTGGATGTGGATACCGTCGCCGGGGCCAGCTGGACTACCGAGGCCTTCAACAAGGCGCTCGAAACCGCCCGGGAGCAAGCCTCCCAGTGATATGGCGGGTTTCGCGGGCCTGGGTTGATGCAGTAGCGGCGTGGTGCCGGGCTCGGCTTCGTTGTTGGCGCCGACCGTAACCGTAATCTGCGCGCGGTGTGATTGGGTGGTTGCATTGCGCGCGGATTACGGTCTCTGGTGCGGGTTTGGGGCGGGTATCTGGCTGGTGTGTAACTGTGCTGTTGCACGGCGGGAGGTTAGGCCGACCGGCGGTGTGATTGCAGGGGCAATCGGCCTGTGGTGCGACTGCCGTGTTGCATGGCAGACAGGTAGGGCTGGCTTTGGGGTTTGGTCGTACCGGTATCTGTCTGTCATGTAACTGTGCTGTTGCATCGCGGATGATTGGATGGACAGGATTGACCGGCTGGTTGACTTGGCGCCGCATCGTGTGAGGATTGGTTCGCAGTGTGACGGTCAAGACCCCACGGTTCCTGTAGCCGGGCGATGTCGGGCGTCATTGTGTGAGGATTCGCTCACATGGTGACGGGTTGACTGACTGGAATCGGTTGTCTGGATGGCTGGCAGGGTGTCTGTGTGAGGATTGGCTCGCATAGTGCCGGTTTGATGGTCGGAATTGGCCGGTTTGGAGGTGCTAGGGCGTCTCCGTGTGAGGATTCGCTCACACGGTGGGGGTCATGGTGCCACGGTTCCTGTAGCCGGGTGATGTTGGGTGTCATCGTGTGAGGATTGGCTCACATGGTGACGGTCTGTCGGCGGGAATCAGCTGATTGGCTGGTCTGGGGGCGTCACTGTGTGAGGATTCGCTCGCAGTGTGACGGTCTGCCGGTCGGAATCGGCCTGCTTGTTGGTCCGAAGAGGTCTCCGTGTGAGGATCCGCTCGCAGTGTGACGGTCCGCGTATCCCGGGACTGAGCGGCTGGGATTTGAGTGGAAGTCAGCGGGGCGTGCCCTGTGTGCTGGCGCCTGTCGGCATCGGTATCTCGCCTATCTGTAGTACATCCCGAAGCGTATCTGCGCTATCTGTGTTCGTCATCGCCCGATATCGCGAGTACGATCTGCGGAATATCAACGGTCGTACTCCCGGTATCGGTCCGCAGCGAACACAAATAAGCGAGATACCTTCCGGCAGGTACTACAGATACCGCAGATACTAGCAATCCCGTGCGTGGTCTCCCGCTGTACCGCATCGGTGCCCATCGGGATGCCGTCCGCGTTGCCCGCCATCCGCTTCGCAGCGCTGATATCCGTCGTCATTGCGGCAACAAAAAGTCTTCAGAAAACCGCGGAATTCCATGCGACACGCCGGAGTGTCCCCGATATCGGCGGATTGTCCCGTAGTTACGTCATGAGGGACGACGCCGCGAAGTCAACAAGCGGCATCGACCGGCGTGGAAACCTACGGACTAAGGAGAGACTGATGGCACGCTTCAGCAAGGCAAACGAATTTTGGATTGATGTCTATCATGACGACACTCGCGATGACATCCATTTTTATGTCTGCTCGAATAATGGTGAATACGACATTTCCGAATCCCCGAGCGATAGGGTTGTATGGTATGGCCGTGATGAGGCGGAACGCGTTCGCGGACAAATGGAAGAGCAGTACGGTAGTGTTTACATCTTCGGGGTGGGTGAGAAGGATCTCGATCCAAAGCCGGATTTGCTGCTTCCTGCCTTCGAACCACTTCCCCCACATCATAACGGCACGGTTCAAAAGACGACCCGCGCCGCACGCAACGAGACCGCTTTCCGTGACATGCTCAAGAACTCGGGCTCTCGTATGCGGAAGACCGCTGACGGCACGCCGAAGCCGCTTTCGGCAAACACTCAGAATCGGTATTGCTCGGTTTTGTCGCATTCACACGCCGCTCTCAGCCGCATGGGATGTTCCCGCCGGACGATGAACGCCGTCCCCGACTGCATTCTCTCGTGCAGGACCCTGGATGATGCCCTGCGGATCAGCGCGGTGCTGAATGCCGACAAGCATTTCCGCGAGCACAGTCGCGACATTGATCACAACAATCTGCGCACCGCGTTGGGCTGGTTCATTGAGTGCATGAAGTTGGAGGGCCGCCGATAGAACTGTGCTGTACGGGAGATGCGCAGTGGACGGGGCGTGCAAGGTGCGTTGGTCGCGAGGGATGGGTGGGAGGCAAGCTGCGGATTGGCGTACGGCAATGGGGCAATGGATTGCTGCGAATGTGACGGTTGTTGCCAACCACGTCAATGTCGCGGTTGATGGCGCGAGGTGTCGGGGCAAGCTGCGGCTGGGTGCATTCAACTCAGCGCATTAGCTGATGTCGCCTATCGTCGGCGGAAGCTGCGGATTGTCCCGTAGATGTCTGTGGCGGCGCTGATGCTGACTGGTTGATGACTGGTTGGTTGTTGTCGCCGCCGCGGCTGGCCCAAGGGGCTGTGCCGGTTGAGGTGGCCTGTTGTCGTGTTCCGGGTTGGGAGTTATGCGACTTCGGGTTGTCTTGCCGGGGATTCTGGTTGCTGTGTGACTGTTGGGTTGCATAGCAGCCGGATACCCGGCTTGTTTCCTTGGAATTTGGTGGTTATCCGTCCGCGGTGCGACTGGGCCGTTGCATGGCGGATGGGTATTGTCATGATTCAGCCCGCCAGCCGGGCTATCTGCCCGTGGTGTGACTGGGCGGTCGCATGGCGGGCGGATGGGGGCATGATTCGGCCTGATGGGTGTGGTAGCTGCCCGTGGTGCGACTGCTGAGCTGCATGGCGGGAAGATAGGTTGGCGGTGGCCGGTGTTCCTGGGACTATCTGCTTGCCGTGCGACTGGATTGTCGCACGACGGTTGGGATTCACGCTGTGGTTGCCGGTGTCGTCGGGGTATCCGCCCGCGGTGTGACTGGCGTGTCGCACGGTGCGCGGTTAGCGTTGCGTTTTCGACTGGTGAGCTTGGTATCTGCCTGCCGTGTGACTGGGCGGTTGCCTGGCGGGCGGGTATCGCCGTGATTCAGCCCGTTGGTTGAGGTATCTGGCTGCCGTGCGACTGGGCTGTTGCATAGCGGTCAGATAGGTTGGCGGTGGCCGGTGTTCCCGGGGTATCCGCCCGTGGTGTGACTGGGCTGTTGCATAGTGGCCAGATACTGATGTGGTTCCGGCTGTCTGGTGTGCTATCTGTCTGCCGTGCGACCGGGCGGTTGCCTGGCGGGCGGGTATCGCCGTGATTCAGCCCGTTGGTTGAGGTATCTGGCTGCCGTGCGACTGGGCTGTTGCATAGCGGTCAGATAGGTTGGCGGTGGCCGGTGTTCCCGGGGTATCCGCCCGTGGTGTGACTGGGCTGTTGCATAGTGGCCAGATACTGATGTGGTTCCGGCTGTCTGGTGTGCTATCTGTCTGCCGTGCGACCGGGCTGTTGCATGGCGGGCGGGTATCGCCGTGATTCAGCCCGTTGGTTGAGGTAGCTGGCTGCGGTGTGACTGGTCTGTTGCATGGCGGGAAGATAGGTTGGCGGTGGCCGGTGTTCCCGGGGCTATCTGCCTGCGGTGTGACTGGGCGGTCGCATGGCGGGCGGGTGGGGACATGATTCGGCCCGCAACCACCCCCGCTCGCTACGCCGCGATCATCGGCCACAGCAGGTCGGTCATCTTCACTGCCCAGGATGCGCTCGTCTCCTCGGTGAGTGCGTGGTTCGCCATCATCGAGCCGATTATGGTCGCGAAGATAAAGCCCAGATCCAAGCCGCTCCGGAACACTCCCGCCTGCTGCCCGCGGATGAAGAAGTCGCTGACGTGCTGCTCGACCGGCTGAATCACCTGCGCGACAATCTGCTCAAAATACCCGTTGCTCGCCGACAGTACCACGCCGACGGCTTTCAACCCGATTTCCTCATCGAACTGGCTGGTGATGGATTCGAGCATTCGCCGCAGATTGCCGCGATTCGGCTCAAGGTCCGCGGTATCGAGGATACTCTCAGGCCATTGCATGGTGCGCAGACGATGCAGCATGTCGTCGGTGTTGCGATACCGGCGGTAAATCGTGGTTTTCGCGACTCCGCTACGCCGCGCCACTTCCTCGATGGTCACCGCCCCGATGCCTTGTGACGCCACGATTTGCAGTGTCGCTTGCAGAATTTTCCGGTCGGTTTCCTCACGACGCCGTTCGCCGCGTTGCAAGTGCGCTTGGATATGCGCTCGCGACTGGGCTCGTTGCGCTGCCCGCTCCGGGGTTTGCGCCGAAGCCACCGCCGAGACAGTCGCCTGTTCCAACGTGGTCGAGGCGCCAGGCCGTCTCGATGCTGACGAATTGTCGTCCATGATGTTTCTCTCCCGCTCTCTTCTTACTCTCTGTTCGCTCGTCCGCCTGCCGTGCGCTCCATCGCGCGACTTGCCGCGTAGCCTGCCGCACGCTCCACCACGCGACTCGCCTCGTGGCCTGCCACGCGAGCCCCACGTACAGATTCGGCAGCCGCATCACTTACGTTGCATCACTTCACCTACGCCGCATCACCTACTGGATGACATTGGTCGCCTCGAGCGTGTGCGCGTACCAGCGGTTGAACCGCATGACCGGCTTGCGAATCACCAGCCCCACAAGCAGCGCCGGGATGATGAACAGCGCCAACTTGCCCATGGCGATCCAATAGTCGTTGTTGTAGATGCCTGCAATTGCCGCTCGCATCGCCATAATCGAATGCGTGGCCGGCAGGAACGGGCTGATCCATGTGATGAAATCAGGCAAAACCTGCAACGGGTAGCCGCCGCCGGAGCCGGAAATCTGCATGGCGAGCATGATGACGCCGATCGCCTTGCCGACGTTGTAGAAGCTCACAACCATCGCATACATGAAGAACGAGTAGACCAGCGAGCTGAGCCACCCGCTGAGCATGAACAGGAGCGGGTGCACGGCATGCACGCGCAGGAACAATAGCGTGCCGCCGCATGAGAAGGTGCTTTGCAGCAGCCCCAGCACCGCGAACACCCCGTAATGCCCGAAGAACAGGACTCTGGGCTTCGGGTCGCCAAGCTCTTTGCGGATACGCGCCGACACTTGCGTCTTGAGGGTCACCGCCATCAGCAGCGCGCCGACCCACAGGGGCAGGAAGGTGTAGAACGGCGTGAGTCCGGTGCCGAAGGTCTCCACAGGGAACAGTGCCTTACGGTTGAGTTTCACCGGTGCCGCAAGCGACGCGGCCAGCGTTTCCGGATTATTGCCGAGCACGCTGCGCACCTCGCTCATATCACCGCTGTTGAGCGCCTGCGCCAGCTTGCTGTTCAAATCATTCAGTTTGGTGCTGTTCTTCTCGAGCAGTTGCGCGGTGGATGTCAGCACGCTGCGCATGTTGGACAGCGCCTTGCCAGCGGTTTTTGACGTGGAATCGAGGTCGCTGAGCGTGGAGTCCAAAGTGTCCGATCCACTGGCGAGCGTGGATGTCACGCTGGAGATCGAATTGCTGATTGATGTGATTTGTGGCTTGATTTCCTTGGTATAGCTGGTTTTCAGGCCGCTGATGGACTGCTTGGCTTGTTTGGCGAGTCCGCTGATTTCGGCGCGTTTCGCTTCTGCATCGGTTTTCCCGGTGTCGATGGCGGTCGCCGCGGTATTGATGGCGTTTCGCACTTGGGTTTGCGCGCTGATCGCCGTGTCTAGCTGCTTGACGATGTTGTCGCGGGCGGTGACGAGCCGGTCGTGCGCAGCGGTGTCGGACATGTCGGGCACGGTGATGCCTGCGATGCTGTCCCTGAGCGCTTGGAATTCCGTGATTTGCTGGTCGACAATGCCCGCCTGCCGTTTGAGCCCCGCGGACGCGTCCGACGCACCCGTCCCCGCACTGTCGAGCGTGGAATCGATGGAATCGGCGACGGCCTGATAGCTTGAACTCGAGTTGGTGAATGCCGTGGTCATGGCTTTTGACGCGGTGTTGAGGGCGCTGGTGATGTCGCTGGTGCCCTGCTTGGTGTCTTTCAGCGAGCTGCTTGCGCTTTTCGCGCTTGCAGAGACGCTGTCCACGAGTTGGTCAGAACTGGAAATCAAGGATTGCGCGGTGTCAGTAAGCCCGGCGAAGGTGTTGAGCATGGATGCGGCGTCGCCCAATTGCGTTGCCATATCGCCCACATTCGCGTTGAATGTGGTGAGCAGTTTCGATGCCTTTTCGCTGCCAAGCTCATCGGACAGGTCGCTGGCGACACTCAGCGCGACCGTAGCTATGGTCTGCGCGAAGGTCTGGTTGACTTGCGCAGCCACCTGATCGGCACCCTGTCCGGTGATTTTCGGGGCGACGGCGTTGATTTTCTCGTTCGTGTAGTAGGTGAGTTTCGCATGCTGCACGTCGTCGGAGAAGAACGTCATCATGTCCTTGCTGAAACTGGAGGGGATGACTACGGCCGCATAATATTTGCCGGATTTCGCTCCGTCAATCGCATCGTCCTTGGTGGTGATGGTCCAGTCGAGCTGATTGTTGGCTCGCAGCGCGTTGACCACGCTGTCACCGACAGTGACCTTCACCGGGACAAGGCTGCTCTTATACCCCTTGTCGGTGTTGGCGACGGCGATTTTCAACTGGTTGAGGTTGGCGAACGGATCCCACGCGGCAGCGACGTTGAACCAGGTGAACAGGCCGGGGATGACGACAAGCCCGATCACGATGATCACCGAGACAACATTGCTGAACATGCGCCGCATATCACCGGTGAAAAGTTTCCATGCTGTTTTCACTGTTTTCATGCGGAATGCCTTCCTATGCGGCTCGGGCGACTGTCCTGCTCGTCGAGCAGGATTTGCTGGATTGCGGCTTCGTCAAGATTGCCCAGGCGCGTCTGCCGTTCGATATTGTCTTTGATGAGTTCGATTGTCATGAGGAATCCCATGATGAGCAGAATCCAGATCAGCCAGATGACCATGGCGTTGACCTTGCTGCTGGGCGTGAGAATGGACAGCACAACGGCGAGAATCACCGGCACGGCGATGCCCATGATGAGTGCGGCGCGCTTGAGTTTCGGGTAGAGCATCGTGAAGCGGGCGGCCCTGCGCTCAATATGCTCGCGGTACTCGTCCCTGCCTGAAAGCGCGCGGATGACCTGCGTCAGACCGTACGTGCGGCCGGGCATCTCCATCTTCTCGCTGACGACCATGTCGCCTTCTTCGAGTTCGCGAGTGAACAGGCGGTTGAGATTGGCGGTTTTCGGCCGCAACCACAGGCCGAGAATGAAGAACGCCACGGCGAAGATCATGAGTTTGCCGATGTCGTCGAGCCATTGACCGTCGTAGAAGCCGGCGATGCATTCACGCAGCGCACCGATTGCGTAAGTGAACGGGAACAGTTGGTACACCTTGCGGAAGAAGCTCGGCATCATCTCAATGGGGTACAAGCCAGTTCCGCCCGGAATCTGCACCATAACCAAGGCGATGGCGATGCCTTTGCCGATGTGGAGGAAGGTGGTGGCCAGTGCGTAGATGATGCTGTGGTAGACGAGCGCGACGATGATGCCGGTGCCTACGAACGCAAACGGATTGACCGCCTGCACGCCGAGCAGCATTTCGCCGACCGTCGTGGTGATGCCTTGCCCGGCGGCGAGGATGGCGAGCAGCAACCATCGGCCCCAGTAGCGTTCGCCCGGGGTGATGTTCTCGATGCCGTCGTCGTCGGCTTCGGTGCGCAGAATCACGGTGAGCGCGAAAGCCCCCACCCATAGGGCGAGCGCGGTGAACAGGGGCGCCATCGCGGAACCGTACGAATTCACCGGGTAGAGGGTTTTTGTGGAGAGCACGGTGGGGGAGAGCATGAAGTCGGAGATCTTCTTGGCGTCAAGTTTGCCGTTCTCCCCGAGAATGTTGCTCAGTGCGTTGGATGTGCTCAACGCGGTCAGATCTGTGGCCAGGGTATCGACCTTGTTCTGTACGCGGTCAAGGCTGTCGCCGGCATTGCTGATGGCGCTGCGCGTGCTGGCCGCGGACTGGTCCAGCTGGTCAAGCACGGTGTTGACCTGCGCGACCAGTGAATCCTGCCCGGTGACCAGGGCGCTCAGGGTTGCGCTGGTCGAGGCGAGGCTGCTCAGCCCGCTGTTGAGCTTTGGCATGGCCTTCGTGTTGATGGTGTTGCGGGCTTTGTCGGTTGATTGCAGCGTGTTCTGCGTGGCGTCGTTGAGCGATTGTGATGCCGTAGTGCCGGCGGTGACCGTGTCGTTGATGTCACGGTTCAGTTTGTTCAAATCGCTGATGGAACCTTGCAGATTGTCGTTCTGCTGTTGGAGGCGTTTGAGCGCCGCAGTGCCGGCGTCGGTGGCGACTCCGGCGTTGTTGAGGTCGGTGTTCAGCTCAGTCAGTTCGGTGATGATGGTGGCGTTCGTGTCGCTGACGTTCTGGGCGGCGTCGAGCGCGGTCTGGACCGAGCCGTTCGCCTTGGTCAGCGCCGTGCCAAGGGCGGCGACGGTGAGACTGGTCTGCGAACTGGCTTGCGACAGCAGGCTTGAGCCGGTGTCAAGTGCGGTTGAGGATTCCGATGTGAAGGTGTTGATGCTGGTCTGCGCGGTTTTCAGCAGTTGCGAGGTGCCTGTCAGTCCGTTGCCGGCTTGGGTCGCCAGCTGGGTTGCGGTGTTCAAGGACGCGCGTGCTGCCGCCGTTTTCGTCGGTACCTGCGCGAGTGTCGTGTCAAGGTCGGTCATGGTCTGGCGTATGGTCGCCAGATTGTTGGACGTGGTCCTGAGGTCTTTGGCCGCGCTCCCTCCCGCGGTGGATGCCTGATCATCGAGAGTGTCGGCGGTTTTGTTGACGATATTGACAATCGCCTTACTTGCCGTGGACACGAAATTGCTGTTGATTTGCTGGTCAAGCGTATTGGCGCCGGTGTCGGTGACTTTGGTAGCCACGGAGTTGGCTTTTTCGTTGACGTAATAGCTCAGTTCGGGCCGGTCGCCGCTGCCGGTGACAACGTTGACGAGCGAATCGCTGAAATCGGACGGGATGATAATCGCCGCATAGCAGCGCTCGGATTCGACGCTTTCCAAGGCGTCGCTCTCATTCATGAACGTCCAGCCGATCTGCTTGTTTTTCTTCAGCTCGGCCACGACCTGCTTGCCCGCGTTCAAATCGCCGGTCAGCGTGCTGGTGGTGCCCTTGTCGTTGTTGGCAACGGCGACCTTGATGCCGTTGGTGTTGTTGTACGGGTTCCAGAAACCACGCACGTTAAACCACGCGTACATCGGTGGGATGAAGCACAATCCGAAAGCAATCACCCAAGCAGTGGGGGCCTTGATCCAGCGCAGCAGATCGCGGCGCAGGATTTTCAACGCATTCCTCATATGGCGGCCCCTTGCTCGTTTGACGTGCATACCTTAATGGTAAAAGCGATACGCGACACGTAGCGCTACGAGATAAGTAGCGTAACGGCAGGTGTGGAAGAGTTCGCTGCCGGATTGAGGCTTCTGCGCGTGTCGTGCCGGTGTGTCTAGATATGCTGCGTCCGGTTCTGTCGGGGACGGTTCGCCTCGGGGGTGGCTTTGGTGTGCGTGGATATGTTGTAGGCCGTAAGGTTGGGATTGTGTGTTTCAGCCGGTTTTCTTCTCTGGTGTTGGCCGCTGGTCTCTGATGTTTTCTATTGGTTCATTGGTGTTGTCGGTTTTGGTGTTGTTGGTTCTCTTGGTGTTGTTGGTTCTTTGACTCTATTGCCCATCGGTTCTACTGCCTCTGCTGGCTTCTTGCTGCGCGGGCTGATTCGGAGATTGTAGGGCAAGATTGGATTCGGTCAAGGCTCCGCATTGTGCGGGGCAGCGTGACGGATGTGGGATTCTTCCGGCGCGGGGCGTGTCGTCGCCGGTATCACCAGTGTCCCGGGCGTAAACTGGAACCAGCCTTGCGGCATCCCGG
>NZ_JBJEIH010000117.1:0-22254 GCF_051876855.1 Bifidobacterium sp.
GGCGATTGGATTGCGCGGCGGTCACGGCGGTTGCGGCGAGCGCGTTCTGAGTTTCGTTGACGCGTTCGCCGCGCTGTTGTTTATCTGTGATTGGTTTGTGTGATCACGGATTGTGTAATCCCTTGTCGCACAAGGCTTTGCACAGCGTCACCAGTTGCGGTTGACATGCTCGCATTGCGAAGAAACTCCGGCGTTTCCTTTCTTCCCAGACCGGAGAAATCCGGTATAATTACAAGTGAAGGCCGGAGTTGGATTCAGCCGAGCAAGTCGACGGGATCCAATGGAGCACAAGCCCGCGAGGGCGGTGCAACGCCTTCGAGATAATTGAATATCGAAAACTGAATATTGGTGATGATTATGTGCGGCACGGGCAGTACGGCAAGGTAGGCCGGGCCGCTGAAGCCAGCTGGCGTAACAAGCGCATGAGGCGCTAGGTATGTTGTGTTGGTGAATGGCATAAGGTTTAGGTTGCCGCGCAAGGTGGCGCGGCGTTGGACATGATGATCACCTCCTTCCAGGTGGCCCCCGCAGGTGCAGTTCGGTATCGCGGGGGCCACCTCATTTCGGTCGATATCAGCCGATCGCAGGATTCCAGAGGGTTAGGCCCAAGAGTCTTCTCGGTGCTGGAGCCTACATCGTGTAGCCCCAACAACCGTCCACTGACGCTCGAAACGGGATTGACGTTGGGGAGGAGACGGAGTCGGGATTCCTTGATTGATGCGTTGGCGTGTCGAGTCAGGACCGGTGATATAGTAGGAATTCGTGTGTGCCAGCGGCATGCCTTATGTAACAGGCGTGGGCGCTGGGATATCCCGGAATCCGTTAGATTGCGCGCGGTGACGTGGCGGCAGGAGGAAGACGGGCCATCGGGCCGGTGGACTGTGGCTGTTTCTTGTCTCCGATTAACGGATGCATGGGGCTGCAGCGCGGCGGCTTCACCTGAACAACAGTATCAATGAATCGGAGAACTGAAGTTGCCTACGATTGAACAACTTGTCCGCAAGGGACGTAAGGCCAAGCCGAAGAAGTCCAAGACTTTGGCCCTGAAGGGAAGCCCGCTGCGCCGTGGCGTGTGCACCCGTGTGTATACCACCACCCCGAAGAAGCCGAATTCGGCTCTGCGTAAGGTCGCTCGTGTGCGTCTGAGCTCGGGCATCGAAGTCACCGCTTACATCCCCGGCGAAGGCCACAACCTGCAGGAGCACTCCATCGTGCTCGTGCGCGGCGGCCGTGTGAAGGATCTGCCGGGCGTGCGTTACCACATCGTGCGTGGCGCGCTTGATACCCAGGGCGTCAAGGACCGCAAGCAGGGTCGTTCCCTGTACGGAGCAAAGAAGGCGAAGTAAGAGATATGTCACGTAAAGGACCCGCTAAGAAGCATCAGGTGCTGCCCGATCCGATCTACGGTTCGACCGTTGTGGCGCAGCTCATCAACAAGATTCTGCTCGACGGCAAGAAGTCGATCGCTGAGGACATCGTGTATTCAGCTCTTGATATGGTCAAGGAGAAGACCGATCAGGAGCCGGTGGCTGTGCTCAAGCGCGCTCTCGACAACATCCGTCCGAGCCTCGAGGTCCGTTCCCGCCGAGTCGGCGGTGCGACCTACCAGGTCCCGGTTGAGGTGAAGCCCGCTCGCGCGAACACGCTGTCGCTGCGCTGGCTGACCGACTTCTCCCGCGCTCGTCGCGAGAAGACCATGGCCGAGCGCCTCGCCAACGAGATTCTCGACGCGTCCAACGGTCTCGGTGCTTCAGTGAAGCGTCGCGAGGATACCCACAAGATGGCAGAGGCCAACAAGGCGTTCGCTCATTACCGCTGGTAATTGACCGAAGAGAACAAGAGCTAAGGAACACTTATGGCACTGGACGTGCTTTCCGACCTGCATAAGGTCCGCAACATCGGCATCATGGCTCACATCGATGCCGGTAAGACAACCACCACCGAACGCATCCTGTACTACACCGGCAAGAACTACAAGATCGGTGAGACGCACGATGGCGCTTCGACGATGGACTTCATGGCTCAGGAGCAGGAGCGCGGCATCACCATTCAGTCCGCTGCAACCACCTGCTTCTGGCATCGTCAGACCCACGACGTGGACGATGAGTTCCAGATCAACATCATCGACACCCCTGGCCACGTGGACTTCACCGCTGAGGTGGAGCGCTCCCTGCGCGTGCTCGATGGCGCCATCGCCGTCTTCGACGGCAAGGAAGGCGTGGAACCGCAGTCCGAAACCGTGTGGCGTCAGGCTGACAAGTATTCGGTTCCGCGTATCTGCTTCATCAACAAGATGGATAAGCTCGGCGCCGACTTCTACTACTCCGTGCAGACCATCAAGGACAAGCTGGGCGTCAAGCCGCTCGTCATCCAGCTGCCGATCGGCGCTGAGAACGACTTCACCGGCGTCGTCGACCTGGTCCGTATGAAGGCTTACGTCTGGAACGACGTCAAGGACGATCTCGGTGCGCACTACGACACCGTCGACATCCCGGATGATCTCAAGGACAAGGCCGAACAGTATCGCGCCGAACTGCTCGATGCTTGCGCCGAGACCGACGAGGATCTGCTCGAGAAGTACCTCGAATCCGGCGAAATGACCGAGGAGGAGATCCGTACCGCGATCCGCAAGCTCACCATCGCCCGCGAGGCCTTCCCGGTGACCTGCGGCTCCGCGTTCAAGGACAAGGGCGTGCAGCCGATGCTCGATGCAGTCGTCGACTACCTGCCGAGCCCTGAAGACATCCCGGCCATCAAGGGCTTCAAGCCTGGCGACGAATCCGTCGAAATCGACCGCAAGCCGACCATGGACGATCCGTTCTCCGCGCTGGTCTTCAAGATCTCGACCCACCCGTTCTACGGCAAGCTCGTGTTCGTGCGTGTCTATTCCGGCTCCGTCAAGCCCGGCGACACCGTCCTCGATTCCACCAAGGACAAGAAGGAACGCGTCGGCAAGATCTTCCAGATGCACGCCGACAAGGAGAACCCGGTCGACGCCGCTGAAGCCGGCAACATCTACACCTTCGTCGGTCTGAAGAACGTGACGACCGGCGACACGCTGTGCGATGAGAAGAACCCGATCTCCCTGACCTCCATGACCTTCCCCGACCCGGTGATCGAGGTCGCCGTGGAGCCGAAGACCAAGGCCGATCAGGAGAAGATGAGCATCGCTCTGGCGAAGCTGTCCGACGAGGATCCGACCTTCCGCGTCAAGACCGACGAAGAGTCCGGCCAGACGCTGATTTCCGGCATGGGCGAGCTCCAGCTCGACATCATCGTCGACCGTATGCGTCGCGAGTTCAAGGTCGAGGCGAATGTCGGCAAGCCGCAGGTCGCGTACCGCGAGACCATCCGCAAGGCCGTCATGAACCAGGAGTACACCCACAAGAAGCAGACTGGTGGTTCCGGCCAGTTCGCTAAGGTGCTCATGAACTTCGAGCCGATCGATCCGGCTTCCGGCAAGACCTACGAGTTCGTCAACGAGGTCACTGGCGGCCACATCACCAAGGAGTTCATCCCGGCAATCGACGCTGGCGTCCAGGAAGCCATGCAGTCCGGCGTGCTCGCCGGATTCCCGGTGGTCGGCGTCAAGGCGACCGTCACCGATGGCCAGACCCACGATGTCGATTCCTCGGAAATGGCGTTCAAGATCGCCGGCTCCATGTGCTTCAAGGAAGCTGCTCCGAAGGCCAAGCCGGTCATCCTCGAGCCGATTATGGCCGTGGAAGTCCGCACGCCGGAAGAGTACATGGGCGACGTGATGGGCGATCTGAACTCCCGTCGTGGCTCCATCCAGTCCATGACCGACGCCACCGGCGTTAAGGTCATCGACGCGAAGGTTCCGCTCTCCGAGATGTTCGGTTACATCGGCGATCTGCGTTCCAAGACGCAGGGTCGCGCAATGTTCACCATGCAGATGGATTCGTACGCAGAGGTCCCGAAGGCCGTCTCGGACGAGATCATCAAGGCCCAGCGCGGCGAGTGACACACTGAGCCACATCGGACTTGCCCTGTCCCCAGTCAGCGCTAGAATAGACAAGCGTTGACTGGGTTCGGGCTCTGATGTGGCACACAACCCAGAAACCCAGTAATATGTAGCGAGTGCCTTGTGCGAAGATCGCACAGGCAAACTACGAGACGTCCAGGAGGACACACATGGCAAAGGAAAAGTACGAGCGTACTAAGCCGCACGTTAACATCGGCACCATCGGCCACGTCGATCACGGCAAGACGACCCTGACCGCCGCCATCTCCAAGGTGCTGCACGAGGAGTATCCGGATCTCAACCCGGAGTATGACTTCGACCAGATCGACGCCGCTCCTGAAGAGAAGCAGCGTGGTATCACCATCAACATCGCCCACATCGAGTACCAGACCGCGAAGCGTCACTACGCTCACGTGGACTGCCCTGGCCACGCCGACTTCGTGAAGAACATGATTACCGGCGCTGCTCAGATGGATGGCGCCATCCTCGTTGTGGCCGCCACCGACGGCCCGATGGCTCAGACTCGCGAGCACGTTCTGCTCGCTCGTCAGGTCGGCGTGCCGCGCATTCTGGTCGCTCTGAACAAGTGCGATATGGTTGACGACGAAGAGCTGATCGACCTCGTCGAAGAAGAGGTCCGTGACCTCCTCGACGAGAACGGCTTCGATCGTGACTGCCCGGTCATCCGTACCTCCGCGTACGGTGCTCTGCACGACGATGCTCCGGATCACGAGAAGTGGGTCCAGACCGTCAAGGATCTTATGGATGCCGTCGACGACTACATCCCGACCCCGGTCCACGATCTCGACAAGCCGTTCCTGATGCCGATCGAAGATGTCTTCACCATCTCCGGCCGTGGCACCGTGGTGACCGGCCGTGTTGAGCGTGGTAAGCTCCCGGTGAACTCCAACGTGGAGATCGTCGGTCTGCGCGACACCCAGGCGACCACCGTCACCTCCATCGAGACCTTCCACAAGCAGATGGACGAGGCTGAGGCTGGCGACAACACCGGTCTGCTGCTCCGTGGCATCAACCGTGACCAGGTCGAGCGTGGCCAGGTCGTGGCTGCTCCGGGTTCCGTGACCCCGCACCACAAGTTCGAGGGCGAAGTCTACGTCCTGACCAAGGACGAGGGCGGCCGTCACTCGCCGTTCTTCTCGAACTACCGTCCGCAGTTCTACTTCCGCACCACCGACGTCACCGGCGTTATCACCCTGCCGGACGGCGTCGAGATGGTCCAGCCTGGCGATCACGCGACCTTCACGGTCGAGCTGATCCAGCCGGTCGCCATGGAAGAGGGCCTCACCTTCGCTGTGCGTGAAGGCGGCCACACCGTTGGCTCCGGTCGTGTGACCAAGATCATCGAGTAGTCTGCATTCGCAGGTACTCCCTGACACGCTGAAGTAGCGTTAACGCCCCTGAGGCTATCCTCAGGGGCGTTCTTTGTATGGAAAGCCATTGGCAATGGTTCGATGAGTGGCCGATGACACCCATCGGTCAACTCGTCGTGCCATAATAGGCAAGGCATTTTTTGTTTTGCCTCAAGTAACTGAAGAATAGGTGAATACACGTGGCACAAACTACCAATGACATCAAGAACGGCTCTGTTCTGAATCTCGACGGCCAGCTGTGGCAGGTCATGAAGTTCCAGCACGTTAAGCCGGGCAAGGGACCCGCTTTCGTGCGCACCACCATCAAGAACGTGCTGTCCGGCAAGATCGTCGACAAGACCTTCAACGCGGGCATGAAGATGGAGTTCGAGACGGTCGACAACCGCACCCTCCAGTATTCCTATGAGGACGGCGACAACTACGTGTTCATGGATATGACCACGTACGACCAGATCATGATCCCCAAGGAGCTCATCGGCGAGCAGAGCAAGTATCTGCTCGAAGGCACCGATTGCATCGTCAGCTTCCATGATGGCACCCCGCTGAGCGTCGAGCTGCCGGCTTCCGTCATCCTGACCATCACGCACACCGAGCCGGGCCTGCAGGGCAACCGTTCCAACGCGGGCACCAAGCCGGCGACCGTCGAGACCGGCGCTGAGATCCAGGTTCCGCTGTTCATCAACGAAGGCGAGAAGGTCAAGGTCGACACGCGTGACGGCTCCTACCTCGGTCGTGAGAACTGAGAGCGAGGATTTGAGGCTTCATGGCACGTTCCACCGCCCGTAAGAGGGCTCTGAACACGTTGTACGAAGCGGACGAGAAGGGACAGGATATCCTGTCCCTTCTTGCTGAGCGCATCGCCAACCCCGGTACGCAATCACCGCTTCCCGACTATGCGATCGAGATCGTCCGCGGCGTCGCTGAGCACCGTGGAGAAATTGACCATCTGCTCGATGAACATTCCACTGGCTGGAAAGTCAAGCGTATGGCTGTTGTCGATCGCAACGTTCTGCGCATCGCCACCTGGGAGATTTTGTACAACGACGAAGTGCCGGACAAAGTCGCCATCGACGAGGCAATCAGTCTCGCCAAGACATTGAGCGACGAAGGTTCGACATCCTTCATCCACGGATTGCTCAGCGCCATCTGCGGTGTGAAAGAAGAGCACCTCGCCCATCAGGCCGAGTTGGAACGGCAGCGCGAGCAATCGGAGTCTCAGCCCGAAGACGACGCGCCTGAGGCATCGGACGTCGATGACACCGAGGACTCGGAGCCGCCCACACAACAGACGACATCTGATGGCGAATCGACGAATACGGTTCCCGACGATCCGGGAACGGCATCCGGATCGGATGATTCGCAAGAGGACTCGCCGCAAGACCAGCACACGACCAACTGACACCGGGCATCGGCCGGCGTGAGAGTCCCAGCCGGCCGGTATCCTTGGTACGAATACCCAAAGAATAAGGGGGTTTTGGTGAACCAGAACGATTCCGAAGCCGTGGATTTCTCACTTGACGATGCTGTACTTGTCCTCGAAGACGGGCAAGTGTACGTCGGCGAGCCGTACGGCGCAATCGGTACGACCCACGGGGAGATCGTCTTCACGACCGGCATGACCGGATACCAGGAGACGCTGACCGACCCGAGCTACGATCGCCAGATTGTGGTGCAGACATTCCCGCATATCGGGAACACCGGAATCAACATGGAGGATCCCGAATCCTCCCGTATCTGGGTCGCCGGTTACGTGGTGCGCGACCCCAGCCCGAACGTGAGCAACTGGCGCGCCACGGGAAGCCTTGACGATGATCTGACCGACAACGGCATCGTCGGCATCAGCAACATCGATACCCGAAAACTGGTGCGCCACCTGCGTTCCGCAGGCGTCATGCGCGCGGGAATCTTCTCGGGCGACGCTCTGATCGACAGCGGGACCGGCAAGCCGCGCACCATCGCGTCCATGATTGACGAAGTACGTGGCATTCCGCAGATGAAGGGCATGAGCCTGTATGACGAGGTCAGCACCGAGCAGATGTACACCATCGAGCCGTGCGGCCAATTCGAAGGCAAGGATCCGCTGTTCACCGTCGCCGCGGTGGACTTGGGCATCAAGGGCATGACCCCGCACCGCATGGCCGAACGCGGATGCCGTGTGCATGTCGTTCCCTCCACTATCACTTTCCAAGAACTCGAAGACCTCCACCCCGACGGTGTGTTCTTCTCCAACGGCCCGGGCGACCCTGAACAGGCCGATCCGGAAGTCAATCTGCTGCGTCAGGTATTGGACGCAGGATACCCGTTCTTCGGTATCTGCTTCGGCAACCAGCTGCTGGGCAGGGCGCTCGGCTTCGGCACGTATAAACTCAAATTCGGCCATCGCGGCGTCAACCAGCCGGTCAAGGACTTGACCACGGGCAAGGTTGAGATCACCGCGCATAACCACGGCTTTGCGGTCGACGCCCCGGTCGGCAAGCCGGTGGATGCTCCCTACGAGGACGGCAAGTACGGCAAGGTGTTCGTCTCGCATATCGATCTCAACGACAATGTCGTAGAAGGTCTGCAATGCGAAGATATCCCGGCCTTCTCCGTGCAGTACCACCCCGAGGCCGCTGCCGGTCCGCACGACGCCTCCTACCTCTTCGACCGTTTTGTTGAGCTCATGCGTTCCGCCAAGGAGGAAAACGCCAATGCCTAAGCGCACCGATATCAAATCCGTCATGGTCATCGGCTCCGGCCCGATTGTCATCGGGCAGGCCGCAGAATTCGACTATTCCGGCACTCAGGCGTGCCGCGTGCTGCGCGAAGAAGGCATCCGGGTTATCCTCGTCAACTCCAACCCGGCGACCATCATGACCGATCCGGAGATGGCCGATGCCACCTATATCGAGCCGATTGCCACCCCGATTCTTGAGAAGATCATCGCCAAGGAACGGCCCGACGCCTTGCTACCGACGCTCGGCGGCCAGACCGCGCTCAACGCGGCTGTGGCGCTCGGTGAGGCCGGCGTTCTCAAGAAATACAATGTCGAACTCATCGGCGCGTCGCTCGAAGCCATCGACCGTGGTGAGGACCGCGAACTGTTCAAGAAGGTCGTCGACAGCTGCGGCGCAGAATCCGCGCGTTCCGCCATTGCCCACTCCATGAAGGAAGTCGACGACATCGTCGCCGAATTGGGCTACCCGATTGTCGTGCGCCCGAGCTTCACCATGGGCGGCCTCGGTTCGGGCATCGCCCATAACGAGGAGGAGCTCCACCGTATCGCAGGCGCCGGCCTGCACTATTCACCGACCGACGAAGTCCTGCTTGAGGAAGGCATCGAGGGCTGGAAGGAATTCGAGCTGGAGCTCATGCGCGACCGCAAGGACAACGTCGTGGTCGTCTGCCCGATCGAGAACGTCGACCCGGTCGGCGTGCACACCGGCGATTCCATCACCGTGGCGCCGTCCTTCACCCTGACAGACCGTGAATATCAGCGTATGCGTGATATCGGCATCGCGATCATCCGCGGCGTGGGCGTGGACACCGGCGGCTGCAACATCCAGTTTGCCATCCATCCCAAGACCGGCCGCATCATCGTCATCGAGATGAACCCGCGCGTCTCGCGTTCCTCCGCCCTCGCGTCGAAGGCGACCGGTTTCCCGATTGCGAAAATCGCGACCAAGCTGGCGCTGGGCTACACGCTTGACGAAATCCAGAACGATATCACCAAGTCGACGCCGGCATCGTTCGAGCCGACCATCGACTATGTGGTGACCAAGGTCCCGCGTTTCGCCTTCGAAAAGTTCCCGGGAGCCGATCCCACCCTGACCACGTCGATGAAATCCGTCGGCGAGGCCATGGCGCTCGGCGGCAACTTCCAGGAATCGCTCGGCAAGGCGATGCGCTCCATCGACAAGCGCCACATGGGCTTCAACTGGGACGGCGACAAGCCTGACCAGCAGGAAGTCGAGCAGCTGCTCGCCGAAGCGAAGGTCCCCACCGAACAGCGCTACCTGCAGATCATGCGCGCGCTGTGGGGCGGCGCAACAGTCGAACAGCTCTATGACGCCACGAAGATCGATCCTTGGTTCTTGGAGCAGTTCGCCCTGATCAACCGCACCGCCATGGAAATCAGGGGAGCGGAGACGCTTTCACCCCGTCTGCTGCGCAAAGCCAAGCAGTCCGGTTTCTCCGATGTGCAGATCGCACACCTGCGTTCTCTCGGCGACGAAGGGGAGAACACCATCCGCGAGCTGCGCTGGAGCTACGGCATCCGACCCGTGTACAAGACGGTCGACACCTGCGCCGCTGAATTCGACGCGGCGACACCGTACTACTACTCCTGCTATGCGGACGAAACCGAGCTGCGCAAGCGCGACCGCGAAGCCGTGATCATCCTCGGCTCCGGCCCCAACCGCATCGGACAGGGCATCGAGTTCGACTACACCTGCGTGCATGCGGTGCAGGAGCTCGGCAAGGACTACGACACGATCATGGTCAACTGCAACCCGGAGACCGTGTCCACCGACTACGACATGTCCGACCGGCTGTATTTCGAACCGCTGACCTTCGAAGACGTGCTCGAAATCTACGAAGCCGAGAAGAAGATGGGACCGATCAAGGGCGTCATCGTCCAGCTCGGCGGACAGACCCCGCTTTCCCTTGCCGCGCGTCTCAAGGCAGCCGGCGTCCCGATTCTGGGCACTTCACCCGAATCGATTGATTTGGCTGAGAACCGTGAGCTGTTCGGCGAGGTGCTGCGCAAGGAGCATATGAACGCGCCTCGTTACGGCACGGCCCTGAGCCTCGACGAAGCCCGTGAAGCGGCGCATAACATCGGGTACCCGGTTCTGGTCCGCCCGAGCTATGTGCTCGGCGGCCGCGGCATGGAAATCGTGTACGACGATGACCAGCTCGAAAAGTACGTCAGCCGCGCGCTCAACGAGGCGAAGGCGGATATGGTCGTCTCCGGGCGTCTGCCTTCCCCGCTGCTCATCGACAAGTTCCTGCAGGATGCCATCGAAATCGATGTCGATGCGCTGTTCGACGGCGAGGAACTTTACATCGGCGGCATCATGGAGCATATCGAGGAAGCTGGTGTGCATTCTGGCGACGCCGCATGCACGCTGCCTCCGAGCACGCTCAGCGACGATCAGATCCGTCGCCTGCGTGAAGGCACCTACGCCATCGCGAAGGGTTGCGGTGTGCGTGGCCTCATCAACGTGCAATACGCCTTCATGGCGAACACCCTGTACGTCATCGAAGCCAACCCGCGCGCCTCGCGTACCGTCCCGTTCGCGTCCAAGGCCACGGGCGTGTCCCTGGCCAAGGCGGCGGCCCGCATCATGGTCGGCGAAACCATCGCCCAGCAGCGCGCCAACGGTCTGTTGCTGCCGAAGGGTGACGGTGGTGACATCCACCCCGGCCAGCAGGTGGCCGTCAAGGAGTCCGTGCTGCCGTTCAAGCGGTTCCGCACGCCGGTTGGCCGTACCGTGGACATCCTGCTTGGACCGGAAATGCGTTCGACAGGTGAGGTCATGGGCTTCGACCGCGACTTCCCGCACGCCTTCGCCAAGAGCCAGCTCGCCGCATACGATGGTGGCCTGCCCACCGGCGGCAATGTGTTCATTTCGGTCAACGATATGGACAAGCGTCAGCTGCCACTGTTCGCCAGCCGTCTGGTCGAGCTCGGCTTCAAGATTTGGGCGACTGAAGGCACCGCATCGGTCCTGCGCCGCTACGGCATTGAATCGAAGATCGTCGACAAGTTGTCGACCCGGCTCGACGGTGACGGCAACGCCCAGACGCACGTCGTCCACGCCCCGGGCAGCGTCGGCAAGAATGTCGTGGAGCTCATCGAGGACGGCACCATCGATATGGTGCTCAACACGCCGAACTCGCGTGGATCGCGCGCCGATGGCTACTCGATCCGTGCCGCTGCAATCGCCGCTGACCTGCCTCAATTCACCACGATGACCGAGTTCTCCGCGGTGCTTATGGCAATCGAGGCGGTCAAGAAGAACGATTATCAGGTGATGAGCATTCAGGAACATGCCCGTCAGCTCTTCGCGATTGAGAAGCGTGACAACCAATGAGCAGCAGCCCCACTGACAGCGAACGCAAAGCGATGAGATCGGAGTTCGGTGTACGCCTGCGCACATCGATGGACCATTATGGCCCACTGTGCGTGGGTATCGACCCGCATCGCAAACTACTGACTGACTGGGGCTACAATGTTGACGCCAGCGGCGCGGAAATGTTCTCCATGCGCATGCTTCAGGCTGCGAATGGCCGTGCCGCCGCCGTCAAATTCCAGGAGTCGATGTTCGAACGGTACGGATCCAAGGGCATCGCAGCGTTGGAACGGGTGTTGTTCGCCGCGCGGCAGATGGGCATCATCACTATCGTCGATTGCCTGCACGGCGGTCTTCCAACTACGATTTCCGCCCTAGCGGACGCGTATTTCAAGCCGGGCGCGCCGCTGCTCGCCGACGCAATCACCTTGCTGCCGTATTACGGTGCACGTTCATTGAGCGGTCTGATTGACGAAGCGCTTGACAACGGGCGGGGAGTGTTCGTTGCATCGCTCACATCGAATCCCGAAGGTGCGAGCCTGCAAACGGCAATCCGTCAAAAAGGCGAGTACAAAGGCAAAACCGTCGCCTACGGTATTGCCAGTACCGCGCAAAAATTCAACGACACCATGCCCGGCATGGGTTCAGTCGGCCTGATCATCGGGGCGACCATTGGCCAATGGATTGACGAAAGCGGCATCGACCCCTCCCAGTTCACCGGACCGATTCTCTCGCCCGGATACGGGTGGCAAGGAGCGGAAGCCGACGATTTGCGCACCGTGTTCAAGGGCACCAAAGGCAATGTGCTGGTCACGGTGTCGCGCTTCATCGCCAAGAACGGGCCGGATATCTCCAATCTCTCCGCGGCGACAGAAGCCATCGCGCTTGACATCCGACAGGCGTTGATGGACGCGACGCTCGAGGCGGATGATAGCGCCGACCAAGACTGAAGAAGCGTTTTTTTCACGCAATTGGTTGCTGCACAGACAGCATTCGGTCAATCACACTCGGTTCCAGACAAGACAAGCATTTGACAATGAAAGGCGGTATGGGATGGCAATCGCGGGTCACAGCGATTCGGCACACAGCACAGGCGGACGGCTTATCGTACTGACCGGCCCGACTGCGGTGGGTAAAGGAACGGTTGAAGCCGCCCTGCTAGCCAAGCACCCAGAGGTGTGGGTGTCCGTGTCTGCGACGACCCGTAAGCCTCGCCCCGGCGAAGTCAACGGCGTGAACTACTGGTTCATGAGCGAAACGGAATTCCTGCGCCAGGAGCAGGAGGGGAAGTTCCTGGAAACGGCGGTCGTCCACGGCATGGCCCATTACGGGACCCCGCTGCAACCGGTGCTCGATCATTTGGCGGCCAACACGCCTACCATCCTTGAAATCGATTTGCAGGGCGCACGACGGGTCAAGCAGAAAGCCTCGCAGATGGGGCTTGACGTTGTCTACGTGTTTATCGCGCCGCCCAGCTACGAGGAACTGGTACGGCGGCTGATTGGTCGTGGTACGGAGAACGAGGAGCAGCGTGCGAAGCGGCTGGAAACCGCGAAGATCGAACTCGCCGCAGAACCCGAATTCGACGTGGTCATCGTCAATAACACGGTCGATCAGGCAGCGGACGATCTGTGGAAGGTCATCGCCGAAGAATACGGCATCAGCGAGGACTGAGGCATCAGCGAGGACTGAGAAACAACCAGTCCGCGAGCAACCAACGAAACCGCTTGATTGCGAGACAATACAACCGCGATACATGATTGGGCCCTGCAGTTGCACACTGCAGGGCCCAATCACGTTTCAACGGGCGTTCAGCAAGTCAACTGAATCACTTCAGGCCGCTGAGCTTGTTGATGAGGTCAGGATCGCGGGTCGCGCCCTTGTCGGCGGAGCGGGCGAAGGCGGCGTACGCCTTGAGCGCCTGGCTGACATGACGGTCGCGGTGGGCGACATACCCGTCGCCGGCCTCGAGTTCGGCACGACGCTGCGCGAGCTGCTCGTCGGTCAGTTCCACATTGATCGAACGGTTCGGAATATCGATGTCGATCATGTCGCCGTTCTTGATGAGCGCGATCGGGCCCTTGTTCGCGGCTTCAGGCGCCACATGGCCGATGGCCAGACCCGAGGAGCCGCCGGAGTAGCGGCCGTCGGTAATCAGTGCGACATCCTTGCCGATGCCCTTGCCCTTGACGAAGGAGGTCGGGTACAGCATCTCCTGCATGCCCGGGCCGCCCTTCGGGCCCTCGTAACGGATGACGAGCGCCTGACCGGGCTTGAGCGTGTCGTTGAGAATGACCTTGATGGCCTCTTCCTGGGATTCCACGACGAGCGCCGGACCATGGAACTTCCAGATGCTTTCGGGCACGCCGGCGGTCTTGACGACGCAGCCGTCAGGTGCGAGGTTGCCGCGCAGCACCGCGAGACCACCCTCGGGGATCTCCGGGTGGTCGATGTCGTGGATGGCGCCGTGCACGCGATCGGTGTCGAGCGTGTCGAACAGGGTCTCATGCGTCCACGGTTCCGGGGAGACGATATGGCCGGGGGCCGCGTGGAACAGCTGCTTCGCTTCGGGCTTGCAGGTGTCGCGCATGATGTCCCAATCGTTGAGCTTGGACTCGAGATCCGGGTAATCCACGGAATGTGTGTCGCGATGCAGCTTGCCGGCACGGTCGAGCTCGCCGAGGATACCGCAGATGCCGCCGGCGCGATGCACGTCGGAAATCTCCCATTCGCCGGAAGGCGCGGCCTTGCAGATGCAGGGCACGGTGTGGGAGATGCGTTCGATGTCGTCAAGCGTGAAATCGACGTCGGCGCTTTGCGCGGCGGCGAGGATGTGCAGCACGGTGTTCGTGGAGCCGCCCATGGCCACGTCCATGGTCATCGCGTTTTCGAAGGCGTGCTTGGTGGCGATGGAACGCGGCAGCACGGAGTCGTCGTCCTCGTCGTAATAGCGGTGGGCGAGCTTGACGATCATCTCGCCGGCGCGTTCGAAGAGCTTCTTGCGGTAGACGTGGGAGGCGAGCGTGGTGCCGTTGCCGGGCAGTGCCAGGCCGATCGCCTCGGTCAGGCAGTTCATCGAGTTGGCGGTGAACATGCCGGCGCAGGAGCCGCAGGTCGGGCACACGGTCTTTTCGTAGGCGAGCAGGTCTTCGTCGGAGCAGTTGTCGTCGGCGGTCGCGTACATGACGTCGATGAGGTCGGTGTGCTCCTTGACGGTGCCGTCTGACAGGACGGTGGTGCCGGCTTCCATCGGGCCGCCGGAGACGAAGATCGTCGGGATGTTCAGGCGCAGCGCGGCCATGAGCATGCCCGGAGTGATCTTGTCGCAGTTGGAAATGCAGATGAGGGCGTCGGCGCAATGCGCGTTGACGGAATACTCGACGGCGTCGGCGATGATGTCGCGGCTCGGCAGCGAGTAGAGCATGCCGGTGTGGCCCATGGCGATGCCGTCGTCGACGGCGATGGTGTTGAACTCGCGGGGGATGCCGCCAGCCTTCTTCACGGCTTCGGACACCAGACGGCCGACCTTGTTCAGGTGGACGTGGCCGGGGACGAATTCATCAAAGGAGTTGGCGATCGCCACGATCGGCTTGCCGAAGTCCTTGCCGTCAACGCCAGCGGCGCGGTACAGAGCGCGAGCGCCCGCAAACACTCGCCCGTTCATCAATTTTGCGGATCTCATTTCTGCCATGGTTCCATTCAAGTGCCTTGCGGGGACAGGTGGCAGTCTTGGGCCGAATAGTGAAATTACGCTAGGAGAGTAGGGTTTTGCCGGGTTTTCGGCAGATCGGGGACGCGAAAGCTCAGCCGCATCCATGCCGCAAGATGCTCGGGTCGCGATATCGGGGGCTTGCAGTACAATGAATGATTTGAAATACCACGCCCGCATTGGACGTGGCCATGCGCATGATGGGAGATTGACACCTATGGCACTTGGCACTGAGCCGCATCCGCAGGGACTTGCGGATCCGCCTATCGACGACCTGATGCAGCACGCTGATTCCAAGTACGCGCTGGCGATTTTCGCCGCGAAGCGCGCCCGTCAGATCAATTCGTATTTCACGCAGCTCAATGAGGGTCTCCTGCAGAATGTCGGCCCGCTGGTTGAATACGAGAATCAGGAGAAGCCGCTGTCTATCGCTTTCCGCGAAATCAACAGCGGTCTGCTTGAGGAGACGCTGGGCGAGGACGATCTGAGCGAAGGCAACTGATCGCAGACTTCGTCGAGGTATGCCCCCGGTGCTGGATTTTTCTGCCGTTTAGATATGGCGAAATTCAGCCGGGGGCATTATTCTTACTAAACAGTTACATATTGTGTGATTCCTGCTTCGGCTTTCCGTCGCCGTCGTGGGTGGACATTTGACGGAAGGACAGCGAGGGGAATATGGAACGTCGCCTGATTTCGGCGGAATCCGTCACTGAAGGGCATCCCGACAAGATCTGCGACCAGATTTCGGATGCGATTCTGGACGATATGCTGCGGCAGGATCCGCATTCGCATGTCGCCGTGGAGACGTCGGCCACCAAGGGCCAGTTCTTCGTCTTCGGCGAGGTGACCAGCGAAGGCTACAGCGATATCCAGCGCATCGTGCGTGACGTGGTGCGCAATATCGGCTATACGAGCTCCGAGATCGGTCTTGATGCCGATTCCTGTGGTGTGGTGGTGTCGCTGAGCGAGCAGAGCAAGGAAATCAACCAGGGTGTGGCGCGTCTGAATCCTGAGCAGGAGTCCGCCGCTTCGCGCGAGGAGCGCTACGAGGCCCAGGGAGCCGGCGATCAGGGCGTGATGTTCGGATATGCAACCGATGAGACCGAAGCGCTGATGCCGCTGCCGATCTATCTGGCGCATCGGCTGGCCTTCCGCCTCGCTCAGGTGCGCAAGGAGGGCATCGTCCCGCATCTGCGCCCGGATGGCAAGACCCAGGTGACCATCGAATACGACCAGGATGACCAGCCGGTCCGTCTGGACACGGTTTTGGTGTCCACCCAGCACGATCCCGAAGTCGATCATGATTGGCTGCTCGCCCAGCTGCGCGAGCATGTGATCGAGCCGGTGCTTGCCGAAGTGCTCGGCGCCAAGGTCCGCCATGACGACTACCGCATCCTGGTCAATCCGACCGGCTCCTTCGTGCTTGGCGGACCGGCGGCTGACGCCGGCCTGACCGGGCGCAAGATCATCGTTGACACCTACGGCGGCGCGGCTCACCATGGCGGCGGCGCGTTCTCCGGCAAGGACCCGAGCAAGGTTGACCGTTCCGCGGCATATGCTGCGCGCTGGGTGGCGAAGAACATCGTCGCCGCAGGTCTTGCGCACAAGGTCGAAGTACAGGTCGCCTACGCGATTGGCGTCGCCGATCCGGTCAGCGTCAATGTGGAGACCTTCGGCACCGAAATCGGCGGAGTCACCCGCGAACAAATCCAGGCAGCCGTCCGCAAGGTCTTCGATCTGCGGCCTGCGGCCATCATCGATGAACTCGATCTGCTGCGTCCGATTTACTCCAAGACCGCCGCCTACGGTCATTTCGGACGTAACGATCCGGACTTCACGTGGGAGCAGACCGACAAGGTCGACGAACTCAAGGCCGCCCTCGATTGAGCGACGGCAGCATGATGACACCGCTGTACCGGCCACAGGGCCGATGTCGACTGTCATGACCGGAACGTGCTGGGCGCGCACCATGCCGCCCGGCGCGTTCCAAGGCTTACCGGGGCGAGGGGCTCCGGCGATTGAATGTGAAAGTTTGAAATCGTAATCCTCACAAGGAGAAGCACATGGCAGGCATGACCGTTGCACAGATGATTGAACTGTTTGTCGAACCGAACGCGCCGCTGCGCATCGAGGCGTTCGACGGGTCGGTATTCGGGCCGGCAGACGCGCCCGTATGCATCAAGGTCAACAATTCACGAGCGGTATATTACATGGTCGACCATCCCAATGAGCTTGGGCTGGCACGCGCATATCTGCAGGGCGATATCTCCTCGC
Organism: Bifidobacterium sp.; assembly: GCF_051876855.1. Classification (GTDB taxonomy): domain Bacteria; phylum Actinomycetota; class Actinomycetes; order Actinomycetales; family Bifidobacteriaceae; genus Bifidobacterium. The sequence goes on from NZ_JBJEIH010000117.1 coordinate 17,416, forward strand.
CGCAGATGATCCCGGGCGATCCCTACGAGGTCTTCAAGGACCTCGTCAATGTCAAGCCCTACTTCCATAAGCCCGATCCGGTAGGCGTTGCCAAGGCGCTCGCTTCGGTTGCCTCGCACGGCATCCGGCATCCGAAAGCGCCTAGCATCGAGGGGCCAAGCCGACTGCGCCGCGCCGCCGAAGGCCTGCTGCCGCACAGCAAGGCCGGCGATGCGGCGACCGTCAGCTATCATTACGACCAGTCGAATGACTTCTACCGGCTCATTCTCGGACCGACCATGACGTACACCTGCGCTCTGTTCAACAAGCCGACCGACACCTTGGAGGCCGCGCAGGAAGCCAAGCTCAACCTGGTGCTCGATAAGCTCGGTCTCAAGGCCGGAGACCGGCTGTTGGACATCGGCTGCGGCTGGGGGTCCATGGAGGTCGTCGCCGCACGACGCGGCATCCACGTGATCGGTGTGACTCTCGCGGACGAACAGGTCGCGTGGGGCAAGGAATGGATCAAACGCGAGGGCCTTGAGGATTTCGCCGAGATCCGCCTCATGGATTATCGCGATGTGCCGGAAGCCGGATTCGACGGCATCTGCTCACTGGGCATGATGGAGCACGTCGGCGTCAAGAACTACCCGTCCTACTTCCGCGAGATCTTCGACAAGCTCAAGCCCAACGGCATGCTGCTCAACCATCAAATCACCCGCATCAACTCGCATGCCGGTCATGCGGCGGGTGAGTTCATCGACCGCTACATCTTCCCTGACGGCCAGCTCGCGTCCCCAGGCGAAATCGAGATGAACATCCAGGACACCGGTTTCGAAGTGATCCACGAGGAGAACCTGCGGCAACATTACGCGTTGACCTTGCATCATTGGAACCGCAATCTCGTGGACAACTGGAATGCGGCGGTCAAGCTGGTCGGCGAGCCGAAGGCACGCCTGTGGGGCCTGTACATGGCCGGCTGCGCGTACAACTTCGAGATGAACAACATCCAGATTCACCAGTACCTGTGCGTCAAGCCGAATGAGGAGGGGACGGCCACCTATCCGCTTCGGCCGTGGTGGGTTCATCAGGACTGACCTGACACGAGCGATGCGCTGACCGGGAGACCCCGGCGGCGTATTCCGGGGGCGTGGGACACGGCGTTTAAGCCGCGCCCCACGCCCTTTCCATATGTGGGCTGTCACGCGCCGCCGCTCACATACGTGGGGCGCGCGGAAACATGTTCTGCACGGCGACACGCCGAGTCTTGCAGGTGATATGGTGAACACCATGACTATCCCAGACGCCGAACAACCTGCCTTCGAGGGGCTCGAGCCGCGGCGCAGACGCAAGCGCACTGCGGCGAAGCGGCAGCGTGCCGAGCATCAGCCGATTGCGCGCGTCGTACTGGACGTGCAGGCGGCGCATCTGGGACAGACCTTCGATTACCTCGTACAGGACAAGCAGGATGCGCAAGCGGTGCCCGGCACCTTGGTACGCGTGCGATTCGGCGGTAGACGCGTCAACGGCATCATCTGGGAGCGCGCCGAACGCAGTGAGACCCCGGACTCCTCGCTGCGGTACCTCGAACAGGTGCTTGGCGGGGAAATCCTGGTTCCCGCGAGGCTTAGGGACGATATCACGCTGATTGCGAAGGCGTACGGCGGCACCCGCGCCAATATTGTCAGACTCGCTGTGCCCCCGCGTGTCGCGCGCGTCGAACACGAGCAGCGGCTTGCCGCATCGTTCAGTGGTGATGCCGGTGCGCGCCAGACGATGTGCGCACAGTGCGCCGATGACTTGGGTGAGCGGTTTCTGCCTGATTACGAGAACCTGCGGATGCTTGGCGAGACCTTGTCAACAGGGGGCAAAGGCGCTTTCGTGGCCGACGCCATGCCAGGGGCTGGGCATTGGGCGCTGCTGTTCGCTTGGATGGTGCTGCGTGCGCTCGCCGCCGGTCGCGGGGTTGTCGCGGTGATGCCGTCGATGCGTGCCGTGGACGACGCCGTGCGGCAATTGGGGTCGTTGGGACTGCGCCTCTTCGGTCCGCGCGCCTCGCAACAGGGCGGGTACATGGGCGATATCGCCGTGCTCGGCGCTTCGATGTCTCCGGCGGAGAGATACCGGTCCTATCTTGCTGTCGCGTGCGGGCAGGTGCGCTGTGTCATCGGTACACGTGCCGCCATGTATGCGCCGATTGACGGGAACGCTATGTTCGTCATCGTCGACGATACCGCCTACCAGCAGGCGGATGGCATGGCGCCGTACGCGAATGCGCGAGGCGTGCTGCGGCTGAGGGCCAAGGCACATGACGGTGTGTTCGTCGCGCTCGGCAATGCGAGAAGCCCGTTGAGCCAGTGGGAGACTGACGGCGGCCATGTCGCCGAGTCCCCGGTGAGCGGGTACAGCACTTCGATTCAACCCTTGCCAGCAGCCCTCAAGGAGCGTTCGCCTTGGATCAGGTGGCTCAATCGCGAGGAGCTTACGCGGCTTGCCGATCCAACCATCGGTTCGCGGGTGCCACATACCGCGGTCGCTGTGCTGTCGCGGGCGCTGAAAACCGGCCCCGTGCTGCTGTCCATACCCCAGGATGGCATTGCGCAAACACTCAGTTGTGCTGCGTGTCACCGGCAGGCGAGGTGCGGCAAGTGCACCGGGCCTTTGGAAATGGTGCCCGGTGTCTCGCAGCCGCGATGCCGTTGGTGTGCTGCGGCGGCGGTGAATTGGACATGTCCGCACTGCCATGGCGACCGTATGCGCGTCGTGCGGGTGGGAGCTGCGGGAACCGTGCAGGAGTTGCGGGGCCTGTTCAGGAACATCCCCATGGTGGTGTCTTCGCCTCACCAGCCTCAGGGGGTGATTGCCGATATCGCCGATGCACCGATGCTGGTAGTGTCCACCCCCGGAGCGGAACCCCGGGTGCGTGCCGATGACGGCGGCGTGGGAGCGTACCGTGCGGTGGCGATTCTCGACGCGTGGACCAGCCTGTATGCCCCAGGCATTGATGCTAGGATTGATGCGCTTGATTCGTGGATGCGAGCCGTTCAGTGGTGCGCGCCGCGCTCCGCAGGCGGTCAAGCGATGCTCATCGGGGAGGCTGACCCATTGGTCGCCCAATCCCTGATGACTTGGAATGCGCGCCTGCTTGCCTCCAAAGAGCTTGAAGAACGTGCCCAGACTGGATTACCACCGGTATTCGCTTCGGCATGCGTATGGGGGTCGCGTCCCGCGGTCCGGACGATGCTGCAAGGCGCCGGATTACTTGCCGGAGGCGATTGGGCACTGCTGGATACCCAATTCGGCCCGATGCCGGCGGTGCTTGGCCCGGTGCCGATTCCGCCGCCGCGAACGGTTGACGCGCGTGAGCTGGAAACCATGGCGGACCGGGTCAAAGCCGTAGTACGTGTCCCGCAATCCAAGCGCGCCGAACTCGCCGAGCGTCTGCACCGGGAAAGCGCCCGGCATGTCGCCTCGCGCGAACCGGGGGAATTGCGTTTCCAGCTCGATCCGAAAGACCTGATTTGAAAATAATCAGGTTTGGCTGCCTTGCTCGTATTTGCTGATGCTCGAGACGATGAATCGATATGACCTAGGGTAGTATGATGTTATGGTAAAGCTTAGGGTTGAAGACTCTGCGCTCGAGGCGCTCCTGCAACGTCATGCCGGGCAGATAGGTTACAAACCTTGGCGGTCATGCTTCGCGGATATATTCGCTGCAATCAGTTTCTTCATCTCTACGGTGATGTCAACTGGTCCGGCTTGGCTGGAAACCTTTGCGGTGGTATTTTCGCTGGTCTATCTGGCACTTGGAGTGGATCAAGGCTTCAAGGCATGGAAGTATGGCTATTCGGCAGATCAATTGATGGAGGATATCAGAAGCATGGATACTACAGAGAAGCATAGTTCCATCATGGCGATTCGATCCGCAGAACGCCCAGGGGAGTATTTGCTGTATCACGATACCCGTTGGGACTGTGATTTCTTCCCGAACCATGACACGCAAGGTACGGCAGAGATGGAGAAGCCAAACCTGAAGTCCTGGCTGGTTCGGGATTTTAGTGCTCCTGAGGATCTCGCGCTGTCATTCATCACGGAGACGTCATCGATGAAACCGTCGCTCTCCCATAACAGTGAAATGCGAGAGTACGATTACCGGCTCTGGCTGGTAGATGTCGATTCGCTGCCGGATGCATGGAAGAGCGATACTTTCACCATCAATGGCCGGAATTGCAGGTGGGAATCCATTCCGGGCATGGAAGCGAACCCCAGAATCATGCAAGTAAACCAAGACGTTGTCAGCATGGTCAAAGACAACATCCACTGACCGGTTCCGCTATCCGCGGTATTGCAACATGTTGGTCCAGCGCACGCGCATCGATGGAAAGTATGCGCGATGAATCCGGATTATAGTTCTGAACGGCAAGTGATTAAGGGATAACTCCCGTGATCACTTGCCGATTTTTCTGTTAGGTACTCTAGGCCAGCACAGCGGCGGCTTCGGCGCCGGTCATGCCGTCTTTGACGCCGGCGGCACGGGCTGCTTCGGTCATGCCCTTGATCGGGTTGGCGAGCACGGCCGCGAAATCCGCGCCTCCCACGAGCACGGCGGCATCGCCGAACTTCTCGGCGGCGGCGAGATTGAGATACCCGCACATCAGGTAGCCTTTGCGCCCCTGCACCAGAATCATGTTCGGGTGGCCTTCACCGCCCGGGGTGACGACCATCGTGCCTTGCACCGTGGCTCCGTTCACATCAAGTTGTTCGATGTTCAGCATGGTTCCTCCATACGTTGTGGCGTCTCAGCCGATGAGACGCGAATTGATCATCACAACAGTCTTATCACGAGCATGTCACGCGCCG
>NZ_JBJEIH010000118.1:0-20927 GCF_051876855.1 Bifidobacterium sp.
TCAGGGAGGTGACGTTGCCGTTGAACGCCTGGCTCATCTCGCTCTTGAATCCGAATTCGGTCACCGTACCGTTCTGTGTATAATGCGGCGGCTGGATGCCAGCGGCTTCGGAGCCATTGCCGATGACCTCCTGGATCCAGTAGATATCGGATGCGTTCTTGCCGATCTTCTGCGCAAGTTTGGCTTTCAGCGCGTGGAGGCTGTCGGTGTTGATGTGTTTGGCGGCGTCGATACGAAATCCGATTACGCCGTAGTTGTACATGCGGGCCATATAGTCGGCTTCGATATCCTGCACCTTGTCGGATTCGGAATCGAAATCAAGCATGCCAGACAGACGGCATTGCTGGACTTCTTCCTGATTCTTATAATCCGCAATCTGCTTGGTGCACGAGTGGAAGTCCGCTGCAGTCAAACCGTCAGGATACGTGGATGTCGCGAATCCCGGGAACGAACCGGTATCGGGTGTGTACTCGCTGCCATTCGTGCCGGTGTAGGTAGTGACCTTGCCGTCCGTACTTGGGGCAGCGGTGTTGTTCATGACCACATCGGCGATGATGCCAACACCTTGCGCCTTGCAGACGGTGATCATGTTCTTGAATTCAGCTTCGGTGCCCAGCTTTGAATCAAGCTTGTAGCTCACCGGCTGGTATGAGGTCCACCAGGTGCTTCCCTTGATGGATTCCTGGGGCGGGGACACTTCGACGTAGCCCACACCTTCGGGGCCGTAGGTGTCCTTGCATTCCTTGGCAATGGTGTTCCAGGTCTGCTGGAACGCGATGACCTGGACATCGCTGTTCACCCAGCTCGCCGCGTTGGACGCGGTGACGTTGGACGTGGACGAGCCCGAACTCGTCGAGGACTGGTCCCCTGCCTGCGCGACGACAGGAAGCGTCAACGCACCGGCGCCAAGGACCATCGCAGTGCACACGGCGACGCCAAGCGTCTTGCATGCCGCTGTTTTGAATCGTTGAATGGCCATATATCCTTCCAATTCTCAACTGTGAGATGCCCGTACAAGAAATCGCGCCGGATTGCGCGTGCCCTGCCGTGGCTGTATTGCATGCCCTCCGGCCGAATAATCGCGGTCACCTGAGGAGGTCCGTCATCGGATTGCATACGTTTGAATCAGGTATTTTCATGATATCGGGATTGTTCCGCAACACCAATGCAACGGTGCGATTGTTGAAAGTCCGCCATTGTCCAAAACCGTTTGACACTGTTTCATAGAGCCGCGTTCAGTGTTTTCTGAATCGCTTCCTACAAACGTTGTCATGCCGGTTGTCATGCCCGTGCCGCGCCTGTTCGTGGCGTCTATCACGCGCGCAATCCTCCACTGCGACACGCATGAAAAACAACAAGCCCCGACGATTCAACAATCGTCGGGGCTGAGCTGGCAGATTCGGGATGGAATTCAGACTTCCTGACCGATGATATGGGCCACCGCCTCGAGGGCGAGACGATACCCGAAGAATCCCATGCCGGTGATGGTTCCCGTAGCTACCGGTGAAATGACACTACGCTTGCGGAACTCGTCGCGTGCAGCGGGATTCGAGATATGTACCTCCATCAGAGGCACGCCGGCATCACCAACCATATGCGCCGCGTCGGCGAGGCCATAGCTGTAATGCGTGAACGCCGCCGGGTTCATGACGACCGGAATGGCGCCATCCGCAGCCTCATGCATCCAGTGAATCATCTCCGCCTCGTCATCGGTCTGCCGAACTTCCACATCCAGACCAAGTTCTTGCCCCCACAGTGTGCAATCCTTGCGCAGTGTTTCAAGGTCCTGATGCCCGTACACATCGGGCTGGCGGACGCCAAGACGCCCGAGATTGGGTCCATTGACCACAAGAACATGTCGTGCCATTGCTGTCCTTTCGCTTGTTACCGAATCCTTGGCAATCGCAGGAGGCGTTCAGTGCGCGGAGCGGATCCGTTCGAACGCCTCCTGCACTGCCTCGATAGGCGGATCGTCCAGATGGATCGGGTGGCCGACACCTTCGAGCACCACGAAACGCAGGGTGTTGCCGCGCGCCTTCTTGTCGCGGTGCATGAGTGCGAGCACGCTGTCCCAATCGCCGCCCGACCATGAAATCGGCAGGCCGAGCGAACCGAGCAGCTGACGATGATAGTCGACGAGATCCTGATCGATATACCCGAGGATACCGGACAGTTCCGCCGCGAACACGCATCCGACAGCAACCGCATTGCCATGCCGCCACTTGAAATGCTCGATCTGTTCGATAGCGTGACCGAGCGTGTGCCCATAGTTGAGGAATTCACGCAATCCGGCTTCGCGCAGGTCGTTGGACACGTGATAGGCTTTGACCTTCACCGTACGCTCAATCAGTTCGGCGACGACATCCTCAAGCGGGGATCCGAGGAACGTGGAACCGTTGAACTCGCGCAATTCCTGGGCATGATCCTCCAGAATGCTGAGAATCTCAGGGTCGCGGATGAATCCGGATTTCGCGACTTCGCCCAGGCCTTCGATGAAGATATCGTTGGGCAGGGTCTCCAGGGCCCGCATATCGGCGAGCACACCCGCAGGCGTGTAGAACGAGCCGACGAGATTCTTGCCTTGCGGCGTGTTGATACCGGTTTTCCCGCCGGTTGAAGCATCCACCATCGCCAGCAGGGATGTCGGGCAGTTCACGTAGCGGATGCCGCGCATCCAAGTCGCCGCGACGAATCCGGCAAGATCGGTCGCTGCACCGCCGCCCAAGCCGACCACGGCGTCCGAACGGGTGAATCCTTCCTCGCCGAGCCGCTGCCAGATGCCGTTGGCGACCTCGATGGTCTTGCCTGCCTCAGCATCCGGAATCAGCACGTCACTGACCTCGTACCCGGCCTGACGCAACAGAGCGCGCGCACGATCAGAATGCCGCTGTACGGGCGCCGTATGGATCAGGGCAATTCTCACCGGCCGGTCGCCCAGCACTTCCGCGAGATGATTCGACGTCCCGACGCCGATGCGCACATCGTACGGCGTAATCGACGCGCCTGTGACATGCACGTCATGTTCCATGACCATATCCATCACCTTCCTTGCCGCATGTTGCGGCGACGACCCACGGGTATGCACATGCACATTCGCGACGGCGCTGAACACCGGGTCGCGCACCTCGTACAAGGCACGCCAACGTGCGTCGGCGTCACCGGCGAGCATCGGTCTGTTGCCGCCACGACGCGCCCGCTCCATCGCTTCCTGCGGATCAGCTTGCAAATAGACGACTTTGCCGCCTTGCGAAATATACGTCTGCAGATTGCGCCGGACGGACTCGGTCATGGGCGCTCCCCCGCCGAGCGAGACGATACCGCCGGCCGTGCGCAGCAAATCGGCGATGACCTGCGATTCAAGTTCGCGGAACTTCGGCTCGCCGTATTCGCTGAAATACTCGGTAATACGCATGCCAGCACGCTGCTCGATCACCTCATCCGAATCAGTGAACCGAACTCCCAGCAACTGCGCGACTTCGCCGCCCACACGTGTTTTCCCGGCACCGGGCATGCCGATGAGCACTGCCACCGGCGGCTCGGCTAGACGAGGCGTGTCCCGCGACCTGTCTGACCGACGACGTTGACCATGATGGCGATTGCCGTGGCCGCCATGACGATGCTCAGTCATACCAACCTCACTCTGTAATCCGTGAAATCCCTACCGATGTATGCGAAGCTTGCCACTGGGCGACGCTCAGCGCAGATGCTCAGGCCAGGAGGCGAGATAGTTCTCAGCGTTCCGACGCGTTTCGGCGATATTGTCGCCGCCGAATTTCTCAAGGACGAACTGCGCCAAAGTCAGCCGCACCATCGCTTCGGCCACTACCGACGCTGCCGGGACGGCCGTGTTGTCGGACCGCTGATTGATTGCCTGTGCCGGCTCGCCCGTCAGCACGTCGATGGTGCGCAAGGCCTTCGGAATCGACGGGATTGGCTTCATCGCAGCCCTTACGCGGATGGGCTCGCCGTTGGACATGCCACCTTCGATACCACCGGCACGATTGCTCAGACGGCTGATCCGGCCGTCATCATTCACCACAATTTCATCATGGGCGAGGGAACCGGGACGTTCCGCTTCCTTGAATCCATCGCCGATTTCGACGCCCTTAATAGCTTGGATTCCCATCAGGGCACCAGCCAGCGCCGCATCGAGACGACGGTCTGATTCGACGTACGTACCCAGTCCTGCGGGAACGCCGTACGCGATGACTTCAATGACACCACCAAGTGTATCGGCAGATGCCTTCGCCTCGTCGATGCGCTCCATCATGCGCTGTTCGGCGTCTTTATCCAGGGTTCTGACCGGTGACGCATCGAGGGCGTCAAGGTCATCCGGTACCGGCAGCGGGGCATCCTCGTCAATGCCGACACCGCCGATGGAGATGACGTGCGCAACCGTGCGAATGGACAGCGCCTGTTCGAGGAAATTCGCGGCCACCGCGCCCAAAGCCACGCGGGAGGCTGTCTCACGGGCGCTGGACCGTTCCAGAATGGGGCGGGCGTCGGTGAAACCATATTTACGCATGCCGGTCAGGTCAGCGTGTCCAGGGCGGGGACGGCTCAGCGGCGCATTGCGGCCGGTATCAGGCAATTCGTGGTCAAGCGGGTCGGCGCTCATGACTTCGGTCCATTTAAGCCATTCGGTGTTGCCGATTTCGATGGAGATCGGCGAACCCAAGGTGGAGCCGTGGCGAACACCGGTCAGCAGGCGCACCTGATCCTGCTCGAATTTCATTCGCGCGCCACGCCCGTAACCGAGACGCCGCCGGGCAAGAGCCGCGGAAATATCCTTCGTACAGACCCGCACGCCGGCAGGCAGCCCCTCCATCATCGCGACGAGCGCTTCACCATGCGACTCCCCTGCGGTCTGCCAACGCAACATGTCGTCTCCTTTGCTCAAATGCCGGCTTGTCTGTCGTTTTCAGTATGTCCGTCTGCCGCATGGCCGCAATACGCGATTCCGCTCGTACCACGCAGCAGGCGCAGCTTCTCGAATAATAGCGTCAACCCGCTCCACGCGTACATCCGCGTCTTCTATATGGACACGAAAGACGCCGCTTGGCGCGTGCCGGCTGCTCAGTTCGCGTTGTTGTTCGAACTCTTGTATTCGTCACGCAGCTTCCAGAACTCATCCTCGGTGGTGGCGAATTTCGTCTCGCCGGTGGTGAGATTCACGGTGACGAAGTACAGCCAATCTCCCTCGGGAGGATTCATGGCTGCTTTGATTGCCGATTCGCCCGGATTGCTGATCGGCGTAGGCGGCAAGCCTGTATTCACTCGCGTGTTATACGGGTTCGACGCGTCCGTGAGCATGGCGTCCGTAAGCTTGTCCGCGGTGGTTCCCAGTCCGTAGGCGACGGTGGTGTCCATGCCGAGCGGCATGTTCTTGGCGAGCCGGTTGAGAATGACCCGCACGACCTTGCCGTAGTATTCGTCGGAGTTGACCTCGGATTCCGCGATGGAAGCCATGATCAGCATCTTCTCGCGGTCCGCCCCGGTGGGTGCCCCCAGCGAGTCGAGCTTCGCGATGCGCTTGTCGACCATGTCCTTGATGATTTCGCTGGCGGAGCCGCGGTTCTTCACATTGTAGGTGCCCGGTTCGAACCAGCCCTCGAATTTGCCGCCGGCTTCCGCAGGCAGGATTCCGGCGCCGCCGCCGTTGATGACCGCATTGAAGTCGTCGGCGCTGATGCCCGACAATTGGGCGGCCTCGGCGATGACTTGTGAAACCCGTTCTCCCGCCTTGACTTGCAGGAATCCGGTGGCCTTGGACTGGTCGGAAAGAATCGCGATAACGTCGGCGCAGGCCATGTGCTTTTTCAGCTCATACGTACCGGGATACAACGTGCTGTTGTTTGCGGCCACAGCGCTGGTGAATGCGGCCTGAGATTTGACGACATCGGCCTTGACTAGGTTGTTCCCGATTTCTGCCGGCCCTTCGCCGCTCTCCACCGTGAATTCCACTTTGCCGGTACCCGGTCCGGGATAATCGGCGGTCAACGCCTGCGATGCGCGTTCACGGGCATCACGCCAAGACTTGAGTTTGGTATAGCCGAATACGAGCAATCCGACAACCATGGCCACGACGACCACAATCGCCACGATACGAATGACCTGCTGGTTGCGACGCTTCTCGTGCGATTTGCGCAATTGGCGCCGTGACAGAGGCGCGTCATCGTTGGCATCGCTGCGTTCGGCGGTACCGTGGGGATGCGCATGGTCGCCATCGTCATCGGTACCGGTCCATTGCGAGCGTTCCTCGAAGAACTCGCGGAAATCATCTGGCATGGTTGTCTTCCTCTTCCTTTCGCCGGCCTACGCAGCCTCGTTGCTGGGCATGGCATCGGCATGACGGGCGTCCAACGCTGATTGAAGGATCAGCACCGCCGATTGCTGGTCGACCATCGGACGGTGGTCTCGTGTTGAAATCTGGGTATCGCTCAGTTGGCGGTGCGCGGTGACGGTGGTCAGCCGTTCGTCTTGCAGCTCTACAATCGGCACGTCGTCGAGCTGAATCTGCCCGGTGTTGCGGTATTCCAGCAGCCGCGACATGAGTTCGCGCGTCCAGCGTTGCGCTTTGTACGCGCTTTCTCCCTGTTTGCCGCTGAGCAGCAGGGGGACGCCCACAATGACGCGTCCCACCTGCTCTCGTTCGATGATGTCGATGACATCCTCGATGGCATCCATGGCATTGCCTTGGACTTTGATATTGCCTATCGGGTGTGCGAAGGTAAGCTCGGGGTCGGACAATGCGAGTCCGACCCGGGCTTCACCGAGATCGACACCAAGCCACACCATTGTGTGGTCAGCCTCTCATCGCCTCGTCGGCGAGAGAGCTCAACGCGGCATCGATCTTGCTCGCATCGGCGCCGCCGCCCTGGGCGAAATCAGGCTTGCCGCCGCCACCGCCGCCGAGCATCTTGGACGCACCGCGCACGAGGTCGCCCGCCTTGATGCCGAGCTTACGTGCGGATTCATTGGTCGCAACGGCGACCATCGGCTTGTCGTCGCCACTGATGCCAGCAAGTGCCACCACGACGGGCTTGTCGTCACCAAGACGGCCACGAATATCGAGGACGGTCTTGCGCAGCGCGTCGAAGGAACCGAAATGACCGACATTCTTCGAGGCAACCGTGACAGGCGTGTTCGAAGCCTGAGCGTCCTTCACAAGTTCTGGGACGGCCGCCGCGAGCTGGGCCTCGTACATGGAGGACAGGCGACGATCGGATTCCTTGAGCTTGGCGAGCAGCGTATTGACACGATCGGCGAGCTCGTCCGGGCGGGCGTTGAGCTTGTCGGACAGCTGCGAGACCAACGCATGCTCACGGGCGTTGAATTCGTATGCGCCTTGGCCGACGACCGCATCGACACGGCGGACACCGGAGCCGATGGAAGCCTCGGACATGATGCTGATCTGGCCGATCTTGCCGACATGGTCGACGTGGGTACCACCGCACAGCTCGCGGCTCCAGCCGTCCTCGCCGATGGATACGACACGCACGATATCGCCGTATTTCTCGCCGAACAGATGCATCGCGCCGAGCGCAATAGCGTCGTCGAACTTCATTTCCTTGGTGGTGACGACCAGGTTGTCGCGCAGACGGTCGTTGACGCGTGCTTCCACAGCGTCCATGACGGTCTTGCTCGGTGCCTTGGACCACTGGAAATCAAAGCGCAGACGGTTCGGGGCGTCTTCGGAGCCACGCTGGGTGGCTTGCGGGCCGAGTTCCTCACGCAGGGCCTTATGCACCATGTGGGTCGCGGTGTGGGCGCGCGCGATGGCGCCACGACGCTGCAGATCGATATTCGCGTTGACCGCGGCGCCGACCACGAGCGTACCTTCGGTCAGACGGCACTGATGGACGATCAGGTCCTTGATGGGCTTCTGCACGTCGTCGACTTCAAGCACCGCGCCGTCGTCGGAGATGATTTCACCTTGGTCGGCAAGCTGACCGCCAGCCTGGGCATAGAAGGGTGTGCGGTCGAGGATGACTTCGACATTCGCCGGGCCTATCACCGCAGGTACCGAGCCCTTGCCTTCCTGCATGATGCCGAGCACGGTGGAACGGCTCGAAAAATCGGTGTATCCGAGGAAGTCGATCGGCTTGGCGAGTGTCTTCTTGAAATCGTCGTAGACGCTCAAATCAACGTTGTGGCGCTTCTTGAGCGCGTCGGCGCGTGCACGGGACTTCTGCTCGTGCATGAGCTCGCGGAACTTCGCCTCGTCGACCTTGACGCCCTGCTCCTGGGCCATCTCAAGGGTGAGCTCAATCGGGAAACCGTAGGTATCGTGGAGCTTGAAGGCATCCTCACCGGAGACTTCGCCATGATTGCGCTTGGCCTGATCGACCGCGACGTCAAGAATCGTGGTGCCGCTTTCCAGCGTCCTCAGGAAGGCGTCTTCCTCGCCGTATGCGGATTCCGACACCTCATGGAAGGTGTCCTTGAGCTCCGGATAATTCGGTTCCATTGCCGCTTCAGAGACTGGGAAGAGCGTGGGCAGCACGTGGTCGCGCACACCGAGCATGCGCATGGAGCGCACGGTTCGGCGAAGCAGACGACGCAGCACGTAGCCACGGCCGACGTTGCTCGGACGCACGCCGTCGGACATGATCATGAGGGCGGAACGCACATGATCGGCCACCACGCGGAAGCGCACATCCGCGTCAGCGTCCTCGCCGTAGGTGCGGCCGGAGAGCTTCTCCGCGGCCTCGATGACCGGGAAGACCTCATCGGTCTCGTAGATGTTCTGCTTGCCCTGCATGAGGTACGCGAGACGTTCCAGACCGGCGCCGGTATCGATGTTCTTGTGCTCCAGCTCGCCGACGATATGCAGGTCGGTCTTGGACTTGACGTTGTCGACTTCGTAGTTTTCGAAGACGAGATCCCAGATTTCGATGAACCTGTTCTCGTCGGCCGCGGGGCCGCCGTCACGGCCGTATTCCGGTCCGCGGTCTACGTAAATCTCGGAGCAGGGGCCGCCGGGGCCGGGGCCGCCGGTGGTCCAGAAGTTGTCTTCCATGCCGAACACCTGCATATGCTCGGGGTCGAAGCCCTCGTTCTTCCAGATCGAGCGCGCTTCCTCATCGTCAGTGAAGGTGGTCACCCAAAGCTTTTCGGGGTCGAAACCGTAACCGCCTTGGTCCTGCGGGGTGGTCAGCAGCTCCCACGCATAATGGATGGCCTCCTCCTTGAAGTAATCGCCGAAGGAGAAGTTGCCCAGCATCTGGAAGAAAGTGCCGTGACGAGTGGTTTTTCCGACCTCGTCGATATCGAGCGTACGAACGCACTTCTGGTTCGAGGTCACGCGCGTGGCTGGCGGCGTCTGCTCACCGAGCAGGTATGGGATGAACGGCACCATGCCTGCGATGGTGAACAGGGTTGTCGGGTTCGGTGAGATAAGCGAAGCCGACGGCATGACCAAATGGCCATGCTTCTGGAAATACGTGAGGTAACGCTTTGCGATGTCTGCTGTGCGCATAAGCGGGATGACTCCTTGTGTTGTGTGCGGCTCGCGGTTGCGGCGTGGGCCTGCGTTGTCAGTGCCAGACTGGTGCGGCACCTGTTACTTTGAAATACCTGAATACTGTGCGTTCAACTCCGCTTCGCGCGCTTTGCGGGTCGTGTTGAAATCCTCGATAAGACCGGCGAGCGTGCGTTGCAGGACGTTGTCCTGATCGGGGCCGAGCAGGAATTGCCTTGCGTTATCAGGGGTGTTGGCCTTGACATAAGCCTGGGCTTTGGCGACGGCCACCACACCGATGACCACGCCTACTGCCACCCAGAACGTTCTTTTCATGATGCTCCTTGTCTGCCTGCCCGGTTACTTCGTTGATGTCTTCGCCTGCGTCTTGGCTTCAGCCGGCTTGGTGGGCACGACCTGCTTGCGTGCGGTTTTCTTGGAGAAGAACTGCTGAGCCGTCGACTTGAGCGCATACACCGTGGATGCGGCCTTGATGACCGGCTTGCCAAGGAAGGAACCGTACAAATCGGTCAGCGCGGTGATGTTGCCCATCGTGGTGGAGGCGGAATCGGAGATGCGATTGACGTCAGCCAGGGACTTGTTGACCTGCTTGACTGTGGTGACCCCCTCGTCAATGGCGGGGATGGCGTGGTCACCCGACTCCTTGACGGTGATGGCGATCTGGTCGAACAGTTTGCCCAGCCGGATCAGCGGGTAGATAAGGAAGCCGACAAGAATCGCGAATGCGATTGCCGCAATCAGCCCGGCGATGTCTCCAACACCCATGCGAACCTCTTTCTGCTCACGCGCGTAAAGCGCTACGATACCGGGTCAAGCCTAGTAGGCGGGCGAGACGCGCGCCTTGTTGACGAATCTATCTCCCCCGGACGTGCAGGTCAATCGTTGTAGGAAATTACGCTCAGCGCCGTATCGAAGGGGGCTTCGGTGTCGAAGTCAAGCTGTGTCACACTGCCGTTGCCCGGTCGTTCTGACAGGTCATAGCCCTCCGGGGCGAAACGATGCATGAGACTGAGCAGGGTGTTGCCGTGAGAGATCTGCAATACGCGGTCACCGTCATGGAGCATGTGATTGGACGCGATAAGCCGGTATCCGCCTTCAATCCGGTTCCAGTATTCCTCGTCTGATTCAGCATCATGGAAGGGATCGGCCTGTTTGAGGAAATCACGGGTCGCGGCGAGTCCATACTGCGAGACGATTTTCTGATAGGTGCCGGCGCCATGGGGAGCCCCCGCCGCCCACCAGGAGGCGGACATATCCTGTCCTTCGAAATACCCGTAGTATTGTTCGCGGAAATGCATATCAGCAATCAGTGTCGGACGCTGATGACCGTGGCTTTCGTTCACGTCGAGGATCATGCGTGCCGTCTGTTCCGCGCGCGTGGTGTCAGAACAGTATGCGGCGGCAAACTGGATTCCTTCGAGCTTGTGGGCGGCGCGTTCGGCATCGGCGAGCCCCTGTTCGGTCAGCGGGGAATTCGACCAGCCTTGCAGCCGGTTGTAGCGGTTAAAATAGGTCTGGCCATGTCGGACCTGATACAGATGCAACTTCATGACACCCATGCTATAGCCGTGCGTCTGTAGGGGCGCATGTCGCACCGGCGTGTCGTTTTCGAATACGTCTGTAGCGGTTTGTACAAATGTCTAACGCATTGAACGCGAGGAAGGGAACCATGGCAAGTCAAGCCGGTATCAGCGAACACCAGTCGCAAGAAGGCATGTCGTCGCATGGCGGCAGTCGATACCTTGGCATTGACGGGTTGCGCGCCCTCGCGATCGCGTCGGTCGTGCTGTTCCATACGCGTCCGTCCATGCTCTCCGGCGGTTTCCTTGGCGTGACAATCTTCTTTGTCATCACCGGTTTCTTGAGTACCCGCAGCATTGAGCGCGCGATCGGACGCGGTGGCTTCCGGTACGGTTCATACGTGCTCAAGCGGTTCAAACGACTGTGGCCGATGGTCTTGGCATCCATCGCGTTGACCATTCCGCTCGTATACCTGTTCTCCCCTTCGCTGCTGCTCAAGGCGCGTGCGGACGCGTTGCCTGCGGCGGCATTCGTGGTCAACTGGGTGTATATCTTCCGCAAACTGCCGTATTTCGCCGCGGCCGGCCTGCCTTCTCCCCTGACCCCGCTGTGGTTTGTGGCGATTGTCATGCAGTTTGCTGTGCTGTGGCCGGCAATCCTGCTGCTGTTGCACCGCATCTGCCTTTCCAGCTGGATGATGCACGCGGTGGTATTGTTCCTGATTCTTGGTTCATCCGTCGCCATGGGGGCGCTTTCCTTCAACGGGGACGATACCGCGCACCTGTATTACGGTCTTGATATGCGCGCGGCTGAGCTGCTGGTCGGCGCCGAACTCGCGCTGTTGCTCGCGGATCGCGCAGCGGCGTCAGTGCCGAAAGGTACCAAGCCGGGGCTTCGTGCGGCCACCGACGACTCCGCGAACGACGGATGCGGGCCGCGGGTTCCGGCCCGTGCGTGGGTGAATCGCTTGTCCAAGCGCATGACTACTCGCACCACCGTAGGCGGCGTGACTATCGGCATGTCCGACATACTTGCGTTGATCTCGCTGCTTGCCCTGGCGGCCGGCGTGGTCGTTGTTGATGGCGAGGCCATATGGATGTACCGCGGCGGCTATCTGGCGGCGGCCATCTTGGCGGCACTGCTGGTCGCCGCCTGTACGGTACGCGGATCTGCCACGGCGGCGATTCTTGGGTGTCGGCCGTTGGTCGTCGCGGGGTCTCGGGCGTTCGCGGTGTACATCATCCATTTCCCGCTGCTGGAGATCATGAATCCGGCGACACGCACGACCACGATGCCGTGGTGGGGCTGGCTGTTGCAGTTCGCGGTGATTGCAGGCGCGGCGGAACTCATCCACCGCTTCATCGAAGTTCCGGTGCATCGTGGCATCGCGGCCGGAACCACTTGCGACGCGACAGAAAAGGGCGCGAAGCCAGCTGCCGGCAACAACGATGGTAACGCGGGTCAGCCCAACGATAACAACGCGGCGCCGAAGGCTATGGCAGGCCTCAAGCCGGTGGTGGCAGGCGCCGGACGTACCGTGCGCACATATCTTGCGGATGTGCAGCCGGCGGCGAAGGTGATGGCTGCGGCTGGTTTGGTCGCTGTCATCATTGTCGGGTGCCTGCCGTTCGACTGGGACGGCATCGTTGAACAGCGTTCAATCGAGCTGCGTCCGGAAATCGCAGGCGAAGCCCGTCTCGCCGGGAAGAAGGCCCTCGCTGGTGTCCCCGGACCGTCACCGTCCGCGGGAGCGTCCAAGGCGTCAGATTCCGCTGGACACGCCGCTTCCTCATCGTCCAAGCCCTCGACTTCAGGCTCGTCCAAGAACGCCCAGCAAACTCCCTCGAAGGCCCCCGCCACGCCGAAGATGAACGCGCATGCCGAAAAAGTGCCGACAGGCGTCCCGCTGTCGTCGTGGTCTTTCGATGCGGCGACCGGCGTGTGCAGTGCCGATCCATTGATCATCGGGGATTCCGTGGCTTTGGGAGCCGCGGATATCATCCAGCAGATCATGCCCAAAGCCGTCATTGATGCGCAAGTCAGCCGGCAGATCACCACAGCGCCGGGAATCTACGCCCAACATGCCGGGGCAGGGCAAGGCGGCAGCGTGGTCGTGGTCGCGCTCGGCGACAACGGCCCGATTCGCGACGAGGCCGAATTGCAAAGCATCGTCGATGCGATGGATGGCAAGCCGGTGTACTTCCTCACCTTGCGCGTTCCGGTCTCGTGGCAGGACCAGAACAATGCGATTCTGCGTTCCTTCGCGGCGAGCCACCGCAGTGTCGGCATCATCGACTGGTACGGCACCAGCGAAGGGCACAGCGAATACCTGTACGACGACGGCACGCATCTGACGCCGCAAGGCCGCCCGGTGTACGCCACCATGCTCCGCCAGGCATTCTGCGGCCAGTAACGCCCGGATTCCTTCTGATACCTGATTGTGTGCTGTAGACTGACGGCATGAAACGGTAGCAAAAGTATTCAAGACGTATCCTCAACACAGCACCAGCCAGCGCCCCGCTGGTACACCTCTCTCACCGAGGTTGTCGAGGATGCAGAAGAACATTGTAGAAATCTCGATGGGCGTTCTAGCGGGATCGTGACGGCGATGGCTTTCGCGACATGCAGGAATGCACGTCAGGGTTCAGCAATAGGCATGCAAAACAAAGCCAGTGAGCCATCTGATGGCATTGTGCGCAATGACGGACAATCTAAGGATGACTGTGGACGTTGCCGATAAAGGAACGTTTGAGAAGGAGGAACGAACTATGGGCATGCACTATAGGAAGAGCATCAATCTAGGCGGCGGATTCCGTATTAACATCAGTAAAAGCGGCGTTGGGTATAGCTGGGGCATGAAAGGCTTTCGGCATACAAAGACAGCACGCGGGACTACGAGAAATACATATTCAATTCCCGGTACCGGTCTTTCATATGTTGAAGAGAACGGCAAGAAAAAGCGTCCCAATGGCGGAAGTAGCCAAGACTGGAAGAATCAGGGCCAAGCGGCTATTGGCAACGCCATCAGCACCGAGAACGTCAATGTCAACGATTATCAACCGGCTGAATACGAGGAACTGCTGGAGCAGATGAAGAAGGCCCAGAGACTTGATTACCTTAGCACTTGGCTTATAGCGACTATTATTCTCGTGGCGTATCCGTGGTTCATTCTCACAGCGATTGCTGGCGTCGTTCTCAAAATCTTGGTCCGTTCTAAAATGAAAGTGTCGATGGAGTATTCGTTCGACACCGAGTCACAAGCTGCTTATGAGGACCTTTCCGCCATTTGGATGAGCCTCAACAAGAACCAGAAGTTTTGGCAGACGGTTTCTGAGAGCAGTTTGGATAGAAAAACGAGCGGCGGCGCGTCTCGTGGGGTTAACAGGATATCAGCTAAAGCGATCGATAAGTTGCCCTTTTTCGTGGAATCAAACGTGCAGCCTTTTGGTTTGAAGTTACGCAAGCAGAAGGTTTATTTCCTTCCGGACAAAATTCTTGTAGTTTCGAGGTTGAATGTTGGAGCCATTAGCTATTCGGATGTTGACATGGAGTTTGGTACGATACAATTTGTCGAGACTGCCCCCGTCCCAAAGGACGCCAAGGTTGTTGGCCAGACTTGGCTCAAGGTAAATAAGAACGGGACACCTGACAAGAGGTTCAAGGATAACCGGCAGGTGCCTGTCTGCGAATATGGCGAAGTACTTGTTAAGTCGGGAACTGGCTTACATATTGAGCTGATGTGTTCTAATAGCGGGACGGTTGACGAAATGCGTGAATCCGCAGTAAAAGTCCTCGAACAAAGACTTGGTTGACCCGCTTACTGGCTAATGCTCAGCAAGGGCGAGTCAAAAACGAGCCTATCTCGGATGCAACCACGGTTTGCATCTCATCATACAGAGCATCCGATCGGCGGGATACAAACTGTGTTCATGGTCGAGTCGGAGCCTCTGACGTTTTCTTTTGACAAGCCATAAGCCTGCGCTGGACAAGCCGGTCGAATCGACGGCGACCGGCGCGTTGATGAGATGTGAGTCGCAGCGGTTTTCACGCTCACGGCTTCAAGTACGCGAGCGGGCTGCGTATGCCAGCCAGTGCCTTCCGTCCCCGCAATTCTACGGGAGCATGGGATGCGGGTCGGCGTCCGCCCACCCGGCCTGCGCCAGCCGGTGGAGTGTCATGGCGGCGGTCCGGCCGCACAGGGTGCATGCGATATGCCGCCGTACTTATGGGTGTCAGTAATCTGCCAGTCGTCGGACCGGGCTTCCCACAGGAGCCGCTGTTTCATCGTGCTGAGGGTGGGGCGGCCTTCGGGTAGTAAGCTCTCCGGTACCGGCGCCCGCAGTCGTCGCATCGCAGGATGTACCGGGTGACGGTCTCGAATGTCATGGTTCCTCCTTCTTTCTGCCATATATACGCCCGAACGGTTGCGGACATTACGTCTTCGCGCTACAATTGTTGTAGTTTTGGCATTTATTATACCATTTTGACAAGTAAGATGTATTGGAGACTGGGATATGCGCATCGTCGAACTGCGACTGGACCACGTCCGGAACGTGGGGCACGGGGAGCTGTCGTTCAGCCGGCTGCCGTCAGGCGGCAGCATGACCGGAATATACGGGCAGAACGGGTCAGGCAAGACGGCCGTCATCGACGCCATCGCCATCCTTGACCATCTCATCTCAGGCGATCCGCTCCCCGAATACAGCAACGACATCATCGACGTCGAGACCGGCACGGCCACCATCACCGCCGTCATGTCAATCGGCGGGGATTACATCGAATACGCCGTCACACTTATCACAGGGGACGCCGACGGCGGCAATCGCTCCCTCGTGTCCGAAGAGGCGATCCGCGTCGGGGACACTCCGGATAGGCTTGGCAGGGTCATCCTACGTCATACCGCGACCGACACCGGGTTCGCATGGTACCCCTCATATCTCAGACGGAGCATCAACGCGATAACCGACCTTGACACCGACATGCGCAGGGCTGAGGAATACGCATACGCCACCAACCGCTCCTTCCTGTTCTCCATCATCCACGACGCGCGGGGAAGGGCGACTGAGACGCAAACAATCACCCGCATGTGCGACGCCCTCAAAGAGAACGACCATGTTGCGGAACGGACCAGACACTACGTGGAGGCCGTTGCTGGCCGTTTCGACCGCCGTCTCGACCGGCTCATCGACTCCGCACGGAACGCCGTATACGTATCCAAGACCAAGCGCGGCGCCCTCGCCGTCTTCTGGTACATGCCGGTGGAATCCAGCCGGACGGGAAGAAGCAGGCTGGTCAACCTGACAGCCACCACCCCGGTCCCCCGCACGGACGCCGATGCGATACGGTCCGCCATCGGCGTATACAACATGGTATTGCCGACCATCATCCCCGGATTGCATATCGACGCGACCATCTCGCCCGCACCGGCGAGCGAGGAGGGTGAGGAGCGGGTCAGTCTCCAACTCATGTCGGAACGCGACGGGCGGCGCATTCCGTTCCGCTGCGAATCGGAGGGTGTCATACGCCTCACCGGCATGCTGTCCTATTTCATCCACGCGTTCAACGACCCGGACGCGCTGGTCGCCATCGACGAGATAGACACCGGCGTATACGAGCTGCTGCTCGGCGACCTGTTGAAGCAGATGGCGGAAGGTATGAAGGGTCAACTGGTGTTCACCGCGCATAATCTCCGGGCGTTGGAGACCGTCCCGCCGTCCTGTGTTCGCGTCACCACGACCAACCCCGAACGCCGGTATGCGACGTTCCATGTCAAACAGTCGAACAACAACCGGAGGAAGTATCTGGCGGACGCGCTGCTCGGCGCGGAAGGCGACAACCTGTACGATCCGCCGCTCCCCCACATGTTCGGCGCGGCATTGTATTGCGCTGCTCATCCCGATAATGGACCTCAAAACGGCTACGGGGAGGACTGATGCCAAGAAGAAAGCTCGTCCTCCTGTTGGTCGAAGGCGAAAGCGACAACCGGCTCCTCACCCCGTCCATTGCGCGACTGCTCCGGGACAGGCCGGTGGAAGGGGCGCCGTTCCGTTGCGATGTCCTCCCAGCCGTCATCCACCCCGAAGAATACCGGGAAAAGACCGGAAAATACCCCAAGCAGGACATCGTCGAAACGATAACCGAATTCATCGACGGGTTCTTCGACCCCAATCATTCTGATTACCGATGGTCAGATCTGTCACATATCGTTCACGTCGTCGACTTGGATGGGACTTTCATCCCCGACGAACTGGTACGATATACGGCAGGTCTGCCGAGGCCCATCTACCATCGTGACGGCATCGAAGTTTCCGATGTCAGGCGATTCATGGAGAACAGGATGGCCCGAAGAGCGTCCATCGGAAGACTCATCGACGTTTCCCATCTGAACCACACCGAGCGGCCGAAAAGACGGGAAATCCCGTACCGGCTGTTCTTCGTCGGACGAAACCTAGAGGACGCCTTCGCCGACGAGGCGGGAAGCAACCTGACCGACGATGACAAGCAACGGCTCGCCTATAGGAAGGCGATGACGTTCACGACAAACCCGGCGGTATTCGAGCAACGTCTCATCACGTTGAACAATGCGTGCGGATCGCCGCAGGACTGGCGGGATTCTTGGCGGTATGTCATGGATCGAGGCGGCTGCCATTCCTTGGAGCGGTGCAGCAACCTGTATTGGATCAGGGATTTCATCGCTTCAAGCCAAGTGACATTGACCGACGCCCCGCGCAGGAAACCCCGGAAGGCCAATAGGGCGTGAGAGTTTAAGACGGGCCCGTCCCTGATTCGACCACCTTCCAGGTCAAGCCGTCCGGCCGTTTTCGCGGGTCATATTCACGACGCACCTTGTCAGGGAACCGCTTGCCGAACGAGCGCATCAGGCTTTCCCAGTACGCCCGTTGACTGGCGTCCTCCTCTTTGTTGGTCACGCGGACACGCCTTTCCTCCGGCAGACAGGGCAAAATCACGCCCGCCGTCCGTCTCCCAGCCGGCTTCGCGGGCGGAGTGGATAAGCAGCCAGCGCTGCGAGTACGCTTTCCGTCCGCGGATTGACGCGAATACGGTGCCACACCCGTCGCGCGCCAGCTCGTATTGGGGGTTGTCCACGGTTTTCACGGTCATGACCGGCCTCTTTCCGTCGCGGCCCTGACCGCAGCCTACTCGTATTCATCGGCAAGCAGGCGCAGTATGGTGACGATATACCGGTAGGTGTCCGGCGTTTGGATCGGCTTGAAGAACGCGCCATGCCCGGTCGCCGTACGCGCGGTGATGTGGTCACACGCGAATCGGAATACCGGCCATGTGTCTGTCGTCCTTGTCGAATTTGGCCAACGAGATGATGACGCCCATCGCCTGTCCGGAGTTGTCGTTCATTGTCTGTCTCCCTGTTGTAGTTGTATTTTACGTTCGGCTTGTCCTTTCGCCCCACCGGGCGGCGAGCACGGCCTCCGTGTCCACGTCGAGGAACCTGTCAGCCATGATGCTTCCACTTGTCACACCGGTCATGGGGACGGTGCCGACAGTGCCGATCCATTGATCATCGGGGATTCCGTGGCTTTGGGAGCCGCGGATATCATCCAGCAGATCATGCCCAAAGCCGTCATTGATGCGCAAGTCAGCCGGCAGATCACCACAGCGCCGGGAATCTACGCCCAACATGCCGGGGCAGGGCAAGGCGGCAGCGTGGTCGTGGTCGCGCTCGGCGACAACGGCCCGATTCGCGACGAGGCCGAATTGCAAAGCATCGTCGATGCGATGGATGGCAAGCCGGTGTACTTCCTCACCTTGCGCGTTCCGGTCTCGTGGCAGGACCAGAACAATGCGATTCTGCGTTCCTTCGCGGCGAGCCACCGCAGTGTCGGCATCATCGACTGGTACGGCACCAGCGAAGGGCACAGCGAATACCTGTACGACGACGGCACGCATCTGACGCCGCAAGGCCGCCCGGTGTACGCCACCATGCTCCGCCAGGCATTCTGCGGCCAGTAACGCCCGGATTCCTTCTGATATCTGATCGTGTGCTGTAGACTGACGGCATGAAACGCTTTCTCATCAACTGGCTGATTATGACCATCGCCGTCGGCGTCATGGTCGCGTTGCTGCCCGGCATGCAAGCGAAAGGCGAACCACCGATTCTCGGTATCGCTGCGTTCTCACTGTTCATGGCGTTGATCAATGCGTCGATCAAACCGGCCGTTCACCTGCTGGCACTCCCCTTCTCGCTGCTGAGTTTCGGATTCGTTGCGCTGGTAATCAACTGGCTGTTCATGGAGCTCGCCTCGTGGCTGGCCTTCTCGTTCTTCGACGTGGGTGTCGTCATCGACGGATTCTGGTGGTCGGTGCTCGGCTCGCTCATCATGTCCATCGTGTCGTCGATTGTTTCAGGCGTGTTCGGCAAGTAAGCTGACTCCCCGCAGGTGTTCGCGGATCTTCATTGACCCCGCGGACCGTACAGGCTCCGTTTGTCGCAGAATACATCGAAGTTTGGCTAATTCTGCGGCAACGGACCCCATGCGGCGTCTGTCGATAGAAGAAACTGCAAATAGCACAAGACCCCGCCAAAAGCGGGGCCTTGTGCTGTATGTCCTTGAAAAATGGAATGGATCCAGGTCAGCGAGCGTAGAACTCGACGACGTACTGGATGTTCACCTGCACCGGAATCTCTTCCGGAACGGGCTTGCGGGTCAGGGTCGCCTTCAGGGAAGCGAGGTTGACGTCGAGGTACGGCGGAACGGCCGGAAGCACGTCACGGTGGACGCCTTCGGCAGCAGCCTGGAACGGCACCATGGTCTGGCTCTTCGGCTTGACCTGGATGGTCTGGCCGGGCTTGACGCGGTAGGACGGGCGATCGACGATGTTGCCGTCAACCATGATGTGACGATGCACCACGAACTGGCGGGCCTGGGCGGTCGTGCGGGCGAAGCCGGCACGCAGCACGAGGGCGTCGAGACGGGTCTCAAGATCGGTGAGCATAGCAGCACCGGTCTGGCCGGCGGTACGGGTGCCCTTGACGTAAGCAGCGCGAAGCTGCTTCTCGGAGATGCCGTACTGGGCGCGCAGACGCTGCTTCTCACGCAGACGCACCGCGTAATCGGATTCGGTGCGGCGACGGGTGCGGCCGTGCTCGCCAGGAGCGTACGGACGCTTTTCGAACAGGCGCTGGGCCTTCGGGGTCAGTGCAATGCCGAGGGCGCGAGAAAGACGCACCTGACGGCGGGAACGCTGAGCGTTAGTCATATTGTTCCTTTTCTGTCGTTATCTGAACGGAACGCGAAGGATATTCCCTCGCGCTGAGCCAGCCTCTCCAGTGCTTCATCGTGCCAAGCACGAACAGAGGACCGCTTTGTACGGACCGCCGCCGACCCACTGACGGGCTAAGACTCCAGATAGTGCGTGCGGTTGCACACACGAGTCACTAACATACACCACACCTGCGACCGCGCTAGCGGCTCCCCTGCGACGGCGTGCCGGGAGCGCCGTGCGAAGCGACTGGGGGTGTCAGCAACGCATGCGCTCAGAGCTTCTCGATCGGCGCCGCGCGGAGCATGAGCCGCTTGACGCCGTCAGACCCGAAGTCCACGGTGATTACGGAGTTGCGGCCCTTGTCCTGCGTTTCCAGAACTTTGCCGAGACCGTACTTGTCGTGGGTGATCTTGTCGCCGACGTTGAAATCGGCGATATTGAGGCCGTTGTCCTTGCCTGTCTGCGATGTGCCGGACGCTGCGCTCTTCTTGTGCGAGACGGCTGAGGTGTGCCGGGTGGTCACTTTCCCGGAACGCCCCGAACCTGATGACGAACCATAGCCGTACGAGCCGCGGGAACCATACGAGGAGCCCGAACGCGACCCATAGCCGCGCGACGACGAACCTGACCGCGACCCATAGGATGAACCACCGTACGAAGACCCGTACGTCGAGCTGCC
>NZ_JBJEIH010000119.1:0-10973 GCF_051876855.1 Bifidobacterium sp.
ATTATTCCTCCATTATCATTACAACATTTACTAATAGAAGCATATAATTATGTTTATTCAGTTATTTTTATTATCTATTCCGACAGATCAATCGTGTGGTCACAGGCTTGTGCGACCGCATCCGAATGGGTGGCAATCACGACGGTGGCACCCTGACTGGCCATATGGCGCAGCCCGTCGACCACCATGTGGGCATTCGCTTTGTCGAGCGCTCCGGTAGGCTCATCGGCGAGCACCAACCCCGGACGCTTGACCATAAGACGGGCGAGTGCGACACGCTGCTGTTCGCCGCCGGACATCCGATACACTACATCGGTGTCCCGTCCGGGCAATCCAACGTATTCCAACGCCTCGTGCGCGGCGGCAACACGGCGCTTGCGAGGCAGGCCGCCCCATGCAACGCTGAGATTATCCATGACATTCGCATTGTCAATCAACGCGTAATCCTGGAACAGATATCCGAGGCGGTTCTTGCGGAACAGGCGCTTGGCCCGGCCATTCATCGATGCCACGTCCAACCCGTCAATGAGCAGCGTGCCCGAGGAAGGCCGCTCAAGCAACCCCAGGCAGTTAAGAAGCGTCGATTTGCCGCATCCGGAAGGACCGACCAGCGCAACCATATCACCCGCATGCAAGTCGAATCCGAGCCCCCGCCATAAGGTCCTCTTGCCGAATGTCTTGCACAAATCCGTGGCCTGCACCGCGCAACCCGGCAGTGGTCCCGAGATATCATCGGGCGCGTGCCCGCTTGAGCGTTCCGCGGCTTGCGCTGCGCCCTGCACGGACGGCATCGTTGTCATGACGGTTCCCTTTCCTCATATGCTATGCACAGGCAACACTGCACCGCAATCGCGTGGAGAGCACCCATGCATCCCTGATGATGTTCACAGTACATCATCAGGAAAGAATGTGAGGGAAATCACAGGGCGTGTCGTTTTGGCGTGTCGTTCCAGTATGGCGTGTCGATACGCGCAAATGCCGTCAGGCACCGACCGTCGGCCGCGTATGCACGGCCGCCGCCGGCTTACTCTTGCATGCGGCGCAGACGCGGTTCGGCGGAATCCTTCGCGCCGGTGATGCGGTAGACGTCGAAGACGCCGTCGATCTTGCGCACGGCTGCCAGCAGCGTGTTGAGGTGCTGCGGCTCAGCCATCTCGAAGGAGAACTGGCTGGTGGCCACGCGGTCGGATCCCGTGGAAATCGAGCCGGAGATGATGTTGACCCCGTGATCGGACAGCACGCGCGTCACGTCGGACAGCAGGTGTGGGCGGTCCAGCGCCTCGACCTGGATCTTGACCATGAACAGGCCCTTGGTGCTGGTCCATTCCACCGGGATTACACGCTCAGGCTGTCGCTTCTCAAGGTCGAGCATGTTCTGGCAGTCGGTGCGGTGCACGGAGACACCCTGGTTGCGGGTGATAAAGCCGATAATGTCGTCGCCTGGCACCGGCGTGCAGCAGCGCGCGAGCTTCACCCACACGTCGTCCACGCCCTTGACGGAAACGCCGATCGAGTTCGAATGCTTCTTGCTGCGTTCCACCTGCCGCAGCGGCAGCACCTCTTGCTCGACCTCCTCGTTGACTTCGGAGGGACCGGCGTCCTTGACGAGGCGGGCAATCACATTCTGCGTGGAGATCTGACCGTTGCCGATCGCCGCATACACTGCGTCAGGGTTCGGGAAATTGAGTTCCTCAGCCACGCCGACCAGCGCTTCTGGGGTCAGCAGCGTGGAAATCGGCAGATTGCGCTTGCGCATCGCACGCGTCAGCTCGTCCTTGCCTTCCTCAATCGCCTCGGTGCGGCGTTCCTTGCTGAACCATTGGCGGATCTTGTTGCGCGCCTTCGGGCTTTTCACAAAGCTCAGCCAGTCGCGTGACGGGCCTGCGGTGTCGGATTTCGAAGTGAGCACTTCAACCGTGTCGCCGCTTTCAAGCTTCGTGTCGAGCGGGACGAGCCGTCCGTTGACTCGGGCACCCATGGTGCGGTGGCCCACCTCAGTATGCACGGCGTATGCGAAATCAACCGGCGTCGCGTCCGCTGGCAGGGAGACGATTTTGCCTTTCGGTGTGAACACGTACACTTCGGAAGCGCCGAGGTCTTCCTTGAGCGAGCCGAGGAACTCGTTGGAATCCGGCGTCTCGCTGGTCCAGTCGGCCAGCTGCTGGATCCACTTGAGGTTGTCGGCCTCGTCGAGGTCCTTGCCGTCCTCACGCTTGCGGTCGTCCTTGTCCGGATCGCTCAGCGCGCGACCCGCTTGGCCGTTCGCCTTGTACTTCCAGTGTGCAGCGATGCCGAACTCCGCCCGCCGGTGCATGTCCCATGTGCGGATCTGGATTTCGACCGGCTTGCCGCCGGGCCCGACCACCGTGGTGTGCAGGCTCTGGTACATGTTGAGTTTCGGCATGGCGATGTAGTCTTTGAACCGGCCGGGGACCGGGTTCCACCGCGCATGCACGGCACCGAGCGCCGCATAGCAGTCCTGGATGGTGTCGACGATGATGCGCACGCCGACCAGATCGTAGATATTCGAGAAATCGTGCCCGCGCACGATCATCTTCTGGTAGATGGAGAAGTAGTCCTTCGGGCGTCCGGTGACGGTCGCCTTGATGTTCAAATCGTCGAGGTCCTCGTTGATTTCGGCGATGATCTGCTTGAGGTAGACATCGCGCTGGCCGGCCCTGCGTGCGACAAGCACGACAATCTCGTTGTAGATCTTCGGGTAGAGAACCTTGAAACTCAGCTCCTCGAGCTCGGTTTTGATGGCGTTCATGCCTAGCCGGTTGGCGAGTGGCGCGTAGACGTCCAGCGTCTCGCGCGCCTTGCGTTGGGCGTTCGCCGGCTTGACATAGCGCCACGTCCGGGCGTTGTGCACGCGGTCGGCGAGCTTGACGACGAGCACGCGCACGTCACGGCTCATGGCGACCACCATTTTGCGGATGGTCTCCGCCTGGGCGGAATCACCGTACTCCATCTTTGAAAGTTTGGTGACGCCGTCCACGAGCCCGGTGACAGTATCGCCGAATTCGGCGCGGCATTGGGCGAGCGTGTAATCGGTGTCCTCAACCGTGTCGTGGAGCAGTCCGGCTGCCACGACGACCGGCCCCATACCGAGATCTGCAAGAATCTGCGCGACGGACAGCGGGTGGATGATATATGGTTCGCCGGATTTGCGCCGCTGGGTGGAATGCTGGACGACCGCACGCCGATAGGCGCGCTCCAGAATGTCCATATCCTCGTCCGGATGGTGGGATTGGCACATGCGCAGGATGGGCTGGAGCGGGTCGAGCGGATCAGCGCTGATCTCGCAGCCCAGCATATGGGCGGAGGCGAAATCGTCGTCCTGCGGTGTCTGATCGGATGCGCCCTGCGCAGCCGGGGCACCTGCCTTCGTCCCCGGCGTCCGCCGCGGCTCGGTGTCCTCGCCGTCGTGCGATTCGTTGAACTCAGTCATCGCTCCACCTCCCTGAACGCGTACGCCAGCCGTCAAGCGGCATAACAAGCCCGTTGTACCACGGATAGTACCACTTCGACGCGCGTGTCAGGAACGGGACAGCCCTGTGGACCCGAATCCGCGTTCCGCGCGGTCGGAACCGGGCAGCCGCTCGGCGGGCACGAATGTCGCCTCGACGTACCGTTGGATGACCATCTGCGCGATGCGGTCCCCCGCGTGCAACGACACCGTGCGCTCGGGATCGAGGTTGATCAGCGGCACCTTGATTTCGCCGCGATACCCTGCATCGATTGTGCCGGGGGCGTTGAGGACCGTGATCCCTTGCTTGACCGCGAGTCCGGAGCGCGGATGGACGAGCGCGACATACCCGGCGGGCAACGCGATCGCGATCCCGGTGGGCACCAAGGCGCGCTCGAATGGACGGAGCGTGACGTCCTCGGCGGCGGTCAGATCAGCGCCGGCATCGCCGGCATGCGCGTATCTGAGCGTGTCGGGGTACGGCTGGCGCAAGTACTTGACCAGCACCTCGGTGGTTTCCGGCTCGACATAGCCTTCATCGACCGCCATCAGGCCGCGCACTCCTTGCACACCGGCTGGCCGTCCTCGTCCGTATAGGCGAGCTGGCTACGGTGCTTGACCAGGAAGCATTCGGAGCAGATGAATTCGTCGCCCTGCATCGGAATGACGGTCACCGAAGCGTCCTCGTTGCTCAAATCGGCGCCCGGCAGCTCGTAGTCCTCGGCGATGGCGTTCTCGTCATCGTCCTCGTTCGACGTGTTCTGCGTGCTCTTGCCGAGTTCCTGGAGCGACTCCTCATCCTCGTCCTTGCCGCGTGGGGAATCATAGTCCTGGGCCATCGCATCCTCCTCATGAGTTATGTGTTACGCGCCATAGAATACATGACCTGTACCCCGCATAGGATACACGTTTCCAAAACATCGTAAAATACGACACGAAGCCGGTGTTTTCCGGGGTAGTGTAGGAAGTGTTCCCAAAGACGAGGAAAGTGGTGCGCACATGCCTGAAAATCCTATACAGGAAGCCAAGTTCGACCATGTCGGACGCAACGGGGAGCTCGTGTTCTCCTTGCGCGGCATGCTCTTCGGCGTCACTGTGGACGACACGCTGGAACACGCCATCCTCGAAGCCAAGCAGCTCAAGGCCGAAAAACAGCGGTATCAACAGACCCCGCCGACTTCCAGTCTGCCGATTTCCCAAATCCAGTCGCTGATCCGCGCCGGCGCGGAACCCGAGCAGGTCGCGCAACGCTACGGCCTGAGCGAAACGCTGGTCAGGCGCTTCTCCAGCGGGGTGGAGACCGAGAAACAGTATGCAATCGAGCAGTTCTTCATGCTGCCCGCCCCCAAGGATTCCCGCGTGCACACCATCTCCGAGCTCATCGAGCGCACGCTCGCGGCGGCGGGAATCGGCATGGAATCGGTATCCTGGAGCGCGACACGCCGAGGGTTGGAGCCTTGGAAGATTACCGCCCGGTTCGAATCTGCCGGTAACCGCGTCAGCGCGTCGTGGTCGTGGAATATGCACGACAACGCCATGGTGTGTCTCGATGCCACGGCGAAGAAACTTGTCGGTGAAAACCGCGCCAGCGATGACGGCGACGAGGGGCCGAACTTCCCCATTTCGCTGAACATCCCCGGCGATTCGGTCCGTTCGGCGCGCATCGAACGCGCCGTTTCCGCGTGGAGGGCGCCGCAATCCGATTCCGCGACTTCACCGGCCCGGCCAGCGCCTGCGACGGCATCGCCTGCCGCAACCCCCTCTGCCGCAACCCCGTCGCAAGACGGCGGTGCCGCAAACAAGCCGCCACTGCCGTCAACGTCTAAACCGGTGCAGAACCCGGCCGCCGCGACACGCCCGCACCAGCAGACAACACCGGTTTCCGCATTGACCCCGGCGCACGACACGCGCACACAACAGGCGTCGGCATCCCCGGCCAGCGCCCGGCGCGACACGCCGACAGAACACGATGTCCACCATGTGGACACTGCCGCGGGGCAATCCGGGCAATCCGCCGTCCAGAACGCATCCAACGCGGACGCGACAGCAACGCGAAAGTTATCTGGAGATACCAACCAGGCTCAGACGGCCGCCAATCAGGCCCATGACGCCAAATCACAGCGGCGTGCCCACGGCAAAGGCCGCAAAATGCCCAGCTGGGATGAAATCCTGTTCGGAGACTGACAACCGGAGACCGACAACCGTTAACGCCGCCTAATCGGCGTCGTAAGCCACTTGACGGCTTCGTGGGTTCAATCGACGCTCACGCCACGTCCATCAACAGCGGGATATCCGACTCGGCCATGCTGAGCGAACCGTGGACGCTGGGCAACCGTGTCGCCTTATCGGTCTGGGTCCTGGAATCCACGATGGTGACGCGTTCCGCCGCGTGAACGAGCACATCACCAATCATGGGTTTGACACGATCATCGACCGGCCCGAACAATCCTTCGGCAATCGCCTGGGCCCGCGTACGCACCACGGCACGCTCCCCGAGGATGTTCTGCCAGCGTTCCGCAACCTCATCGGGGTCGGCGTCGTCCTCGGTGTACAGCATGACCGCGCGCGGCTCGCCGCCGACCAGCCGCACCCCGCGAGCAAGATCGGGCTGCTCGGCGATGTCGATACGCTGATCGGGATCGACCCCGATCATGCCGTGGTCGGCGGTAATGACAATCAGCGTGCCCCGGGGTGCACGCCGGCGCAACAGATGCAACTGCGCGTCCACCCCTTCGAATGCCGCAATCCAATGGTCGGAATTCCACCCGTAATTGTGCCCGACCTTATCAGTATCCCTGATGTACAGGTAGGTCAGCCCCGGCTCCCGGGCGGCCTCGCACGCCAATCGCACCCGGTCAGTCGGCCGGATGCTGCCGTGGTAGTCCGGCACTCGCAACGCGGCACGGGTAAGCGGAGAATTCGAGAATTTCGGCAGTCCAACGCTGGTCACCCGCACACCGCGACCGGAAAGCGTCTCGAAAACGGTCGGCATCCGCTGCAAATCCTGCGGGTCGGGGGCGTCGCGGAACTGGATGAGCTGGCACAACTGCCCGGTTGCGGGGTTGCATTGCGTATACCCGGTCATGCCGGTCAGTCCCGGGCAGGAACCGGTTCCAAAGGTCGCCATGGCCGCCACCGTGGTGGACGGCGAGCATGTGCTGATAGGCCGGCTGTTCACACTATCGGCGAGCAGCGAGCGCAGATACGGGGCATGTCCTATCCGTGACGCGATATTCCAGTAGCCCAGCCCGTCCACGAGCACGACAATGACACTGGAGACGCGTGGCATGCCCATCGCGTCGCGCAAAGCCGCCGGATCGGTATGGACGCGGGTGGTCACAGGGCTGCCGATCGCGTCAGATACCGCAGGCAGGACCGCTGATAGGTGAAGCGCCCCGCCGCGCGTCGCCTGGCCGTCGCCATAGGTGGCAGGGGACGTCAATCGCAGCAATTCATCACTATCCGGCACTTCGACACTCATATGCACCATTGAAGCACCGCGACCTGAAAATGGCATGCTGGGTGGGCTTGAGGGTAGAATAGTCCGGTTATCTGTGAAGGAGAGCACATGGCATCACACCGCAAACCGGCACGCCCGTCGTATGATCCGCGTTCGGTCAAGGAGAACATCGTCGAAACGCCGTTGAAGGACGAGATGAGCAAGTCCTTCCTCGAATACGCGTACTCGGTGATTTACGCGCGTGCTCTCCCCGACGCCCGTGACGGTTTGAAGCCCGTGCAGCGGCGCATCATCTACCAGATGGGGCAGATGAACCTGAACCCGGATCGGCCTTACATGAAATCGGCCCGTGTGGTCGGCGAGGTGATGGGCAAGCTTCACCCGCACGGCGATTCCGCGATTTACGAAGCCATGGTACGTCTCGCCCAGCCGTTCGCGATGCGTCTGCCGCTGGTGGACGGGCACGGTAATTTCGGCTCGCTTGACGACGGCCCCGCGGCCTCGCGATACACCGAGGCGAGGCTGGCGCCTGCAGCGCTCGGCATGAACGCAGACATCGACGAGGACACCGTTGATTTCACCCCGAATTACGACAACAAGCTCAAGGAACCGTCTGTTCTGCCGTCGGCTATCCCGAACCTGCTGGTCAACGGCGCGTCCGGCATCGCCGTCGGTATGGCGACCAATATGGCCACGCACAATCTGGGCGAGGTCGTCCAAGCAGCGAAACACCTGATGCGCCACCCCGATGCCACGCTTGAGGAGCTCATGCGCTATGTGCCGGGGCCTGACTGGCCGGGCGGCGGCATCATCATCGGCCGTGACGGCATCCGGCAGGCGTACGAGACCGGCCGCGGTGCGTTCGTCACCCGAGCGGCGACACATATCGAGAATGTGACGGCCCGCAAGAAGGCGATTGTGGTGACGGAGCTGCCGTTCATGGTCGGCCCGGAACGCGTGCTGGAACGTATTTCCGAAGGTGTGAAGAACCGCCGTATCGAAGGCATTTCCAGCGCAATCGACCTGACGGACCGGCATAACGGCACGCGGCTGGTCATCGAAATCAAAACCGGGTTCGACCCCAATGCCGTGCTTGCGCAGCTGTTCAAGCACACGCCGCTCGAGGACAGCTTCACCATGAACAACGTCGCGCTTGTCGACGGGCGCCCGCACACCATGGGTCTCAAGGAGATGCTCGAGGTGTGGATCACGCACCGGCGCAATGTGATCCGGCGCCGCAGCGAATTCAGGCGCAAGAAGGCGTTGGAGCGTCTGCATCTGGTCGACGGGTTGCTGCTCGCGCTGGTGGATATCGACGAGGTGATCCAGGTCATCCGCACCTCCGACGACGCTGACAAGGCGAAAACCCGTTTGATGGCGGTGTTCGACCTTGACGAGGTGCAGGCGCAGTACATTCTCGACTTGCGGCTTCGCCGACTGACCAAGATGAGCCGGATCGAGCTGGAGGCCGAGCGCGACGAGCTCAAGCGCAAAATCGAGGAGTTGGAACGTATTCTCGGCTCCGACGAAGAGCTTGACCGTGTGGTGGTCGAGGAAATGGACCAGGCGGTCGCCCAATGGGGTACGCCGCGGCGCACGGTGCTGCTCGACCTCAACCCCGACGGGTCGCTCTCCCCTGTCCCGGTGCAAGGCCGCAGCGAGGACGGGGTGCAGGACACAGCGCTGGAAGCCATCCATGCGGCATCCCGTGTGTCGGCAGCCGCGGAGGATGTCGCCGCAGCAGCTGCCGCCCGCAAAGCCGGCAATGAGGAGGATGCAACCGCAGCGCTGCAACTGGACGACACGCCGTGCGCGGTGATGATGAGCGCGTCTGGGCTGATTGCCAGAACCGCGGCGAGCGCCGTCGATGTATGGAAATCCCATGCATCCGGTGGGATGGAAGATGACCGGCGTCGCGCCGCCGACGACCAGATTGTCACGGTGTTCCCCACTACGACCAGGGCGCGCTATGGTCTGGTCACCTCCGCCGGGCGTCTGGTGCTCGCGGATGTGGCCGAACTGCCCGCCCTGCCCGCGCAGGACACGCTGTCGGTGGCCGGCGGAGTGCACGCCGAGGAGCTGCTGCGTTCGACGGAAAGCACCGACCCGGTCATCGGGGAACGCGTGGTGACGGCCGTGTCGATGTCGGATGGCCAGCCGCCACTCGCCATCGGTACGCTCAACGGCGTGGTCAAGCGCTGGAACCGCGAATCGCCGACCACGATGGACTCGTGGGGCATCATCGATTTGAAGGACGGGGACAGCGTGGTGTTCGCTGCCCCGGCGTCCGATGAGGACCGTCTGGTGTTCATATCATCCGACGCATCGCTGCTCACGTACGAAGCGGGCAATGTCAGGCCGCAGGGGCGTACCGCGGGCGGTATGGCGGGCATCAGGCTGGCCGAGGGCTGCCATGTGGTCGCGTTCAACGCGATTGAGGCCGGCAAGATCGCCTGGACCTATGAGGAAGGCGACAATGGCCTGTTCTCCGCGTCCGGAGCGGTGGTGCTGACGGTTGCCGGCGATGCCGAAGCGCTGCCCGGAACCGATAACGGGGCAGCGAAGGTCACACCGCTGGAAATGTACCCGACCAAGGGCCGCGGCACAGGCGGCGTGAGATCGCAACGCTTCCTCAAGGGACAGAACGCACTGCTGTTCGCCTGGGTGGGCATGTACCCACTGCATGCAAGCACAGAGCACGGCACCCCGGTGGAGTTGCCGAAGCCGGATATGCGTCGCGACGGTTCGGGTGTCGAACTCGCCGCCCCAATCGCTTTCGCCGGCTGAGCCGAACTCTCTTCTGCTTCTGTCGACGCTGAGGAGCCTTCCAGTGTCGGCAGAAGGTCACCACCCCGCTTCTACCGACGCCCACACCCCACCCAGCGTCGGCAGAAGCAGAGGAAGTCAGGCCGAAAGAGGGAGTCAGGCTTCGGTCGCGGCATCATCCTCATCATCTTCGTGGACCCATTGCAGCACATCGCCCGGCTGGCAGTCAAGCGTGCGGCAGATGCCCTCGAGGGTGGAGAAGCGAATCGCTTTGGCCCGACCGTTCTTGAGCACGGAGACATTCGCCGGCGTGATGCCCACCTCTTTGGCGAATTCCCCTACCGACATGCCCCGCTGGGCGAGCAGAACATCGAGATTGACCTGGATCGCCATTCAGATCACCGCCTGAAGTTCGTCACGCTGCGCCGTGGCCGAAACCAGCAGCGCGCGCAGGACGATGATGAGCAGCAGCATCGCGAACAGTCCCAAGGCGACCAACAGCGCGCCCAACGGCACCGCAAGCGGTTTGAGATGCGCGATGAACGCGGTATGCACAAACAAGGCGAGCGCGATGATTGCTGCGATGCTGACGCAGGCGATGATGATATCGACCCAGACGAGGGAATCATGCGTGAACACGATGCCGCGGCCGGACAGCGACGCCAGTTTCCATACGGCGACCAGACCGATTTCGAAACATGCGAGCGCCGCAATCACCGCCAGGAGGTAGCCGGTCGCGTATGGCGCGTATTGCGGGGCGTCCTGGGCACTGCGCCGTGCGACAAGCGGCAGGGCCCATACCTGCGCGGCAACCGACATGGCAATGAATACAACCAGCGCGACTTTGAGCACCACGATCACAACCGGGCTGATACCGTTGCCTGAATCCGCGGTCTGTTGCCCGGCGAACGGATCGTCTCCCAAATCGCCCGACGTAGCCGGTTCGTTGTGTCTGCTGCGCACAGGCGGCTTCCCATTGCGCTGCCGTGGATGCTGCGGCTGTTCGATTGCCATGGATGCCTTCCTTCCCCGCACGGCGGTTGCCGCGTCGGCATGTCCAGCATAGCAGTATCGATAAACGAGAGAAATATATCGTTTCTCGATGTGTAATATCTGTGATGAATCGATTATCGATAGACATGTATCGACATTCGATACTTACGATGGGGATATCCGAGGTCGAGAAGGAGCAACCATGACATCGCCGACACCATCGCAGCATCAGAGCGAGCCAGTACATCAGACCCAACAAACACAGACCCAACAAACACAGACCCA
>NZ_JBJEIH010000119.1:11073-20840 GCF_051876855.1 Bifidobacterium sp.
AGAGCGAGCCAGTACATCAGACCCAACAAACACAGACCCAACAAACACAGACCCAGCAGACACAAGCGCAGCAAATGCCCAAATCTGCGCAACAGCAGCACCCCATACCACCGACACGACCCTATCCGCAGGCGGTTGCCGGCATGCCATACACCACCCCGCCAGCAACACCCTTCGCTCCCAGACGCGACCCGCTCGCCGCCCCCGACGGCTCGACACCTGCCGACCGCAGACTCCTCGCCATCGCCAGCGCGGCGATCATCCTGCCAATCCTGTGCGACCGGCTCGTGTTCGCATGGTCGGACGCCAACACGTACACGCCATGGTTCGACGGATTCTGGCTGGCAGCCATTGCCACCGTCACCGTCCTGTTCTTCCGTACCGCGCATCGCAGCCTCATGTGGTGCTTCACCACCATCGCCACGGCGATGCTGTGCGCCTACGCAATCGCCATGCATGCGGCCGGCAACATCGACGATAGCTGGGTGACCACCACCTTCCTCGCGATTCCATGCCTGTTGATGATGACGTTGCAAATCTCGGATGGCGGGTTCGACCCCCACCACCCGTGGCTGATCGTCAAACGCTGGCTGCACGGGTGGATTTCCCCCTTCACCAAGCTCAATGCGGTCGGCTCGACGCTACGGCACGCCCAACACGCGATTCGTGCGCTGCCTCAAGACCAGAGCAGTGCATCGTCCGCAGGTACTGACACCGCCGGCAGCGAGCGGCGCACAGAACACATGAGCACGGCCCGCCGCATCCTGCTCATCATCGTTGTCGCCGTCCCCCTGCTCGTCGCGCTCACTGCGCTTCTGGCTTCCAGCGATCTGGTGTTCAACTACGCGCTGCGCCGCATGATCGGATCGATCGACATCTCCGAATTCGTGCGCCACGTGCTCATTATCGTGTTCCTCTTCCCCTTCTGCCTGTCCATCCTCGCGCAGACCGAAGTCACCAACCGGCTGCGCATGCACGCGTGCACGCCGTCCGGTACGGGGGATGCCACAGCCAACCGGAACGAACGCACCTTCGACACGACAGTGGCCGCGGTTGTCCTCGCACTGGTCCTCGTCCTGTACGCGATGTTCTGCGCGATCCAGTTCGCCTTCCTGTTCAGCGGCCGGCAACTGCCCGACGGCTACACCTACTCCCAGTATGCCCGGGAAGGATTCTTCCAGCTGCTCGCCGTCGTATGCGTGAACCTCGCCGGTTACGCGCTGATTCTGTGCCGTGTGCGCCACACCGCTGCCCTGACCGGCATGCTTGTCGTGCTGATCGGCGAAACCGGGGTCATGCTCGCCTCAGCCCTGTGGCGTCTGCACTTGTACATTGGCGCGTATGGGCTCACCTGGCTGCGTTTGGAATCCCTGACCTTCATGTGGATGCTCATCGCCGTGCTCATCCTGTGCCTCGTACGCCTGTTCGTGCCTCGTCTGCCGCTGGCGACCATCGGTTTCATCCTCGTGGTCGTATGGTATGTGGCGCTGGTACTGTCGAATCCGAGCAACGTCATCGACGCCTACAATCAGGCGCGTCAAATCACCGACGCGATATGATCGCAAGCCACCTGAGCGCAGCCCAACCGGAACGGCACTAGACTGGAGACCATGTCTTACCGCATCGCATTCGTATTCGATGACACGCTCGACGTGCTCGACGGCGTGCAGCAGCATATCGTGACTTTGGGCAAGGAACTCTCCCGCCGCGGCCATGACGTGCATTACCTGGTCGGGCAGACCGAACACTCCCCTGTACCGAACACGCACGTCATGTCACGGAACGTGATGGTGAGCGCGAACGGGAACCGCATGCGCATCCCCCTACCGGCAAGCCGCCGGCTCATCGCGCGCACGCTTGCGGAGGGCGATTTCGATATCCTGCACGTCCAGGCGCCTTACAGCCCGTTCATGGCGGGCCGGGTGCTCAAGGCGGCGTCGCCAAATACCGGCGTTGTGGCGACCTACCATATCGCGGTCAGCGACCCGTTATCCGCCATTGGCGGGCTGGCGCTCGGGGCGATCAACGCGCACACTCACCGGCGTATCGACGAAGTCATCGCAGTGTCCGATGTCGCGGCGCGCTATGCGGCGCTGACCGCGCATACGAACGCACGCGTCATCGCCAATCCGGTGGATGTGGGCATGATGCGCGATAGGGCGGCCGCTGTCGATGCCGACACGTTGGACGGTGACACCATCACCCCGCATATCGTGTTCCTCGGCCGTTTCGTCAAACGCAAGGGCGCGGATATCCTGCTCGATGCAATCGAATACGGCGAACGGCACCGGCTCCTCCCCGCCGGCACCCATGTGACGATGGCCGGCAAAGGCCCGCTGCTCGAGGAATGCCGGCGCCGGGCCGCCGGGTTCGACACACCGGTCACCTTCACCGGATTCATTGAGGAATCCGCCAAACC
The DNA here is from genome assembly GCF_051876855.1 of Bifidobacterium sp. Classification (GTDB taxonomy): domain Bacteria; phylum Actinomycetota; class Actinomycetes; order Actinomycetales; family Bifidobacteriaceae; genus Bifidobacterium. Next base: position 13,493 of record NZ_JBJEIH010000119.1, read on the forward strand.
CGCTTTGTTGCGCAGCGCCGATGTCGCGGTCTTTCCCGCGACGGGTGGTGAATCCTTCGGCATCGTGCTGCTGGAGGCAATCGCCTCAGGTGCGAAGGTCACGCTTGCCGGGGACAATCCCGGATACCATTCCACACTGCTGGGCGATACCGACGCGCTGTTCCCCGTGCGCGGCCGTGAAACCGCGCGGATACTGGCGCAACGCATCGCGCGCGCCATCGATGACGTCGCATGGGCGAAACAGGTACATCGACGCGAGGAACTCCTGCTTGAACGTTATGACGTGCGCACCATCGCCGACCAGGTCGAGCAGGTGTATGCGCAGGCGATCGCCAAGCGTCGAGCAGTCTGAAAACCCACCCTTCGCAGCACAGCCCGGTATTACGATTGAGGCCGCACCACAGGCGGGAAGCGGGATGCCCGCAAACCCGGCCCGATGCGGCCTCAATCGTAATACCGGTGTCCGCCGTCGGTATGCACGCACACGCCGGAGAACACCGAGCGCGCCGAATCAGGTGTCGATCTTGCTGCGGTCGAAATCGTCCGCGTTCTCGACGATGAACTGGCGTCTCGGCGGCACTTCCCCACCCATGAGCAGGTCGAAAATACCGGCCGCCTTCTGCGCATCCTCCATGCGGATGCGCCGCAGCATGCGCGAGCGCGGATCCATGGTCGTGTCCGCCAGCTGGTCGGCGTCCATTTCGCCTAGGCCCTTGTACCGCTGGATGTCGGGATTGTAGTCGATATGTCGTCGATCGAGGTCGGCGAGCTTGCCGGAGAGCTCATCGTCCGAATACGTGTAGATGAACTCGCCTTTGTGCTTGCCGGCGAGCGCAATGCGATGCAGCGGCGGGACTGCCGCATACACGTGGCCGGATTCGATCAGCGGGCGCATATACCGGTAGAACAGCGTGAGCAGCAGGATGCGGATATGCGCGCCGTCGACGTCGGCATCGGTCATCATGATGATCTTGTTGTACCGTGCCTGGCTCAGGTCGAAGCTCGCGCCGGAACCCGCGCCCACCACTTGGATGATTGAGGCGCATTCCTTGTTGGACAGCATTTGCGACAGGCTCGCCTTCTGCACGTTGAGGATTTTGCCTCGGATCGGCAGCAGGGCCTGGAAGCTTGAGTTTCTGGCGGCTTTCGCGGTGCCGAGCGCGGAATCGCCCTCGACGATGAACAGTTCGGCGATATCGTCGTTGCCCGGCTGGCAGTCGGAGAGTTTCGCCGGCATGGATGCGGCCTCGAGCGCGTTCTTGCGGCGGGTGACCTCTTTGGTCTTGCGCGCCTGGATGCGTGCGTGCATCTCGCCGACGATCTTCTCGAGCACCCTTCCGGACTGTTCCTTGTATCCTCGTTTCGAGCCGGTAATCATCTCGCCGAACTGCTGCTCGGTCATCTTCGAGACGATCGGGCGCACCGGGGCCGTGCCGAGCACGTCCTTGGTCTGCCCTTGGAACTGGGGTTCGGCGATACGCACGGTGACGACTGCGACCAGACCGGCGAGGATGTCATCGCGTTCCACGCGGGTCTTGGAATCCTTGAGGTTGACTTTCAGCTTGCGCGCATTGTCTTCGACGCTCTTACGAATCTGCTTGGTGATGCCTTGCAGGAAACCGTCGACGTGCATGCCGCCGCCGGGGGTCTCGACGACGTTGACGAAGCTGCGCAACGTGGTGTCATAGCCGTTGACCCAGCGCAGGGCGATATCGACTTTGCAGGTGCGCTCGATGTTCTGCGCGTGCAATTCGCCTTTGCTGTCAACGGCCTGTGTTTCCTCGGTGTAGGTGTCTTCCCCGCTGATGCGCCAGATATCGCATACCGGTTCGCCTTTGGACAGGAAGTCCACAAAATCCTTGACGCCGCCGGTATGGAGGAATTCCTCGACCCTGCGGTGGGGGCGCGCCGCGGATGCGATGGCCGCCTGGTTTGCCGCCTGTGCTTCGCGATCGTCGGCGGCGCCATCTGTCGCAGTGTTTTCGACTTGCCCGGTGTCGGGGTTGTCGTCAGCGTGGTCTGCGATGTCGGTACTGTCTGTGCTGTCGGAACTGTCAACAGTGCCGACGCCCGCGTCGGTATCGTTTCCGAGCGCGTTCCCGGCGATGCCGGTGGTTTCCTCCGGCGTGTCGACTTCGAGCATCGCGTCGACGGAGACGTCGCCTGTTTCGGGAATGTTCTCGTCGATGACGGTGATCTTCAATCCCGGAACGAGGAAGGTTGTCTGGCGGACCCGGTCGATAAGCTGTTCGTAGCTGAACTGCGCGGTATCGTTGAAAATCTCCGGGTCGGCCCAGTAGCGGATACGCGTTCCCGTGGTTTTCGGCGAGACCTTGCCGATGACTTCAAGCTCGGTCGCACGGTTCTTACGCGTGCGTTTGAACGGGGAATCAGGCGACGGCTTCGACGGGTCGGCGTCCTGGTAGACGCCGGGATGCCCCTGATGGAAGGCCATGTGGTAGGTCTTGCCGTTGCGGTCGACTTCGACGTCGAGACGGGAGCTCAACGCGTTGACCACAGACGAACCCACGCCATGCAGACCGCCTGCCGCATTGTAGGAGGCGTTGCCGAATTTCGCGCCGGCGTGCAGCTTGGTTAGGACGACCTCGACGCCCGTAAGACCAGTTTTTGGCTCGACGTCGACCGGGATACCTCGACCGTTGTCGTCGACCTCAATCGAGCCGTCGGTATGCAAGATCACCTTGATGTCGTTGCAAGCACCCGCGAGCGCCTCATCGACGGAATTGTCGATAATCTCCCACAGGCAGTGCATCAGGCCCTGACTGTCGGTCGTACCGATGTACATGCCGGGGCGCTTGCGCACCGCGTCAAGTCCCTCGAGCACGGTCAGGCTGTCGGCGCTGTAGTTTTCCTTTGCCATAATCCCCATTCGTTGTCTTGCGTTTCGTTTCCCGCCGTCGCCCGTCCGTATGCGTGCCGCCCTGACAATCAAGGACAGCCCGCATACGGCGTCACGTCACTGGTCGAGGAAGTCGCGCAGGGTCTGCGAACGCGAGGGGTGACGCAGCTTCGACATGGTCTTCGATTCGATCTGGCGGATCCGCTCGCGGGTCACGCCGTACACGCGCCCGATATCGTCAAGTGTCTTGGGCTGGCCGTCCTCAAGGCCGTAACGCATCTTGATGACGCCTGCCTCACGCGGCGACAGGGTTTCCAGCACCTGCTTGAACTGCTCCTGCAACAGCGAGAAGGCCACGGCGTCGGACGGGGCGATGGCATCGGTGTCTTCGATCAGATCGCCGAATTCGGAATCGCCGTCCTCGCCGAGCGGGGTGTGCAGGGAAATCGGCTCACGGCCGTACTTCTGCACTTCCTGCACCTTCTCGACCGGCATGTCGAGTTCGCGTGCCAGCTCGTCGGGCGTAGGTTCACGGCCCAAATCCTGCAGCATCTGCCGCTGGACACGGGCGAGCTTGTTGATGACCTCGACCATATGGACAGGCACGCGAATCGTACGCGCCTGATCGGCCATGGCTCGCGTGATGGCCTGACGGATCCACCACGTGGCGTAGGTGGAGAACTTGAAGCCTTTCTTCCAGTCGAACTTTTCGACTGCGCGAATCAGACCGAGGTTGCCTTCCTGGATGAGATCGAGGAACAGCATGCCGCGGCCGGTGTAGCGCTTGGCCAGCGACACGACCAGACGGAGGTTCGCCTCGAGCAGGTGGTCCTTGGCCTTCTTGCCGTCGGCCGCCGCCCACTTGAGTTCGCGCTTGCGCTTGAAGCTCATGCCTTCGCTCTCGGTGTCCAGCAGATGCTGGGCGTACAGGCCGGCCTCGATGCGCTCGGACAGATCGACTTCCTGTTCGGCGTTCAGCAGGCTGACCCGGCCGATCTGCTTAAGGTAGTCCTTGACCGGATCGGCGGTCGCCCCTGCCGCGATGACACGACGCTTGGGGTTGCCTGACGGGGTGAGGTTGTCGTCGTCATCGTCATCGCGCATGACGAACGCGCCCTTGGCCTTCGGCAGGACTTCGGGCTCACGATGCTTGGGCTTGTCCTCCTCTTCATCCTCAGAGTCGTCCTCGTCCTCGTTCTCGTCGTCGGAATCGATGTCGTCGTCGAGGTTGTCGGGATCGTCACCTTCGTCGAGGTCGTCGAAGTTCTCGATGTCCTCGTCGTTGATGTCCTCGTCGTCCTCGAGCTGCGTCTCGTCGTGCTGGGCCGCCGCGGGCTCGGCACGCTTGGCGGTACGTTTGCGCGGCGTCTTGGTGGCGCTTGCCGCGCGGGATGCCGTTTTCTTGGCCTTCGGCGCCGCGTCCTCACCGCCCGACGCCTTCGCCGCCTTCGATGTCTTCGCACTCTTCGCTGCCGCGGTCTTCCTGGCGGATGCCGACGTTGCGGACCTCTTGGTCGCCTTGGCCGGTGTCGCAGCCTTCTTCGCCGCGCTCTTGCGGGTGGATGTGGTCTTTTCGGTCTGATCAGCGTCCTTCTTGCTTGCCGTCGTTTCCTTGGCCAAACTTATCCTCCTGCGTGTTCCCGCCATACCGCGGCCAAACGAAGGGCGCAGTTATGGCAAGGGCAAATCGTCAACTATAGAAGTTAACCATCTTTCGTGGACGAATATTCCCGTGCGATTGGGACAGCGAAGTGAGACGTCACAGCCTGCACACGATGTCACAGGGAGCACCATTGCGGTTTCGTGCCGTTGTCCAGCGCGTCGATGACGATGCCGGCGAGCGTGCACGTGGGGTCGAGATGCAGGGCGATTCGCGCGAAGATATCCGTTCGCTCATCGTCCCCCCACCACAACAGATAGGCCAGACACGCCGCGATATTCGACCGGTAGGACACCGGCACGAGTTCAATCATGCGATCAAGCATCTTCGCGGAAGCCCGCAGACAACCAATGCGCGGAACGGCCTTGGGCTCGTCGAACGCTTCGGTGAGCAACCTGCCCATCGTCACTGCATTACTCGGGCAGGACGGTTCCGCGGCGAACCGCAGCAGCGTCTCCTGGTCAATCGGATCGATGCTGACCGACGAGACAATCAGAGCGTCACGAATGGCGATATTCTGCCGCATCCCCACCGCAAGCCTGAGCAACAGCTGATCGTCGGCAGGCAGGTGCGACCCTCCCTCACGCTGGTTGCGATGCCACATCTGCAATGCCTCACCAACCCACAGCCGAGTACCGATGACAACGCCTTCCTCATGGCGCAATCGCCGGTATCGCGCATTCTGGAAGTCGACCCAGGCTTCAGGCAACAGCCCGGGCGATTTCCACGCCCTCCACGTCCCTTCCGGCTCGGGCAGCTCCTCCCACCGGCGCAACGGCAAGCAACCCCCTTGCGAATACCAGTATCTGGGAAAGAGCCGCGAAGCATCCGCACCGGGCAGCGGCTCCCCCTTTTCATATGTCCATTCCCAGTAGCGTGCCAACGCGTTGAATACCAGCCGACTCATTTGTGGCTGCGTGCCGTCCTTGTTGTCGTCTTCCATGGTTCCCCCATCCCCCGGTCAGTGCCGGGACTTCATGCGGATACCCCGTGCATCCGCCCTTGTTCAGCTTGCAGCACGGCGATAGCGCCCGTCCAGCGCGGCAGACGAATGTGGTCAAAGGATGCGAACCGCCCCAGGTATCGCTTCAGCGCCGCCTCGCCGCACCAGCCGCGTACACCGGAGCATCCCGCTCGCCGGCGCTCGCCGCATTCAATGCCGACTGTCGCGTTCATTGCCACCGTCCCCGCGCGACACGCCCCCTGTCAGCCGCCGGGAATGTCGCAACGCTGTGGATACCCTCGTAGGCATGAGCATGCCGTCAGATCTGGAACGTATTGAACAGCGCATCGATGACCTGGTCCGCGAACACCTCGCCGTGCCCGACGCCGAAATCGCCGCATCGTGCCGAGATGTCCTCCACGAGGTCGCCACGCAAGCGGTCGTCTCAAGCCAAGGAGGCAAACGGCTCAGAGCCCGCCTGGCGCTTGCCGCGTTCGATGCCGCCGGCCTGCCGGTTACGCCGCAGGCACGGGAGGCGATGACCGACCTCGCCTGCGCAATCGAGGTGTTCCAGACCGCCGCGCTCGTCCATGACGACATCATCGACGATTCGGATCTGCGCCGGGGCAAGCCGAGCGCCCATCGCGCGCTCGCGCAGCAGACGCACAGCGAATCCATCGGCCGCGGCCTCGGGCTCATGCTCGGAGACATCCTCGCGACCGTAAGCATCTCGATCGCCAACGCCGCGGCATCGTCGCTAGGCAATCCCGACACGCTGCGTTCGGTGTTCCTTGGCATGCAACGCGATGTCAGCGTCGGCCAGGTGCTTGATCTCGCGGTCGAACTCACCCCGTTGAGTGACCCGGCACGCCTCGCGGATGCCTCGCTCAACGTTTTCCGCTGGAAAACCGCCAGTTACACGACTATGGCACCGCTGCAACTAGGGTTGACGGCGGCGGGGACCGATCCGCAGATCGCAGGGTTGCTCAGCGAACGCATCGGCAAGCCACTCGGTGTCGCATTCCAGCTTGCCGACGATCTGCTCGATGTCATCGGGTACACGAAGAACACCGGCAAACCCGTCGGCGGAGATATCAAGGAAGGCAAACGTTCCGTACTGCTCGCCGATGCCCTCTCCCTGTCGTCGCCGTCAGACCGCAACGAACTGACCGCCATGTACGAGGCTCCCTCGCGCGACGCTGAGCAGGTGCGCCGCGGCATCGAAATCTTTACCGCAAGCGGGGCGGTCGAACTCTCGCGCGAACGGATCCGCAAGCTCTGGGCGCAAGCCGGCCAAGCCATCGCCGAAGCAGAACTGCCGCAAACCTCACGCGACATGCTCCTCGAGGCGTGCCGCACCTTCATCCCCGATTCCTGCCTGTGATCCGGCTGCAACGTTCGCAGGTCCCGACAGCCGGCGAGTAGCCCGAGGCATGTAGACTAGTGTCATCACCATTAAGTAAAGGGCCTGCGAACATGACTGAAACTGCGAACGAAGGGCAGATCATCGACGACCGGTACCGTATCGTGCGCAAAATCGCCGACGGCGGCATGGCTACCGTGTATGAGGCGATCGACATGCGCCTTGACCGGCATGTCGCCGTCAAAGTGATGCATGCGCAGCTGGCGCAGGGACCGCATCGCGAACAGTTCGTGGAACGATTCCACCGCGAGGCCCGATCCGCGGCGGCCATCGCGAACCCGCATATCGTCCAAGTCTACGACACCGGTGAGGTCGAGGGCCGTAACTATCTGGTCATGGAATACGTCCATGGGGTCAATCTGCGCTATGAGATGAACCAGCAGGGGCCGTTCACCGTGCGTGAGACCCTGCGCGTCGTGGCGGAGCCGCTGGACGGGCCTGCGGCGCCGCATCGAGCGGCGG
>NZ_JBJEIH010000120.1:0-20607 GCF_051876855.1 Bifidobacterium sp.
GAAAACCGGCGGTGACCACCATTCTCCAACACCGGGCGCACCGGAACAATAAATAATAAGGAGCGGCTCAATCCCAAGATGTCGGGGCATCCTCACCAACCGACACCAGCCACACATGCAACAACAACAGCAACCACAGGGTTCGAGTCCCGCAGGGGGCACAAACCAACGGAACCCGTCGGCAACGGCGGGTTCCCTGCGTTTCTGGCTTTGCTCGCATTGGAAAGCTTTCGCTCGAAGAGGCCACACGACATGACGGAGCAATAACGGCGTTGTGTCATCATTCGGTTACACGACGGGCAGATATGCCCGGCTTGCGGCTTCAATCACGAGATATCCGGCAGGTGTGCGACAGCAGGGTCGCATGCAATGGTAGATTACCGTTCATAAGGCAATTTCAGCACGGCTACCGGCGTCTTGTGCGACACGATAGTCGCACAGAGGAGCGAATATGACTGAGCGTTATCTGTCCGTTACTGAAGTGGCGCAGCTGCTCGGTATCAGCACGGCTGCAGTGAGTGCGTATCGTCTGCCGGAGCCTGATGCCACAATCGGCAGAACACGAGGTTGGAAGCGTCAAACCATCGAAACGTGGAACGCCGCCCGACCCGGCAGGGGCGTCGGAGGAGGACGTCCGCGCTCGAAGAGCTGAAACTGCCGCGACATCAGCAGTCAGGCAACAGTTCATCAGCAGCAGTCAAGACAAGTCAAGCACAGTCGAGAACAATCAATCACCATAGAGCGAGACCAAGCAACATCAAAACATGCCATGCCCGCTCAAATCAGATACTCGCAAAGGAACATCATGGTCAAGCAGACGAACACTCCAACCCGCGACGGCAACCGCCGAGTCCCGCTCATCTTCGCCCAGGTGGTCATCGTAGCGCTGGCGCTGTGCCTGGGCGAGATACTCTGCGCGCCGCTGTACACCGGCATGTCCTACCATTCGTTGGCGCTCGTGCCATGGTCCGCGATTGCCGGACTGCTGTCGGTCGTGTTCGCCTATACGGTCGGATTCGCGGCGTTGTGGGCGGCCGGCAAAGTCTCGAAGAAAGCGCCGCAGGCGTGGCGCCCGGTGATTGCCGCCCTTTTCGGCCTCGTGTTGTTCGGCGTGTGGGGGTATTTCGTGTTCGCCGCCGTACTGAACTCGATCATCGTCCCGCTCGGCCATGCCGCGTTGGCGGGGGCGCAGTTGGGCTCCATCGCATTCAATTGCGCCGCCGTAGGCTTGGCATCATTCTTCTGCGCATCCGCTTTCGGCGAACGTCTCGCAACATTGCGCACCTGGGTGTGGGGCCTGTTCGCCTGCACCATGCTGTTCGCCGCGTTCGGCGTGTTTTTCGTCGTACACATGGCTGCGCTACTCTATTGAGCGAATAGACGGGTTGAGTCTCGCCAGGCAGTCCCGTTTGACGACGGATTGACCTGCCGGCCGATGGCTTTACCCTTCGACGGGCGGTGCGCAAGGACGCCGATGCGGATGCCGACCTGCACTGCGACAAAGAATTTGGAGGTGACGGCTTGTTCAGCGTGCTTGACATGTTCTCCATCGGAGTGGGCCCAAGTTCATCACACACGGTCGGTCCCATGAAGGCCGCATGCCGGTTCGCCCGTTCGCTGCGGGGCTCGGGAATCCTTCACCAGGTCGCCCGCGTCAGGACGGTTCTGTATGGTTCGCTGTCCCTGACTGGTCTCGGCCACGGCACCGACCGCGCAATCATCGCCGGGCTTGAAGGCAGCATGCCCGATACGGTCGACACCGTGCATCTGCTCCGCGCCCGCGAGGAATGCGCTCGCAGCCGGCGTCTCGATCTGCCCGGCGGCAGGCGCATCGTCTTCGATCCGGACAGTGACATCGTTTTCGAAAAGTGGCAGCGTCTCGCCGCGCATCCCAACGGCATGCGATTCCAGGCATTCGACCGGGAAGGCAACCTATTGGATGAACAGGTGTGGTATTCGATCGGCGGCGGATTCATAGCTCAAGGCAGCCCGGAAGACACGCTGATCGGCATTCATGACCGTCCGCCTGAACACACGGCGTTCGCCGATGCGGACGAGCATGAGACCACCAGATTCCCGGACAAGGCCCCATACCATTTCGACACCTGCACCGAGCTGGTGACCTTGTGCCAGCGGGAGCACAAACGGATTTCCGACATCATCTGGGCGAACGAAACCGCAGTACGCCCCGCGGCCGATGTACGCGCCAGGCTGCTTGCCGTTTGGGAAGCCATGGGGCAGTGCGTGCAAGCCGGATGCAGCAGTGACGAGCCGGTGCTGCCCGGCGGCCTTGACGTGCCCCGTCGCGCGGCAGGCATGTACCGTCTGCTTATGTCCACGGGCGATGTGTTGCGTCGCAGCCATCACCGCATCGATGTCGTCCTGGAATCCTCGGATGCGGCATGGGTGAACCTCTTCGCGCTCGCTGTCAGCGAAGAAAACGCCGGCGGCGGCAGGGTGGTCACCGCGCCGACCAACGGGTCCGCAGGCATCATCCCCGCGGTGCTCGAGTATTACTGGCATTTCGTCGATGGCGCCGACGAGGACGGTGTCGTCCGCTTCCTGCTCACCGCAGGGGCAATCGGGTACCTGTTCAAACGCAACGCGTCGATTTCGGGCGCCGAAGTCGGCTGCCAAGGTGAGGTCGGCTCGGCGTGTTCGATGGCAGCCGCGGGATTATGCGAGGTAATCGGCGGAACCGTCCAGCAGGTCGAGAACGCCGCCGAAATCGGCATTGAGCATAATCTCGGCCTGACCTGCGACCCGGTTCGCGGATTGGTGCAGATCCCCTGCATCGAGCGCAACGCCGTGGCGGCGAATACGGCAATCAACGCGGTTCGCATCGCCATGCTCGGCAACGGCTCGCATATCGTCACCCTCGACCAGGCAATCCGCACGATGAAGCAGACCGGCGAGGACATGATGGCCAAATACAAGGAAACCGCCAAAGGTGGGCTCGCGGTGAATGTCGTCGAATGCTGACCGGCGAACCGCGTGCCGGCGGTCATACCCTGCGAAGCGTCACGAAGCGTGCTAATCTAAGTGACATTGTTTCAGTGGCATTGCGCTGGCGACCCGTGTCAAACGTGGGGTCAGCGCAATGCACAGATACGTTATCAAGGAGGCAAGCATGGTCAGCAACATGCCCGAGGTCAACGCTGAGTTCGGCGCCACACCGGCAATCGCTTTCCCAACGGATAAACCGCCGGTCGGGCTCAAATCAATCGAAATCGTGGAAGGCGACGGCCCGATGGTCCGCCGTGGCGACACGGTGACGGTCAATTATCACGGTGTGGTCTGGGGCAAGGACACCCCGTTCGACTCGAGTTTTGAGCGCCATCAGCCGGCGAGTTTCGGCATCGGTGTTGGCCAAGTGATTCGCGGATGGGATATGACGGTTCCCGGCCATAATGTCGGTTCCCGTCTTGTGGTGTCGATTCCGCCGTCCTACGGGTATGGCTCGCAGGGTGTTCCGCAGGCGGGCATCGGGGGAGAGGACACCCTCGTGTTCGTTATCGACATCATCTCGACGCGCTGACACGCATCCTTTTCAGGCGCCGGTGGTCGCCGGCGCTTTTTTATGACATGGCCGCCTCGCATGTGCTCGTGGGCGGCGCAATCCATCAAGGTCAGGAGGTAACAATGGCCGAGGAAGAGAAGACGATCCTGCTCACGCAGGAAGCATACGACAAGATGAAGCAGGAGCTCGAGTACCGCGAGGGCCAGTATCGCGACGAGATCACCGAGCGTATCGCCGCGGCGCGCGCGGAAGGCGATTTGTCTGAAAACGGCGGATACCAGGCAGCCCGCGAGGAGCAAGGCAAGAACGAGGGCCGCATCAACGAGCTGACCGTCAAGCTGCGCAATGCGAAGATTCTTCAGGCCCCGAAGGCGGGCACAGTCGGCAACGGCTCGGTGGTGACGCTCGAGCTCGCCGGCAAGGAAATGACGTATGTGCTTGGATCCCGCGATATCGCCGTCGCCACCGATTACGACGTCATCAGCCCGGAATCGCCGATTGGCGCCGCGATCATGGGTGCCAAAGCCGGTGACACGGTGTCGTACGCGACGCCGACGGGCCGCCAGATTTCCGTGACAATCAAGAAGGCGGAGCCGCTGAAGGCCTGAGATTTCGGGCGTGTCGCCACCGGTAGGCGTCACGCTCCTTATCCCGCTGCGTTGAATGCGGATGAAAGTGAATATGGTTGTGGCCCGGCACGTGAGTCGCGTGTCGGGCCACAACCATATCTTGATGTTTCTTGATGTTGCTGATCCGCCCATCGTCCAATCTCGCGTGCCGTGAGGCATGTCAGGCACGCGTCTGATACGACGGAAGGCTCATACAGCGGCGTGAAATACGCCAGCCGGCGTAATCACCGAAGATTGCAGATCACCATGTAGATTGCCACCATATGGCAGGCATACCCGGCGATGGTGCCGAGGTGGAAGATTTCGTGGAAACCGAACACCTTCGGCCACGGGTCGGGTTTGCGCAGGGCGTACACGATCGCGCCGAGAATGTAGCACAGGCCGCCGGAGGCGATAAGCACCACGACCGCCGGCCCCGCCGCCGGGGAAATCCAGAACAGGCCCATGTACGTTACCCCGGACACGCCGAAGATGATGTACACGAGCACATACAGCCAACGTGGCGCGTTAATCCAGATGACATGGATGATCATGACAATGGCCGTGCACACCCACATGCTCACGATGATGAGGTCGCGCATGCGCGGCTGCAAGGCGAAGGACACCGGGGTGTAGGTGCCGGCGATGAGCAGGAAGATGTTGACGTGGTCGATGCGCCTGAGCACGTTGGTCACTTTGGGTGACCAATCGCCCAGATGATAGACCGCGGAGTTCGTGAACAGCACGAGCGAGCAGGTCATGAACACGGCGCATGCCCATTTCAGGCCGGTACCGTGTGCCAGACAGATCAGGACGATTCCGGCGGCCAGGGACAGCGGGGCGGCGAAGGCGTGCAGCCAGCCACGCATGAGCGGCTTGGGGCGCCCATGGACGTCCAGGCGGACTTTCTTCGCGATTTGCGGAACGCTGACTCCTTCGAGTTTGGCGGCCTTCGCTTCGGCTTTGGCGAGCTTGTGCTCGGCCTTCGCATCCGCTTTGCTGCGGATACGGTCCGCCTTCGCCTGCGCCTTGACGCGGATGGCCTTCGCTTTCGCACGCATTTCGCGTTGCCGCGCCTGCGCGACCGCATCGCGTTGCCGTGACTGGTTCGTTTCGATGGCGGCTTCCTCGTGTGTTGTCATCTGTCTCACATCCTCGGTTACGCTAACGTAACCTACGTTACCGTAAGCTAAGTATTTGTCAATCTGACGTCACCGGGACGACCATGGTGCGTATGATGGGAGCATGGCAGTATTCACGCAAATCCTTGCGATGCGCCCGGACTTCACCGACGCCGATCGCGAATGGCTCCACCAGCTCGTCACCGATTGGCAGGTTATCGCCGACCTGAGTTTCGCCGACCTGCTGCTCATATTACCGATGCCGGACGGCCGCTATGTCGTCGCCGACCAGTGCCGTCCATCCACGGTGATGACCTTGCGCAGCGAGGATGTCGTCGGCAAGGAAGTAGACCGTGAACTTTCCGGCGAGCTGGACGCTGCGATGCATGCGACGTCGATTTTCCGCTCGACCGTGATGCGCAGCATCGGCAAATCGACGGTGTGCAATGTGTACGCTCCGGTCCGTCATGAGGGCAAGACCTTGGGGTTGGTTGTGCGCGAGACAAATATGGCGACGCGAGAATCAAACGGCCGATATGAGTCCGAAAGCATCAACGCCGGCAAACAGCTTTACGAGATGATCCCGCGTGGGCAGTTCCCGTACCATGACCCCGTGATGAACCAGCGGCACAACGCCCGTGTCGCTGACGGATTCATCATCCTCACCGTCGACGGCATTGTGCGATATGCTTCGCCCAACGCGGTGAGCTGCTTCCGTCGTCTCGGCTCGCTGACCACCATGCAAGGGCAGTATCTGAGCGAGGTCGGCACGCAGCTGCTGCATACGAACGACACATTCCCCGAAAGCCTGCCGTTGGTCTTGAGCGGCAAGGCGGCAGTTGATTCCGAACTCGAAGCCAATCGTTCCGCGGTGTCCATGCGGTCGCTGCCGCTGTACGACTCCAACGGCCGGACGGGCGCCATCGTGCTGTGCCGCGATGTCACCGAACTGCGACGCCGGGACGTCGAACTGCAGACCAAGGATGCGACAATCTCCGAAATCCATCACCGGGTGAAGAACAATCTGCAATCCATCTCCGCGCTGCTCAGGCTGCAGGCACGCAAGACCCAGTCGCAGGAGGTCAAGAAGGAGCTTGCGGAGGCACAACGCCGTGTGCAGACCATCGCCATGGTCCACGAAGGCCTCAGCCAGACCGCCGACGAGATGGTCGACTTCGACAAGGTGATTTCGAAACTGTTGAAGATGAGCGTCGATTTGGCCACCATGAGCGACCAGCATATCGACATCGCTTTCGACGGTTCCTTCGGGCTCATGCCTGCGCAGGACGCGACCCCGCTGTCTTTGGTGCTGACCGAACTGGTCACGAACGCGGTGGAGCACGGATTCGAGGGGCGTCAGCAGGGGCATATCCTGATTAGCGCGAAGCGAACGGGGACGCATCTTGATGTCGCGGTCGAAGATGACGGGTCAGGCATTGAAGCCGAGGAAGAACACGGGATGGCGAAATCTTCGGGTTCCGGACTCGGTACGCAGATCATCAACACCTTCGTCACCAACGACTTCGCCGGCAGCGTCCATTGGGAGCCGGGCGAGCAAGGCGGCACCAAGGTCATCGCGAGCATCAACCTCAGGGCAGCCCAAGCCGAGCAGAATTAGCCCTGGGCACTTTGGGGTTTCGGCTTCCTGCCGTTTAGGCGCTTCGACGTTCTGAGCCCGGTTTCCGGTATCAGGATCCAGCTCGGGAGATTGCCGCGCGACCAGCTGAATCGGCGCAATCTCCCGTGGATGTGCTGGAGTTCTTTTGGCACTTGGTTTTTCGCCGTAATCTCCACGGTTTGCGGGGCTCTGCCATCCTTGGGACTGCGCCAGTGCGAGCCCAACTCGGCTGGAATCCAGCCTCGCCCGTTTTGTCCGCCTGCGGTTCGTGCAGGAGTCGACGCCGATAACGTGCGGATCCGCGATGCCGACAATCGTGCATCTCGCTTGACTGTAGTACCGCGCGAACCGTATCTGCTGTATGTGTGTGCGTAGATACCCGATATCGCAAGTACGATCCGCAGAATGCCAACGGCGCAGCTTCGGGTATCAGGGGTCGGCGCACACACATAGGCGAGATAGGCTCCACGAGGTACTACAGATACCGCAGATATTGCAGATTCCATACCGCAGAATCGCAGTGGGGCCGGCCATCCGAATCGATGACCGGCCCCACTGCGAATAAGACGGGTTGCCCGCAGCAATCAGATTTGCATCTGCATATTCTGCGAACGACGTGCACGCATGGCGCGGCGCTTCAACGCGCGGCGCTCATCCTCGCTCAAACCGCCCCACACACCGTAATCCTGGTTGGTGTCCAGCGCGCATTTGAGGCACGCGTCGATGACCTTGCAGGTACGGCAGACGGCTTTCGCCTCCTCAATCTGCTGATAGGCCGCACCGGTGTTACCGACGGGGAAGAACAGTTCCGGGTCCTTGTCGCGGCACGCGGCCTTTGCCCGCCAATCATAAGCACTGCTCATTGCTTGTTGCCTTCCTTCATGTCCTAATCAAGTCCAGTACCAGATAATCACGAAATCGAGGACTTTTCAAGAGGTTTGGCCCAGAGAAATGTCATCGTCGTGTGGAGATTGATAACGCAAACATTCTACTTGAAAACGCAAACATTGTACAGGCCTCGCACTCGGCCCGTCAAGTACCACCGCGCGGCCGGCGGTGGTGAAATCACGCTGCGGCATAGAGGCGAGCACGGCGGCCGGAATTCCTAGCCCCAGATCATGCACGCGATCGCCCGTGGGAAACACCACCCGTGTCGGCGCATCCTGCGGGACCCTGATATGACGCAGGGACCCCGCAGCGAAGGCGACGGTGACATCAGGTGATTGCAGCGCTCGTCGGAACTGGTCGGCATATGGGTCGGTGGACAGCGGGTCGGCGAGTTCGTCGGCGTCGTCGACAACGATGAGTTCGCGTGCCGGTCTCCGAGGCGACTCCTGTGCGGCGAATCGTTGTTCGCACCGTGCGCCGTCGGTGCCGACCGTCCACCGGGTTACATGGGTGCCGATTATCCGCGACTGCTCGCACAGCACATCGAGCAGATTGCTTTTCCCGCTCCGAGGTCTGCCGATAATCGCGATATTGCCCAGCGACACGTCAATGGATGCCGGGTGCCAGACAACCCCGTCGTCCTTGATGCCGATGACCACCCGGTTGGGATGCTCGGGCCGCATACTTCCGCTGTCATGGTCGGTAATCGACAGATTGGCCGGCATGCGGTCAAGGTGCTCTGGCAGGGGAGGTGTGAACAGCATGGTTGCGGGTGTCGGCGACAGGAACAGCCCCGCGGCGGCGATATGGCGGATCAGACGGCGGGAGTTTACAGGGGTCGTACACCTCAATGATTGCAACGCCTCGCCATCGTACAGATAGGCCCCGCCCGGGCACGACGGGCTGATGGCCTGTGCTACCGGGGAATCGAGCAGTTCGCGCGATTGCATGGCGTCGTTGACGCGCAGACACAGATGCAGCCGCATATTGGCTTTCATCTCGGCGCTGACCTGGCCGAGCGGGTTTTGCGTGCAGGCGATCAGATGCATGCCCAGCGACCTGCCCAGTGAGGTCACGCGGGTCAGTCGTTCCAGATAATCGGGCAGTAGCGAACGTATCGCGTGGAACTCGTCGACGACAATGACCAGCGCGGGTGGCGGATTGTCGAGCTCGGCGAGGCTGGAACAACCCTGTGAGGCGACAAGCTGTTCGCGCCGCCGCAGCTCACGCTCCAACGCGAGCAACGCCCTGGCCGCGTGAGCCAGATCGAGGTCGCAGACATTGCCCACACAATGCGGCAGGTCGGCAAGCCCCTGGAATGTGGCACCGCCTTTGAAATCCATGAACACGAAGTTCACTCGGCTGGGCGGATTCCTCGCCGCAAGCGCGAGACACCAGACCAGCAAGGCCACGGATTTGCCGGAACCGGTAGTGCCGGCGACCAGGGCATGCGGACCTTGTCTGGCGATGTCCAGTGTGAAGACCCCGGTTCCGCACGTGCCGATCGGCACGTCGAGGTGCGGCGAATCACGCCTGTGCCGGGCAGGATTTTGAGCGGCCGGGCCATGCGGCTCCCGGGCGCGCGACCCGGGACTGGATGAATCCAATCCTTGCGCCCATGTGCGCACGACGGCGCGCCACAACATCGGGTCACGGTCAAGTCCCAGCAGCGTTTCCAGCGGTTCGGGCGTATCGAGTTCGGAGGGCGGGGGAGCGTCGTTTCCTGTCGGGGATTCGGGCGAGGTCCCAAGAGCTGCGCAAGCATCGTCCGAGACCTGCGTTGGCGTGCCCGTGTCACTACGCAAGTCCGCATCGCTTCCGCCGATTGCCAATATGGCGGAAGCGAGACAGCCTATCAGTCCCGGTATTGCCATGGGGATGAACATCCAGCGTCCTTCCAGCCCCATGATGATCGCCATCGTGCATTGTGTGGCGGCCGGTGCCAGGGCGCTGCATGCGATGAGCATCCGGCGATGGCGCAGCACAGACGCGCGACGGTGCGTCTGCCGTCGCCGATGGTGTCGTAGCGCCAGCCGTTGCAGCTGTCGCGGCCGACCTGATTGCTGCGGGACGTTCGCTGATGATTGGGAACCCAAAGTCATATCGACAGTATGAAGGCGCAATCGGCGTGTCGTCCAGACGCCACGGGAAATGTGGACGAAAGATGACGACCACACGAGCTTACGCGGTGCCGCTGTTCGCCAGCGCTCTTCAACGGTGGTGATTATGCGCGAGTTGCCCGAGTGCCCAAGTTCGTGTGTGTGCACGATATGCGTGAGTGTTCGAGTGCGCGAGTGTTCGAGTGTTCGAGTGCGCGGCTGTCCCGCAGGGGGAGAGGACTTCGCACGTTCCTGAGCGATGCTATATGCGTCTCAGAGAACGCCGACGAGACGCTGTCCGAACCCCAGTCAGGAGGCCTCGGCGAGCGTCCCGACACTGCCCGCGGCGTGGGTGCCGGCAGCCAGTTCGCTGAACAGTTGCAGGTTCTTGTCATCGTCAAGCAGTACACACGATCCGACGCCGGCCACATAATACCCCTGGTCGGTCCAGTAGACACTGCCGGATATGCCCTTGGAACTTGATGCGCTGCGGAACGCCATCACCATGGCGAGCAAGGTGGTCGGAGTCGTCTTGTCGTCGACGCTTACCGATGCCAAAGCTGTTTTCGCGACCTTCGACGTGGTCGAGAAATTGGTCAGCGTGCTTCGGGATGTGGCTTTTTTGATAATCGCGGCGATGACTTGGCGCTGTCGCGCGGCACGGCCGAAATCGCCCTGCGGATCGGAGTAGCGCATACGCGAGAACGCCAGCGCGGTGCCACCGTCTGCGACATGGCATCCCGCCTGCCATACGAGCCCGGAATTCGCGTCGTTGACCGTGCTGTCATAGCACAGTTCCACGCCGCCCAAGGCGTTGACCACATCCTGCACGCCACCGAATTTCACCATGGCGACGTGGTCGATCTTCTGCCCGGTGATGCTTTCAACGGCGCCGACCAGACTCTTCTTGCCGTACAGCTCGTATACGGCGTTGATTTTCATGGACTTGTCATCGACCTTCACGAGCGAATCGCGGGGGATGGAAATCAGCGAGCTCGGCCCGCTTTTCGGTTTGGTCAGCACGAGAATTGTGTCGGTGCGGGTTCCGGGGACATCTTCGGAGGATTCGTTGATGGTGCCGTCGCGTTCGTCGGAGCCGAGAATAAGCCACGACGTCGCCTGTCCGCCGGACATATCACTCAACCATGCGGATTTGCTAAGATTGTTGTTCACCCAGCTGTAGGCGGCGATTGCAGCGACGATGGCGGCTACCAACAGCACGACGATGAATCTGGAGAACACGCGTCCCGCACTGATGTGACGACGAGGACGTGCTGGGCCGGAAGGGCTCCGTGAACCCGAGGGGCGCCGAACGTCGCTGGCACTGGATTCCATCACATGCTCGTTGTTCGTGGCGTTGCGAGACGACCCGCCGGATACGCGTGCGGATTGCCGCACGGACTGTGCGGCGCCAGGCCGCGGCGCGGAAGATGCCGCGCGCGAACCTGAGGTACGGGCAGACGCCGGAGAGAAGCTTGGCGGTACGACCTGTCCTGTCGCCGGCTGCGCCGGGGTGGACGGGGTGCGGACTCGGTGTTTCGGGGTCCCCGCAGGCAAGAAGCTCGGCGGTTGGCTGCCGCCAGCCTCCCACTGCGATGATCCTTGTGACATACGACCTCCTGTGCGAATACGGTGCTACTTTTACTCAGCGCGGACGTATCGTCACGGATTTCCGTCATTCCTGCGCATTAACCGCACATACCGTCGCATTGAGGTACCGGTCGGCGATGCCCAGATACTGCCCTGTCGTCGGGTCGGTGATGGTGCCGTCCTTCTTGTTGACGATGCCGCCGGTGTTCGGGTCGATCAACGTGCCGTCGGCGCGCGTGATCAGACCGGTCTTCGGGTCGACGGTCTCGGTCGGCGTTGCGGATGCGGACGCCGAATCGGAGGCGCTTGGGGTGTCCGAGCTGCTGGGGGAGGCGGACGCATCGGAAGAGGAGGAATCGGACGTGGTGTCGTCGGCCTGTGTCAGCGGCACCTCTTTACGCAACTTCTCCCATACGTCGTCCGCGTTCGAAGCCCAGACCACGCGGTTGATATCCTTGGACCACGAGGTCACCGGGATCGTCTGCATATACAGATGTGTCGGATCGAGATTCTTCAGGCTCATCGCCAAGCCCACCAACGTGGATGCATGGGCGAGCCCGGAACTGATATTGAGCGACTTGAGAGCGGTCTTGGCAAGCTGATACAGCTGCGAACTCTGCGTGAACAGGTTCTTGGAGAGCGCTTCCTTGATGATTTCCTTGACCAGATACTGCTGGCGTGTCGTACGCATGATATCCGAGCCGTCGGTGCCGGTCCCGTGGCGCATGCGGGCGTATTCGGTCGCCGTCGTGCCGTCGAGATGCTGCATACCAGGCTGAAGATTGATACCTGTGGTCGCGTCTTTTGTGGCGACGGGAATGCACAGGTCTACGCCGCCGAGTGCATCGACCATGTCCCGCATGCCGGCGAAGTCCACGATCACGAAGTTTTCAATGTCCAGCCCGGTCAGCGAATTGACCGCGGCCATAGTGCAACTGCCGGCGGAGGCCAAATCGCCGCCTTTCGAATACGCGTTGGCGAAAATCGAGTTGAACATCACGTCATAGCGTGCCGCAATCGTGCCCTTGCTGGTCTGGCAGCTGGGGGCGTTCACGATGGAATCGCGCGGAATGGACACCAGGTTGATATATGAGCGATCGGCGCTGATTTGCAACACCATCGCGGTGTCCGACTGATGGTTCTCCGCTTCGCCCGGACCGCCCAGCGCCTTGTTCTCCTCGCCGCTGCGGGTATCCTGCCCAAGCAGCAGGATGTTGATGGTCTGGCCGGCGTTGGGGTCGACGACGGCATTCTGCGTGGACCCTGACTTTTGCGGGATGATGCTGATGGTGTTGTCATCAATGACATGGTTGATGTCGTACCACGTCATCGCGGCGGCGCTGCCTACGAACACCAAGGCCGCCGCGACGACGCTGACGACCACGGAACGTACCTGATGCCGGGTGCGGTATCCGAGACTGTGGCGGGGCTTGGGCTGGTTCCAACCATTGAGATTGGGAAGCTTGGGGTTGCTGCGATGGGATGTCACGCTTGGAACCTTCCTATGAGCCGTCAGCCTTGGCCGAACCTGGACGATTTTTTCTTCTAGACCAAGTCATTGTAGACCATCATGGTGATGAAACGTTTCATATTCACAGTATTCCCCCGACATCGAGGCCCGGTCGGCTCTTCAAGCAGCCGTGACACCGGTTTGCAGATTGTTGGCTCGTCGATGCGGGATACCCACGCCGTGCCCCCGAAATAGACCGCGAGGGTGCCCGAAGGCTGGTGTATCGGCGATTCTGCGTATATGCTGGGAGACATTGATACTCAATATGCCAAGGAGGAGATATGTGGGGTGAGTCACGGGATCACGACGGTAACGGCGCCGCCGGTTCGCGCGCGCTGCATGGGACCTGGGGGATTTTCGACGAAGATGACGGGCTGTCGTGGCGCAACAGGGCCTTGTGCTCGCAAACCGACCCCGAGGTGTTCTTCCCCGAAAAAGGCGGTTCGACACGCGACGCCAAACAGGTATGCGAATCGTGCGAAGTGCGCGAACAGTGTCTTGACTGGGCTGTTGACCATGATGAACGGTTCGGTATCTGGGGAGGAATGAGCGAGCGGGAACGCCGCCGCTACAAGAAGGAACGTCGTCGGGCGTGACGCTCTCACCCCCTTGCGTACACTGGAACTATGGATTTGACAGGCAGCGGCATCGAACAATTGGTGGGAGATGTCTTGGCATCGCGCACGTACACGCACAGCCAGGACGTTGACGACTCTGTGGCGGCGGTGATCACCGTGGAGGAGGACAGGAGGTTTTTCCCGTCCACCCTGTCCGCCGTGCTGGCGCAGAGTGTGCTGCCGGGGGTTGTGGTCATCGCTGATTGCACCGGGACGCTGGCGCGGTCTCTCCAGACCTCGTTCGAGGTGATTCCCATGCCCGCCGGGCCTGCGATGCGGTTGCCGCAGACCAAGCAGGTGTCGGTGCGCATCGTTCCGGTTACAGCTGCGAAATCCTTTGCGCAAGCGGTTTCGGAGGCTGTCGAGGCGGCACGGCTTGATGCGGGGATTCGTGGCCTGTGGATGTTGCATGATGATTCCCGACCGGCTGACAACGTCTGCCTTGAATCGCTGATTGAGACATGGCACAACGCCCCGACCGCTTCGATTCTTGGCGCCAAACAGCTCGATTGGTCAGGGGAGAACCTTCATGATGTCGGCAAGTACGCCGGTCGCCACCGCCTGTATTCGCTGGTTGTGGACGGTGAGCCAGACCAGGAGCAGTATGACGGCAGACAGGATGTTTTCGCCGTGTCGCTCGCCGGCGCGTTGGTTCCCGTCGATACGTTGCGTATGCTTCACGGCATTTCGTCGTGGTTCGGCACCTTCGCGCAATCCGCGGATTTCTGCCGTCGCGTATGTCTTAGTGGCGGGCGTGTCGTCGTCGTGCCCCGTGCGCGCATCGCCCATCGGCGCGCGAGATTTGAAGGCATCCGTACCCGTTCTGGTATGCCCGTCGATGAGGATGAACCCCAGCGTGCGTCGATAGCGCGGATGCGCGCTGAGCAACGCTACGCGTATACGGATATCCGCATGCTGTGGTGGCTGGTCTGGTGGCTGTGCAGCCTGCCCGCCGCGATCGGGCGTGCCGTGTCGAAACTGTTCGCAAAAAAACCGTATGACGCGCTGTGCGAGCTCGTGATGCCGTGGTCCGCGCTCGTGTCTTTTCCGCGCGCTATCAAGGCTCGTCGTCTGGTCGCCCGGCAGAGCAAAGTATCCCAATCCCGTCTGGAGCAACTGGTGGCGGACCGGCAGCAGATTGCGCGCTGGCGTGACCGCCGACGCGCCTTGGACAGCCAACGCCATGTGATTTTGCTTAGCCCGTTGGCCAAAGCGCATCTGCGTACCCGTCTGATTCGGCGGTGGACCGGGGCGATACTCATGGCCGTGGTGGTGCTGTGCCTGTTCATCGGCTCGCAATGGTCGTTGGTGCGTTCTCTGGCCTCCGGTGGCACGCTGTATTCGGATCAATGGCTGGCCACCGGCGCGAATTGGCGCCAACTGGTTGATTCAGCCACCACCCAATGGGTGTTCGGCGGCGGTGTCGGCCGCGCTGCACCACCGACGCCATGGCTGTTGGTGCTTATGGTCGCCTCCGTGTTCACGTTGGGGCATGTCGCCACGGCGGTCAGCGTCATGTACTGCGCTTCCGCTCCGCTCGCAGCATTGTCGTTCTGGGCACTTGCAGGAGTGTTCACCCGTTCCGACTCGGTGCGTATCGCCGGCGGGCTGATGTGGGTCTCCTTCGCCGCGGCGATGGGGCTGTACCAATCCGGGAACCTCGCGATGCTGACCATGATGATTTTCCTGCCTGCCGCATTCGCTTTCGTGTTCCGCGCCGTGGGCATGTACCACACCGAGGACCCGATCAAGCCGAAGGCATCGATTCAGGCTGCCGCTTGCGCGTCCTTGTGCTTTGTCGTCGTTGTGCTGTCAGAGCCGCAGACGCTGCTCGCCTTGGTCGTCGCGTTCATCGTGTTCCTCATGATGGTGCCGAAGCATCGTGCTATGTTGCTGCTCATCCCGTTCCCCGCGGGATTCGCCGTCGCCCCGACCCTGCTCAACGCCATCCATAACGGCATGCAAGGCATGTGGCGGCAGCTGTTCGGCGATATCGCAATACCTGTGCGCAGTGTGAACGGCTCGCCGACGGCGTTGAGCCTGTCCGATGTGGTTCGTAGGACTTTCGGCGTCAGCGGGGGTGGCGACTTAAGCTCGCTTGATCCACAGACGGCGTTGCACGTCGCTTCGGTTGTGGCGCTTGCCGTCGTGGCCGTCTTGGCTGTCGTCTCGCTGTTCCTGCCGTTCGCGCTCAGGGTGTCGCGCATGATGTGGGTGGTCGCCGTGTGCGGAGCGGTGTTGTGTCTGGCATCGTCCCGTGTGGCCATCGCGGTGGACGCCGACGGGCAGGTGGCTGGTTCCGTGCTTCCGGGCATGGCCTTGGTCATGGTGGCGTTCCTGTCCTGCCTGTGCTTGGTCGCGGGAGGGGCAGTACAGCGTTTCCGCCCGTTGAAGACGTCTCTGGGTGCCGAAGAAGGTGCTGTTCACGCCAGTCCCGAACAATCCCGTCGCACGACGGCCTTGACCCGTGCCGCACGTGCCCTGCTGGTCATCGTGATGCTGGCGTTCGCCGCCACATGGTGCGGTTTTGCGGCCTTGGCATCTCCCAACCAGCATATCGGTGGCAGCACGGGCGGATTGCCGATGGTCGCCACCGATTATCTGGCGAAGAACAGTGATTACCGAGTGCTCGCTCTGCAGGCCCAGACTGACAATTCGGTCGATTATTCGGTGTTGCGTACCAGCAAAGGCGATTTGATTGACGCTTCGCCGGCCTTGCGAGCCCAGTTCGTATCAGGGGAGCGCGATGCTGCATACCAGACCCTCGCCCAGGCGAGCGCGGCGTTGCTGTCCGGTTCTGATGACGATGCCATCGCGGAGATCAGCCAGCTGGGATTCGGTGGTATTTACGTGGTTTCTAACACTTCGAACCGCGCTGCGCGGACCGCGACAGGGGAACTGATCGCCAATATCACCGCGTGCGACGGTGTGCAGACGGTCGTCAGCGCGGACAGCGGCACCTACTATCGTGTTGCCAGCGCGACCGACACCGCGACCCAGCATGTCAACACCTCGGCGCAGCGCAGATTGCAGGCGCGCGGATGGCGTTATGTGTGGCTGTGGAGCATGGGTATTGTCATCGCAGCATACTGTCTGGTCGCTCTGCCTCGTCCGGGCGCCAAGGTGATGAGCGATGACGAGGAGGATGAAGCATGAGTCAGGAGCTATCCAATCGTAAGCGTGGCAGGTCGGGCCGTCATACCGCGTCGACGGTCCGTCGCGTCCTTGTGGCTTTGCTGACCATGGTGGTCATCCTTGCGGTGTTTGCCGCCCTGATTGTGCTCAAGCCCGCCGGATGGCTGGTCGATGCGCCTTCGGTTTCGTCGGGGACGACCGTGCAACATGTCAGCCAGACACAATACGGCCTGCTGTGCCCGCAACAGATGGCACTCGCCGACGACGAGAATTTCGGGGACAGCGAATACCAGGCGACCGTGGGCAATATCACGTCTTCGGCCTTGTACGCGGCGTTCGGTTCCGTGTATGGCGCCGATGTCTACGATTATCCGGTTGCCGACGATGCGCAGCCCGGCGAGCTGTCCGACAGCAATCTGCTCGATGCTGCGAACGTGAAGACGCTCTCCGGCGATGTCACGAAGAGCGCGCAATACATTGATGCGAAACTGCTCGAGGCGAAATCGGGGACCGGTGTGATCGGTTCGACGGCGTCGTGGGCGACATCGGGGGATTTGCGGGGTATGTCCGCCGCCTCATGTGTGCCGACTGCCCTGAGCGACACCTTCCTGTTGCCGGCGACGCAGACGGGTGTCACCGAGCAGCTCGTGGTGTCCAACCCTTCGCAGAAATCGACGTCGCTTGAGGTGACCGTGTACGGCACGAAACATGCGGGGAAGCTGTCATTGTCCACGTCCAGCACGTTGACGGTCGCCGCAGGCGGTCAAGCGACCCTGGATATCGCCGCCGCCGCGCCGGGGCAGCAGGGCGTGTACGTTACCGTGTCCAGCAAGGAGACGCCGATTTCGTCCGTCGTGAAGGTCATTCGCATGCAGGGGTTGAAGCCGCAAGGGTCGGATGTCGTTCTCCCGCTTCAGACCGCGGCGCTCACCCAGGCCTTGCCTGGAGTGGTCAAAGGAGATGCGGTGACTGCCCTCGTCTTCGCGCAGCGCAGCACCACAGTGACGTTGTCGTGGGTCACCGGCGAAGGCCGAGTGGAGGCGAAAACAGTTACCGTGCCCGGCAACAGGGTCACTGCCGTCGATCTCGGCAATGCTCCGGACGGTGCGGTGGGCTTGTTCGCCGACGCCACATCCGAGATCAACGTTCAGGCGACGGTCAGCCAGAGCGGTTCTGGACAGGCGGATTTCGCGTTCGTCCCCGGAGAGGCGGGACAGCAGGCCTCAGGCTTGGTCATCCCGGCATCGACGTCTGCGAGCCTGCAACTGGTCAATCTGTCCGACAATGACCAGAGCGTGACGGTTCGTGGCTTCGATGCGTCCGGCAAGGCGACGGGAAGCAAGAAGATTGAGGTGGGCGCCACGACGGGCGTGTCGGTCGATCCCGAAGACATCGGCGACGGCACTCAGATGCTTACATGTCGTGCAGGCAAGAACATCGTGTGGGGTGCAAGGTTGTCACAGGCCTCGCTGTCTTCAGGCAAGGTGGCGCAGGCCGCGTATCTGCCGGCATCATCGTTGGAGCCGCAGAGCCGCGAAGTGCTGACGGCGAACGACCAGCGCATCGTGCACTGACCGTTCGCTAATCAAGCCCCCAATCGGGGTCGATTTCCTCAGGTCTGCGACCGTACAGCTCAGCGAGACGGCTGACCAGCTCGTCGCGGATCGCGAACTGCAGGTCCATACGGGTGCGCGCATGCATCTGAATCGGCATACGGTACAGGACGATGCGTGCCGGCGTGCCGCGCCCGGCGGGGAAGCATTGGGAGCATAAATCCGGGTCTGCCTGCCATGGTGCCGGGTCGGACGGCGGAACGTCCTCGACCGCGAACTGCACGGGCTGTACCAATTCCGGCCACGCCCCGTGCAGCCGGCGCAACTGGGATGCGACCATGTCGTCGAACATGCCGCTTTTTGTCCGGTATCGGGGCATTCTCACTCCGAACATCGGCGTACGGCTTCCGCGGCCGTGCCTGTTGCGGTATACGTGTAATTGCCAAGGTGCTCGCAGCATGTCGTCCACTGTATGTCGAGGCAAGGATTGAGCTAGGATAGCAGGGCGTATTTCGGCAAGGAGGAACAATGAACGCCACAGCGATCCATGCATGGCAGCAGCTTGATCTTGACGCCGTGGCGTCCGAAGCGAAAGCGATCGCCTTCGACCTTGACGGTACGCTCGCCAGATCGAAGAAGCCGATCTCCCCGCAAATTGCGGATTGCCTGACCGCGCTGACCCACCGTCTGCCGGTGGCGATTATCACCGGCGGCAGGTTCGCGCTGGTGCGCAGCCAGATTCTCGATATGCTGGACGATCGCGCCTGCAAAGCCAACTTGCATTTGATGCCGACCAGCGGAACCCGCTACTACCGCTGGGATGGCACGCAGTGGGAGTGCGTGTATGAGCATAATCTCAGCGTCGCCGAGCGGCAGGCCGCCATCAGCTCGCTGGAACGACACGCCAAGGAACAAGGCATTTGGGAAGACCACGTGTGGGGCGATCGCATCGAAGACCGCGGCAGCCAGATCA
This sequence comes from Bifidobacterium sp., assembly GCF_051876855.1. GTDB lineage: Bacteria > Actinomycetota > Actinomycetes > Actinomycetales > Bifidobacteriaceae > Bifidobacterium. Next base: position 19,233 of record NZ_JBJEIH010000120.1, read on the forward strand.
CCTTCTCCGCCTTGGGGCAGCTTGCGCCGATTGCGGCGAAGGAATCCTGGGATCCGACCAATGAGAAGAAGAACCGGCTTGCCGAGGCTGTAAGCGCTGATGTGCCTGATTTGGCGGTCCGATCCGGCGGGTCCACAAGTGTGGATATCTCGCTTCGCGGGGTGGATAAGGCGTATGCCGTCCGGCAGTTGGCGACCGCGCTGCATATCGACGTGTCGCAGATGATTTATCTCGGTGACCGTATGGATCCTGATGGTAATGATTATCCTGCCGTTAACGCCGGAACGATTGCCATTCGTGTCACGGGACCGGAGGAGACCCTTGAGGTGTGCGGTGAGCTCATTCGCCGTCTGCCTGTGGTCGCGTGAATCACCGGTGGTCTTTTGCCGGTTACCGATAGGTGCTGTCATCACTTTTGACCACATGTATCGCGCGGGTTGGCATCGCCGCATGGCGTTTGCATACAGTCAGATGCATGCGATTGTGTGATTTGGTTTCCCGCCTGTTGTCATCCCCGTTCGCGATGGTTGTCCTGCCACGCGGATGTGCGGGGTGCGGCGAACCCGATTCGGTGTTGTGCGCCGATTGCCAGGTGTTGTTTGCTCTGTGGCCGTCCCGGCAGTTTCCGGGCCTTCCCGGCGGTACGCTCGCATGTGCGCGGTATTCGGGTCGTGCAAGGTCGGCGGTGCTCGCATGGAAGGATCATGATGATCGGGAATGCGATACTGTGTTCGCCCGATATCTTGCGTTTGCCGTCGATATGATGCTGGGCAGGCTTGGTGCCTCAGGTGTCTCGGGCGACGGCTTGGGCTCTGGCGGTGGTCATCGGGTGACGCTTGTCCCGGTGCCTTCATCCGGGCGGTCTGTTCGGGCCCGTGGCAGACGGCATATGGCTGTCTTGTCGCATGCGGTGTGTCGTCTTTTATGTGAGGAATACGGGTACGATGTCGTGGTCGCCGACGTGCTGACGGTCGCGCGCCATGGGGGACGGTCGGTCAGTCTGTCCAGCGCGCAGCAGCGTCATGACCGCATGGGCGATAGGTTCCGTATACGCGGACGGCTGCATGGTGGGGATTGGCTGCATGATGCGGGTTGCCGCGATGCGGGTGCCGGGACGGTGATTCTGCTGGATGACATCATCACGACTGGATCCACATTGCGCGGATGCGCCGATGTGCTTGCCACCGCCGGAATCCATGTCTCGGCCGCAATCGCCTTGGCGGATACGCCGCCTCGAGGCGATTCGTCGCGTATCGGCTGATTACTGACTCGCACCAAGAAACAACCCTCTTTCACACCAGTCCGTCTCTCCTCGCAGTGTTCTTCCCCACAGCGCACCTCCTCACAGTGTGTCCCCTCACAAACTGGTTACGCT
>NZ_JBJEIH010000121.1:0-20267 GCF_051876855.1 Bifidobacterium sp.
GGCAACTCCTTGTGCTCCATGCCGCAACGGAATCGCCGCCGTGGCTTGTTCCAGACGCCTTGTCCGGTATCAGCCCGCACGTCCGCCATGATCGTTCCCGAGCATGATACGTCGTCCAGTATCTCAGGAGTGCAGTACATCACCGCGCCAACCACGCATCCGCCCCTCCTTGCCATTGCCTCCCCAGCCTCGTACGCCGCATGGGATTGCGCGCGAACCGTGCCGCATCCTGGCGCACGCCCCCACCTGCGGATACAGTGGAGACTATGAATCAACAGCAGCACATCCGTGTGGTCATCGCCGATGACCAGGAACTCGTCCGTGCCGGATTCGCCATGGTCATCGGATCCCAGACGGATATGGAGGTCGTCGGACAAGCCGGCGACGGCGATCAGGCGGTCACGCTCGCACAAGAGTTGCATCCTGACGTCGTACTCATGGACGTGCGTATGCCCGGCATGGACGGGATCGAGGCGACGTGCCGCATCACCGCAATGGAATCCGTGGCCTCTCACCCCAGCGACACACCCGGCGGCGACGCCGAGAATGCCGACGACACCGGACGAGTCACCCGCGTCATCATCCTGACCACGTTCGATTTGGACGAATATGTGATGTCCGCCATCAATGCGGGCGCGTCGGGCTTCCTGCTCAAGGACACCGAGCCGGAGACCCTGCTCGCCTCCATCCGTACCGTGTACCAGGGCAACGCGATCATCGCCCCGTCCGCGACCAAGCGGCTGATCGAAAACATGGTCGAAGGTAAGCTCGCCCCCACCATGCAATCGGGGGCGTCCAGCGGCAATGAAGCGCAGTACACAGATCCTGAGCTGAACGAACTGACCGAACGCGAGCGCGAGGTGCTCATTGAAATCGCGCACGGGCTGAGCAATCAGGAAATCGCCGACAAACTGTTCATCAGCCTGCCGACCGTGAAAACGCATGTGGCGCATATCCTCGCGAAAATCAACGCGCGCGACCGGGTGCAAGCTGTTGTCTTCGCCTACGAAAACGGGCTGGTCCGCCCGTAGACGCGACGCGCCAAACTGCACGCCGGTATGCAGATACGCTGTGGCCCGCCACTGCTCAAGGCAATGACGGGCCACAACGTGTCTGTCGAGTTATCTGCAATCCGCATCCCCGGTCGCTCCCGGCCGGCGGGACGCCTGAATCAGGCTTCGGCGAGCGCCTCGACCGGCGGCGTCTTGACTGCGCGCCGTGCGGGGAAGACGCTGGCGAGCAGAGCGGCCACCGCGGCGACCACAAGCACGATCAGGTTGAGTTTCCAATCGCTGATGAACACGGTGTCGCTGTACAGGCTGAACACCATGTAGGAGCCGACCCAGCCGAAGGCGATACCGAGGATTTCGCCCGCAATACCGGCGACCAGCGAGATAACCAGCGATTCGACCGCCAGCGACCAGCGCAACTGGCCGCGGGTCATGCCGATGGCGCGCAAGGTTGCGGATTCGCGGGTGCGTTCGATGACCGACAGGCTGAGCGTATTGGCTACGCCGATCAGGGCGATGAGCACGGCGACCGCGAGCAGAGCGACCAGCAGCGCGAGCATCGTATCGACGATCTGGTTCCATTGGACGCGTTCCGCGATCGGACCGGACAGAGAGGCCCCAGCGCTTTCGCCGATCGCCGTCTGCGCTTTGGTAATGATGTCCACAGCCGAAGCCTTGGACGTATCGACCGCGGCGAGCAGCATGTGCCCGTCTGCCTGTACCTGCTTGCTCTGGAAGTAGGACTCGTTGACGAACAGGGTGACGCTCACATCCGTATCGACATTGCGGTAATCCCGCTGGGTGACGGAGAAGGTCAGCGTGTTGGCGCTGGACACTTCGCCGCTGCCACTATCGTCTGAAGCGGTGAAGCTCACCTGCCCGTTCTTGAACGACAGAACCTTGCCGGTGAACGCAGAATACGTTGGTACCAAGGCCTTGCCTTCACCGAGGATGACCCCGCCCAAGTCCGCGCGCAGCACCTTGGACAGCGTCGCCGTATCGGGAACGCCGACCAGGGTGGCGCTGCGTTCCTCGCCGCCGACAGTGACGGAACCGCGGGCGATCGGCGCGTACAGTGTCGTCTTCACGCCGTCAATCTTGGCGATTTTGTTGGCGGTGGACTGGCTCAGCTTGCTACCTTTGGCGACCATATCCACGCTGTAATGCGTGTCGAGGGTGTTGTTCATCGTCTGCTTGGCGCAGGCGGCACCGGTTCCGATGCACGAGACGAGCGTCACGCCGATGAGCAATGCGACGCCGGTGGAGGCGACACGCCTCGGGTTCTTCTGGATATTGGCGTGCGCAATTTTCGCCGCCGGCCCGAACAGCGCGGCGAGGGCCCCGCCGAGGCGCATGAGCAGCGGCATCCAGAAGGCCGCGGTGACCACCAGGCCGATGAAAATCAGGGCGCATCCGGCGATAGCGCCCAACAGCATCGTCGAATACCCGTTGCTCAAATCTGAGGAGGATGCCAGCGCCGAACGAAGCATCATCACCGCGCCGACAGTCAGCACCAGACCGAGGGCGATGAGCAGGATGCCGATGATACCCCGAACAATGCCGGCCCGCTTATTGTCGCTGACTTCGACAGGCCGCAGCGCTTCCAGCGGGGTGACTCGCGTGGCCGAACGCGCCGACCCGATCGAGGCGAGCATGGTCATGACGACGCCGAAGACGAGCGGAATCACGAAGACCTGCCAGGTGAATACCAATCCGCCGGTCATGCCGAGGCTCGCGAGCGCGTGGCTGTGCACCACGATTGCCATGATTGCGGAGCCGAATGCGATACCCAACGCCGAAGCAATCAAGCCGAGGATGGCCGCCTCGCCGATGACGGACCGGTACAGCTGGCCTTTCTGTGCGCCGATGGTGCGCAGCAGCGCCAAGGTGCGGCGACGTTGGGCGACCAGCACCTGGAAGGTGTTGGCGATGACGAGCGCGGCGACGAACATCGCGAGGATGCCGAAGCACATGAGGAACACGGTGACAGCGTTGGTGCCGGACTGGCTGAGCGACTTGAGTGCCTCATCCCCCGCCTTCTGCCGGGTTTCGATGCTGTAACCTTCCGGAAGCAGCTTCCTGATCGCGGGGACTGCGGCATCGACCTTCGATTCGTCGATGTCCAAGGTCATGCCCGTGAACATCAGATCGGATTCGCTGTCTGCGCCTTGGAGTTTCGCCATGGTATTGTCGCCGATCACCGCGGCGCCGCCATAGGAGCCGTACGCGCCGTTCGTGTCCTCGGTGAAACCGCAGACCATCAGTTCGACGCTGTCGCTGCCGCTGATGCCGGAACCGTAGTTCGCGGCAAGCGTCACCTTGTCGCCGATGTTCACCGACAGCTGGTCGGCGAGCTTAGACGGAAGCGCAATCTGCCCGTCTCCCGTCGGCTGGTGGCCTTTGACCATCTTGACCGGCAGCAAGCGGTCGTCGCTGGACGCGTTGATGGCGAGCAGCGTGGCGCTCTTGTCCCCCGTCGACGCGGTGACCGGAAGATTCTGCTGGATGTACGTGGATTCCACGCCGTCAGTGGCGTTGATCTGCTTGGTTTTCACGTCCCCCACGGTGGGCATCGTATCCGAGCCGCTCATCGCAGACGTGTTTTGGACGATGTAGTTTGCCTGCGCATACTGGGCGGTCAGCTGGGTGCGCAGGGTGTCGTTAAGCGTATTGCCGAACAGGAAGGTGCAGGCTATGAACGCCGTGCCGATCATGATGGCGATTCCCGCAGGAATCAGCATCTTCATGTTCTTTTTCATCATTTTGATCGTTATCGACCACATGGGAATGTCCTTGCTTGTCTCGTGTCTGATTCAGCGGTTGAGGCCGGCATCCGGCATGGCGGCGACAGGCGGCTGCGGCACGCCTTCGGACAGGTTGAGGGTAGCGCGGCGTCGTTCCTGCATGAGCAGTTCGCTCATCTGGTCGGCACTCGGGTGCTCGACATCCGCGACGATCTGGCCGTCCGCGAACACGATGGCGCGGTCCGCATAGGAGGCGGCGACCGCATCATGCGTGACCATGATGATGGTCTGCCCCAATTCCTTGACCGAACGCTTCAAGAAGCTCAGCACTTCGGCGCTGGAGACGGAATCGAGATTACCGGTCGGCTCGTCGGCGAAAACGACGGACGGCTTGCCGATGAGCGCACGTGCGATGGCGACGCGCTGCTGCTGGCCGCCAGACAGCTCGTTCGGGCGGTGGCCGAGCCGCTCGCGAAGGCCCAGCGTGTCCACCAGCATGTCGAACCACTTACGATCGGGCTTCTGGCCGGCCAAGGTCAGCGGCATCAGGATGTTCTGTTCGGCGGTGAACATCGGTAGCAGGTTGAAGCTTTGGAAGATGAATCCGATCTTGTGCCGGCGCAACAGGGTCAGCTGCTTGTCGTTCATCGTCGTGATATCGGCGCCGTCAAGCAGGATATGGCCGCTGGTGGCGGAATCGAGGCCGGCAAGGGTGTGCATGAGCGTGGACTTTCCGGAACCGGACGGGCCCATGATCGCGGTGAACTTCCCTCGTTCGAATGCGACGTTGACGTGGCGCAGCGCGTGGACCGCGTTCTCGCCGGTACCGTAGATCTTCACCAAGTCGACAGCTTCGACGGCTATGGGATTCGGGGTTGTCATGGATCTTCCCTCCACTCGTTCGTCCGGAACCTTTCCTGGACGTATATGCTCAATCTATCGGAATGCGGGCGGAAAACCCATCATGCGCGAGACGGAAAACGAGATGGATGCGGAATCATCCCCAAGGATGACGACATGGGTGGAATCCCCGAATGCGCGCACGGCACACTCGGGGGCGGGAAGAACGCGATTCCAGGGAAACTGTAATACACGCGCGGATCGGCCTGATTCCACAGGCTCGGGGCGCACAGCTCACATAACGACCGACGTGGTAATCGCAAGGGCGGTGCAGGCGACCGTCACCGCGAGAATCGCCCAATCGGCAGGACGCATAGCCAGACGCACCCGGTAGGAGCGTTTGACACCGGGCAGTCCCAATCCGCGCGATTCCATAGCCCAGCCGACGCTGCGGCTCATCCGGTAGGCGCGGATCAGCACGGCGACGATGACCGGAACCCATGCGCGCGCCCGTGCCAGCATCAGCGCGAACGGGTTACGGATGCCTCGCATCCGTGCGCCTTCGCCGGACAAATCAAGGCCTCGCGCACGTTGGGCGTCACGCACCTGGGTGACAATCCGCGCGAAAACCGGGATGTACCGCAACGCGGTCGCCAGTGTCAGACCGGCGCTGTACGGCATGCCCAAAGCGACCGCCCCACGGATGAGTTTCGCCTGGCTGGTGGTGAACAGGGTGAGGAAACAGGCGAAACCGAGCGCCGGAATGCGCAGCCCCATCACCGCGGCCATGAGCAGGTTCTCTTGTGTCAGCCGCAGCCACCCCCAGTCGACGAGCGCATGCGTGCCGGAACGGTCGAATATCGGCCACAACACTACAATCAGCGCGATGATGACGGCGAGAATGCGCCACACCCATGCGATGTTCTTCCACGGAATATGGTCAGTAAGAAGCATGAGATGTTCAAGAATCAACGCTGCGAGTATGAGCGGCCAGCTGCGCCATACGAGGCACAGGACAAGCAGGACGAGCGAGATGAGGAATTTGACGCGCGGGTCGACGCGGTGCAGCCAGCCGTCGCCGGGAACATACAGGTCGGCGTCCATCAGCGGTCCTCCCCGTGTTCGCAGGGTTCCGGCAGCCCGTGTTCCAGCTGTCCGTGTTCCTGCTGCTTGTGTTCCTGCGGCTCAATCGGCCCGGCGGCACGCACGTGTCCGTCCTCGAGTTCGATGAGATAGGTGCAGCGTTCGCGCACTGTACGCATATCGTGGCTGATCATCACCATGGTGACGCCTTGCCGGTTGCGTTCCGACGCGGCATCGAGCATCATGCCTGACAGGCGGCGATCAAGCCCGGCGGTCGGCTCGTCCAGCACGAGAATCGGCGTGTCCATGGCCAGGACGGACGCGAAGGCGACCAGACGGCGTTGGCCGTAGCCCAAGGTCGCCGGAGATTGTCCCGCGACGTCCTCGAGACCGAAGCGGCTGAGCAACTGGTCGACGCGACGGCTGATTTCCTCGCGCGGCACACCGAGACACAACGGCCCGAAGGCGATTTCCTCGCGCGTGGTGGAGCAGAAAATCTGATGGTCGGGGTTTTGGAACGCGTACCCGACATGGGAGGCCATCTCGCCGACGCGGCGGCCACCCACATGCAGCCCGTCAACGATGACAGTGCCAGCACTGGGTTGCAACATGCCGTTGAGATGACGGGCGAGGGTGGTTTTGCCTGAACCGTTGCGTCCAATCAAACCGACGAACGCACCGCGGTCGATGGCAAGATTCACGTCGTCGAGGGCGGCGGAACCGTTGCCTCCTTCGGGATACCGGTAGGTGACGTGCTCGAAGCTGATCGCGGGCTGCCCCTGCCCTGTCCGCACGGCAGCATCCGTGACAATCGCCGGTGGGCCGGGTTCGCGCCCCGGCAGGGCGACTCCCAGCTCGACCAGCTTGTCCCGATGTGTTGCGAACAGCGTGGTATCGCCCAGAGCCGCGATACTGCCCGAATCCAACAGCATGATGTGGTCAGCGTATCGGGCCAGCCCGTCCGTATCCTGCTGGGCCATGACAATCGTCAACCCGCGGGTTGCGCGAATCGTGTCAAGCGCGCGGAACACCTCCCTGGTGCCTTCCGGATCGAGCGCCGCCGTCGGCTCGTCAAGCACGAGAATGCGCGGATGACAGGCCAAAGCCGCGGCGATCGCCACCCGCTGCATCTGCCCTCCTGACAGACTTGTCGGCACACGCCGGCGATACCCGTCCATGCCGACCAGGTGCAGCAACCCGTCGATGCGTTCGTCCATACGGCCGGGATCGACACCGCGGCTTTCCATCGGGAAGGCGAGTTCGTCTTCCACACTGGCACAAAACAGCTGGGATTCCGGGTCCTGTTGGACGTATCCGACATCGCTTGACAGTTCGGCGATGCTGCATTCGGCGGTGTTGCGCCCGGCGACGGTCATCGTGCCGCGCATGGTGCCGTCGTCCGGATTCGGGATGATGCCGGCAAGCGCCATGCACAGCGTGGATTTGCCTGCCCCGGTCGGGCCGATGATACCGGTGAATGATCCGGACGGGACTGAGAAATCCAGCTCGTTCAATGCCTTGACCGGTTCACCGTCGTCGGTTTGCGGGGTATACCACCAGCTGAGGTGGTTCGCCGTGATAATCGGGGCGTCGCTCATATCAGGTCGTTCGATTGCCTATGCCGCTGTCGCCGTCAGCGTGCTTCAGTTGACGCTGCCCGTCGGATGGCTGGAACCCGACGTTTCGGTCCGCTCTGCGGCATCGCTACTTGTGTTGGCACCGGTGGTTGCGCCGTTGCCGTTGTCAGCGGATGTCTCTGCCTTGTCCTCAGGAATCGCAACGGCGGGCTTAACACCCAGATTGCCCATGCGCACCAGCGGCGGATAGGCCTTGCGGACCGCGGCGAACAGGGCGTAGGCGATGACCAGACCGACAACCATCTGGCCGGTGTTGCCCAGAACCTCGCCCAAGGCCGGCCCCCAGCCGGACAGGATGCCTCCGGCGATGAGGTAGCCGAACACTTTCCACACGCCGGCGATGACTGAGCCGACAATCATATTGGCCGGACGGAACTTACGCACAATCAGCCCGACGAGCACGGCTTGCAGCCCGTCGATGACGAAGGTGAACGCCGCCCACTGCGGATAACCGGACAGCAGGTCCGACAGCGCCGGCCCCAGTCCGCCAATCACGCCGCCGACCCACGGGCCGAACGCGTAGGCGGAGAAGAAGATCATCGCATCGGACAGGTTGAGATACCCGCGTGTCGGCGTCGGCAGCTTCACCAGCATGGTCAGCACCGTGGTCAGTGCGGTCATGATGGCGATCAGCGGAATCATACTTGCTTGGAATTTCGCTTTGGCTTGTGCGGCCATATTCCCTCTCTTCCTGAACAATCGATCCTGACGCACCCGAATGCGGGTGCATCAGGCCGATATCTTACGTATACCGGGCCCGCGATCGACTCCCCCGTCCATATCGCGTGAACCCCGCGGCTCAGCCTTTGACCGTCAGCTTGTAATAGTCCGGCAGTCCCATGTAGTTGAAGGACAGCGAACCGACTTGCTTGCCGGCGCCTGCCGTCACATTCGTATACCACAGCGGAATCACGGGAAGGTCCTCGAACAGCAGTTCCTCGGCCTTGTGATAGTAACCGATCGCCCCGTCGAGCGTGGTCTGGCGCGCAGCCTGGTCGATCAGCGCGTCGAATGCGGCGCTCTTGTAGTCGCCGTTGTTCAGGCCCTTGCCGTCCGCAGACGCGGAGTCATACGCCTGTACCAGGTACCCTTCGGGGTGCGGATAATCAGATTGCAGGCCTTGGATGAACGCGGCGCCGACCGTTCGGTTGTGGATCGCGGTGCTCAGCTCCTTGGATGTCGAGAAAATCAGCGGTTGCGCGTCGATACCGAGCGCGTTCGTGATGGAATTGCAAATCGCATCGATCCACGGCTTGTTGCCGCTGTCCGTGCTGTAGGCGAGTCGGAAAGTCCCTTCCCACGGGTTGATGTCATCCGCCTGTTTCCAAAGTTTCTTGGCTTGTGCCGCATCGTAATCGAGTACGGAGGCGCCGGAGAGAATCTTGCTGTATCCGGCGATGGTCGGCGCAGTGAAGTCGGTAGCCTTGGTGGCAGTGCCGTACAGGACTTTCTTGATAATCGTCTCACGGTCGACGGCATGGGCGATCGCGGCGCGGCGCAGCTTGCCTTCCTTGCCGGAGAAGTGCGCCATATTCTGCGGTATCGTGAAGGATTTGAAGCCGGGGCCGGGCTTGCTCACGGTTTGCAACTGTTCTTTGCTGTAAGTTTTCAGCGCGCTTGACGGAATGGAATCCAACACGTCGAGGTTGCCTGCCAGCAGGTCGGAGTATGCGGCGTCGAGGCTGGTGTACAGTTCGTATGCCACTCCCTTGTTCTTCGCCTTGCGCGGCCCGGTGTACTTGGGGTTGGGCACGAGTTTGATTTCCTTGTCATGCGACCATGAGGCGAGCTTGTACGGGCCGTTGCCAACCGGGTGTTCGCCAAATGCGTCGATGTCCTTGTACGCGCTGGCAGGCAATGGCAGGAACGCTACATCGCCGACCTTGTACGGGAATGAGGAGTCGGGTGCGGCGAGCGTGACGTCGAGCGTGGTGTCGTTGACGACCTTCAGACCTGACAGCTGGGCGTTCTTGTCGCCGTTTTCGTCTTGCAGCGCGTCGTACCCCTTGATGGTGGAGAATATCGCGGCGCCGAGCTGCCCGTTGGCAGCGTTGGCGGCGAAGGACCATGATTTCGCGTAGGTGGAGGCGGTGATCTTCTCGCCGTCGGAGAAGACGAGTCCCGAACGCAGTTTGATGGTGTACTTCGAGGCGTCGGCGTTCGGGGTGATGGACGTGGCGTCCGCATACACCAGTTTGCCTGCGGCGTCAAAGGTGACCAGACCTTCGTACAGCTGTGTGGCCACCTTCCATCCGGCAAGGTCGTCGGTATTGCTCGGAATCAGCCCTGCGGCGGGCTCCACATTATTTACGGTGACGATGTTCCCGGCACTCGATGACGCTGAAGCGGACGCGCCCGCGGACGGCCCCGATGAGCACCCCGACAGCATCATCGCGGATGCGGCGAGGACCGCGATTGCGGCCCGGTGCAGGAAGGTACGACTGCTGTTCTTCATGGTCGGCTCTTTCTCTCATTCGATGGGGTCATGCTGTGCGGTTGTCACGCGAACCGGCCACGCGGGCGCAGTTGCGGACGTGTATGGCGCACGTGTACGGCATGCGAAGTCCACTATCAACATTCCATAGTGTCGAGGACATTGTGCTCAGAACGCAATCCACGGATGCCCCGCCAATCGCAAGTTCACGTGCAACGTCATGAAAACCCGGCTGCCAAGCCGCGCCAATCATGGCTTGACGGCCAAGCCGCGATGACGACATCACGACTACAACATCACAAAAACGCGGGCGCGACGATCGCTCGCCGCGCCCGCGCAACCAATCGCACAAGGCTATGCTCGCACCTGCGTGTACTTACTTGGCGTCACTTGGCCAGACCGGACTCACGCAGCGCCTTGAAGCCGCCCTCGAGGTCCTCGATAATGTCATCGATGTTCTCGAGGCCAATGGACAGGCGGATCGTGCCCTGGTGGATGCCCTGGTCCTCAAGCTCCTCCGGGGATTCCTGGGAGTGCGTGGTGGAAGCCGGGTGCACGACGAGGGACTTGGCGTCACCGACGTTCGCGAGCAGCGAGAACAGGTGCAGGTTGTTGATGAACACGCGTGCCGCGTCCTTGCCGCCCTTGATGTCGAAGGTGAAGATGGAGCCGCCGCCGTTCGGGAAGTACTTCGCGTACAGATCGTGGTCGGCGCGTCCCGGGACCGCCGGATGGCTCACGGACTCGACTTCCGGCACGGTCTGCAGGTATTCGACGACCTTCAGGGCGTTCTGTACGTGGCGCTCGACGCGCAGGGACAGCGTCTCGGTGCCCTGCAGGAGCAGGAACGCGGCGAACGGGGAGAGCGTGGCGCCGGTGTCGCGCAGCAGGATGGCGCGGGCGCGGGTCACGAAGGCCACGGGGCCGAGGGCCTCATAGAAGTTGAGGTTGTGGTAGGAGGGATCCGGCTCGGTCAGGGTCGGGAACTTGCCCGGGACTGCGGCCCAGTCGAACTTGCCGCCTTCGACGATCACACCGCCCAGGGTGGTGCCGTGGCCGCCGATGAACTTCGTGGCGGATTCCACGACGATGTCGGCGCCGTGCTCCAGCGGACGGAACAGGTACGGGGTGGCGAAGGTGTTGTCGACGACGAGCGGCAGGTTGTGCTTGTGCGCGATGTCGGCGATGGCCTCGATGTCGGCGAGGTCGGCGTTCGGGTTGCCGAAGGTCTCGATGTAGACGAGCTTCGTGTTGTCCTGGATGGCGTCCTCGAAGTTCTTCGGGTCGCTCGGCTCGACGAAGGTGGTGTTCACGCCGTCACGCGGAAGCGTGTGGCGCAGCAGGTTGAAGGTGCCGCCGTAGATGTGCTTGGAAGCCACGATATGGTCGCCGGTCTGCGTGATGTTGCGCACCGCGTATTCGACGGCGGCTGCACCGGATGCGACGGCGAGGCCGGCGGTGCCGCCTTCGAGCGCGGCGATGCGGTCCTCGAACACACCCTCGGTGGTGTTGGTCAGGCGGCCGTAGATGTTGCCCGGATCCTGGAGACCGAAGCGTGCCTCAGCGTGATCGAAGTCATGGAAGACATAGCTCGTGGTAGCGTAGATCGGGACCGCGCGGGAATCGGTGGCGGGATCGGCCTGCTCCTGGCCGACGTGCAGCTGGAGGGTCTCGAAGCGGTAGTGGTTGTTCTTTTCGGCCATGATGTTGCTCCTTGGTTTGGTGGTGGTGTCCGTCTTGTCCTCGATGCCCGGTCTTGCAACCGGTTGGTGAGGTGTTGATTGAGACATTAGGTCAGCCGCGCAAGCCCTGCAACCCCGCCGTTATCGCACTTGGCTATAACCGCTTAACATCCCTTGCAATGCATGGGATTGCCGACATCGGGAAACACGAAAAAACTTGCCCGGAAGCACGCGACACGCCGGACACGCGACATGCGCGCGACGCCGATGGGCGGCCCCGCCGCAGCTCGAATGCCGACAGGACAAGGCCGCAGACTACAGTCGTTGGCGACGCCGCCGCAAAGCCGGCGAGAAGAAAGGCTTCCCATGACCCAAGACGTAAATCAAGATGCAACAGCACAGGACGTGACGCTCTACCAGCGAGATCCGAAGTATATTCCTCGCGTGGCCGCAGTACATGACATGTGCGGATATGGCAAATGCTCGTTGACGGCGGCGATCCCGATTCTTTCGGCCGCCGGGTGCGATGTGTGCCCGGTGCCGACCGCCCTGTTCTCAGCGCACACCAGATACCGTGTGTTCACCATGCACGACACGACCGATATCCTGAACGGCTACTTGGACGCGTGGCGGCAGGAGAACGTCGATCTCGACGGAGTGTACAGCGGTTTTCTGGGTTCGGCAGATCAGGTCGCGATTATCAAGCGGCTGTATCGGGAATACCCGCATGCGCTGCGTCTGGTGGACCCGGTGATGGGTGACGGCGGCGAGATGTATCCGACGTACACGGACCAGCTGTGCCAGGCCATGGGCGATCTGGTCGATGGCGCTGACGTGCTCATGCCGAATCTGACCGAGGCGAGCATCCTGACCGGCCGGGACTATCCGGGGCAGAATCTCGACGACCGGCAGGTTGACGATATGCTGGAGGCCCTGCTCGCCTTGGGCGCCAGGAACATCGTGCTCAAGGGCATCGATCGCGAGGACGGCACGCTGCGCAACTATGTGGTGAGCGCCTCCACCGGTATCGCGGGCAAGCGTGAGCTGATCCACGACAAGCTGCCGTATATGACGCATGGCACCGGGGACGCTTACGCCTCCGCCATGTGCGGGGCGATTATGGCGGGGCGCGGTCTGGCGCAATCCGCGAAGATCGCCGGCGAATTCGTCCGCCATGCAATGATCCATACGGCCGATCAGCCGCATCATGAGGAACGCGGCGTGAGTTTCGAACTTGATTTGGGCGATTTGACCGGACTGGTCCGTCACTGACAGGTGATCTATAGCTGATTACAGGGGCTTAACCGCTTCCGTTCAACTTTTGACCACATTGTCCCGTCACGCTGGCGCCGGACGGTCACGGCATGGTGCAATAAGCCCATGAATGACTATCAAACACCACAGCCATGTAGTTTTCCGCACGCCCACGAGCAGGCTTCGAGCATGCTCACCCACTGTAGGGCGGTCATGCTCGACCCCTGCACTTCAGCGAAAACGCTGGGTGCCACCGGAGAACAGTACGCCGCCTATTCGCTGATTGGACGCGATTGGCATCTGATCGCCTCCAACTGGCGGACCCGCTATGGGGAAATCGACCTAATCATGCTGGCCGACGACCTCACCCTGGTGTTCGTCGAGGTCAAAACCCGGCGTACGACCCGGTTCGGCGCCCCTGAGGAAGCCGTGCACGCAGCCAAACAGGCGGCGCTGCGCAAGGCGGGACGGTTGTGGCTTTCCCAACGGCGGGAGAACACGCCGTATTACCGAGGCATTCGGTTCGACGTGGTCAGCATCCAGGTGCGCGGCTCGGATGTGGACCTGCGGCATATCCCGGGGGCGTTCTGATGGCGAGGATTGGCAGCGCTTCCTCCATCGGGTTCCTCGGCTTGCGAGCGTTCACCGTGCATATGCAGGCATTCGTATCGCAAGGATTGCCGTATTTCTCAATCATCGGGCTTCCCGACACCTCCTTGAGCGAGGCGCGGGAGCGGGTTCGATCGGCATGCCAGGCTGCAGGATTCTCATGGCCACAGACCCGGGTGACGGTGAACCTCTCCCCCGCTTCAATGCCCAAACGCGGTTCCGCACACGATCTGGCGATTGCTGCGAGCGTACTCGGCGCGGCCGGGAAAATCAGCGGTGAGGCGCTGGAACGGACCGTAGTGCTCGGCGAACTCAATCTCGACGGCAGCGTGCTGCCGGTTCCGGGGGTGCTTCCAGCCGTTGTGCACGCGAAATCACAGGGCATGTCGCGTGTCATCGTACCGGCGGCGAATATCGAGGAGGCCGAGCTCGTCCCCGACATCGCCGTGACCGGCGTGCGGCATGTCGGAGAGCTCATCGAGCTGCTAGGCGGCCATGCGAAGTACACGCTGTCGCCGTCGCATGGTGACGATCTGCCCGATGGCGAACGCATGGACGCTCCCGCTATCGGCGATATGAGCGAAGTCATCGGGCAGGATCACACGAAATGGGCATTGCAGGTCGCCGCGGCAGGCGGCCATCACGCGCTGCTGGTCGGTCCTCCCGGAGCGGGCAAGACAATGCTCGCTTCACGATTGCCCGGCATCATGCGTCCACTCGGCGAGGATGAGCAGCTTGAAGTCGCTTCGGTGCGTTCGCTGTGCGGGACGCTTCCACGATTCGGCATCACCGATGTCCCACCGTATGAGGCACCGCACCATACCGCATCCTCGGCCGCATTGGTCGGCGGCGGATCAGGCGTCGCCGTCCCCGGGGCGATCACCCGCGCGCATCGCGGCATCCTGTTCATGGACGAAGCCCCGGAATTCTCCACACGAGCGTTGCAGACGCTTCGTGAACCATTGGAATCCGGGTGTATCGCCTT
This sequence comes from Bifidobacterium sp., assembly GCF_051876855.1. Lineage (GTDB taxonomy): Bacteria > Actinomycetota > Actinomycetes > Actinomycetales > Bifidobacteriaceae > Bifidobacterium. The sequence continues at coordinate 14,279 of NZ_JBJEIH010000121.1, forward strand.
GTCCCGGGCCAAAGGCACCGCCTGGTATCCTGCCCGGTTCCAGTTGGTCATGGCCGCAAATCCTTGCCCGTGCGGGTACGCCTATGGCGACGGCGAGCGCTGCACGTGCAGGGAACGCGACCGAATCCGCTATTTTTCAAGGCTGTCCGGTCCGATTCTCGATCGCATCGACATCCAGGTGGAAGTCCCGCCCATCAATGAGATCACAATCGGCGATCAGGGCGCGAACGGCAAGGACAGTGCGACCATGCGCGCTGAGGTCAGCGAAGCTCGCGATTGCGCGGCGGAACGGTTCCGGGGGTACGGCTGGACGTGCAATGCGCAGGCGGACGGCGTGTGGCTGCGCGAGCATACGTCACGGCAAGCCATCGAACTGGTCAACCGCGCCTTGGATTCCGGGCGGTTGAGCCTTCGCGGTGCCGACCGGGCGATGCGTCTGGCGTGGACGCTTGCGGATATGCGCGGCGGGACGTCGCCAGACAGGCAGGATATGGCGCAAGGCATCGCGCTCAGGACCCGTATGCGGTGACGGTTTTCCGGCGGCGCAGCCCGTCCGATACCGTCCATTCAGCACATTCGACAGCATCCGTTCATCCCGACACTCCGCATTCCAAGCGGATTCCACCGATTGCTCTGAAAGAGAGGCCTCCATGTCATCAGTACACCCCTCCTCCACCACGCCGGCCGCATCGACCGCGCCGGCCGCATCGACCGCGCCGGCCGCGCCGACGACCGCGCCGACGACCGCGCCGCCATCATCCCCGACCGGGGAACACGGCCATGGTTTTGCCCGTCCGAGCGACGACACACTTGCGCGAGCGGCTCTCACCTATTGCACCGACAGCGCGGACGCCTTGATGTTCGCGACACTCAAAGGCGCTCCCGACGCGTGGAATGTGCTGTCGGCGATGCATTCGAGCGCCTCGTGGGCGCCGGAACGCATGCAGTGGCTGCGACCGATGGCAGCCAGCAGATTGGAAGAATGGTTCGTCACCGGTGCAGCGCGGTGGGGGCTGCGGGCGGATTCCCGCGCGTTAGCCACCTTCCGCAAGTCCTTGGAAGGGTGGCAGACCCGTCTGCACGACCTGTTCACCAGTTTGGGGCTCATACACCACGATTTCGGGTTCGAAGAGGCGCCTTGGTATGACCGGCACGATGACAGGCAAGATGACTGTTGCCCGATGCCTCAAGCACTGGCCGAAGCAATCTGGTCGCATGCGACGGCGGATGGGAGGTACTGGCTGATCGGCCCGGACAGTGCTCTGTGGCCTGAGCACGTCGACGATTTGTCCGTCCGCAAGGATTGGGCGGCGCCGCTGTGCCTGTGGGGCCTGGGATATGCTCCTGCGCTCAAGGCCTGTGACAGACCGCTGGCAATCGTCGGTTCACGCGGTGTCAACGAATACGGGCGTACCGTCGCGTACAGCCTCGGACGTCATGCCGCCGGCGACGGGCACACCGTGGTCTCCGGCGGGGCGATGGGCGCCGACGCAGCCGCCCATTGGGGAGCGATCCGGGCAAGGGAGCAGTACGGGGATTCAGCCGGGCCGACCATCGCTGTATTCGCCGGCGGACTGACCCATATCGGCCCGCGCAGCAACCAGCTGCTGTTCGACGCAATCATAGCGAATAAGGGTGCGCTCATCAGCGAATCATTCCCCGGCACCGTGCCGCAGCCCCACCGGTTTCTGCTGCGCAACCGCATCATCGCCGCGCTTGCGTCCACCGTGGTCGTGGCGCAAGCCCGCCGGCGATCAGGCGCGCTCAACACCGCCACATGGGCGACGGAACTGAACCGTGACATCTACGCCGCCCCCGGGGATATCACCACGCCAAGCAACGGCGGATGCAACCGGCTGATCGCGGACGGCAAAGCGATGCTGCTGTGCAGCTGCGAGACGGTTGCCGACATCTGTCATGCCGCCCACCGGCCTGCCACAAGCGGTGTCGCAGACCTCGCAGGCACCGCGCAGGCACCGAAATCCACAGAAGCACACCTCGCCGAACTGCCAGATGTCGAGGCTGCTGGTGCGCCGTCACCCGAGGGCCTGCGTGAGCGTCTGATCACCATCATGCGCGCACGGCGTCGCCCGATGCCGCCAGAACGCCTCGTTGCAGCGATAACCCAAGATGATTCGTCGGCGAGACCGACTCAATCCCGGGATGTCCTCGCCGAACTGGGACTGATGGAGCTGGACGGCGTCGTCACCTGCGGACCAGAGGGATTCAAGCTTGCCACTGGCAGCGGCTGAGATCGACCCGCGGGCCGTCCGCGCCGGCATTGCCTTGTTGACGGGCCTCGGTGAACATCACGCCTTCGCTTTCAAGGAGCGCGCGCTGCCGGTCCGGTCCGCCGAATGCGAATCCGGGAGCGAGCGAGCCGTCCCTGAATACGACCCGATGGCAGGGAATCACTCCGGGCTCGGGATTGGAGTGCAACGCATAGCCGACCATGCGCGCATTGCGTGGTCTACCGGCGAGCGCGGCGACCTGACCGTACGTGGCGACACAACCCGCGGGAATCCGTCTGACGATGTCGTACACCTGAGTATTGAACGATTGGCCCATACCACCATTATCCCGCCGACGCCCGCCGACTCGCCCCGTTGCGCCGACGGCTGGGCGCTTCGTCCTGCCTTGTGCGAGAATCGAAGGTATGAGTCCGAAACATGTGGAACAGATGTACGATGCCCTGATTGTTGGAGCGGGTGCCGCCGGATTGTCCGCGGCGCTCGGATTGCTGCGTTCGGAACGCATCGCGCAGATGACGCAGGAGGGGCGCGCACCGAAGATCCTGGTGGTCTCCAAGCTCCAGCCCTTACGTTCGCACACCGGTTCCGCTGAAGGCGGCATTGCGGCGAGCCTCGGCAACGTTTCCGAGGATGATTGGCATTGGCATTATTACGATACGGTCAAAGGCGGCGATTGGCTGGTCGACCAGGATGCGGCGAAGCTGCTCGCACAAGAGGCGCCCGCCACCGTCATCAATCTCGAACGTTCAGGGGTCGCGTTCTCGCGCACCGCCGACGGCCATATCGCACAACGCAAGTTCGGTGGCCATACCGCCCGTTTTGGCCAGCAACCAGTGCCGCGCGCAGCCTATGCGGCGGATCGTATCGGCCATCAGATTCTGCATACCCTGTGGCAGCAGTGCGTGGCCCAGGGCGTCGAATTCGCCGAAGAATGGTATGTCACCGACCTGGTGCTCGACGACCGCCACGAGCGCGCGGAGGGCGTCGTCGCCTACGACACGCACACCGGCAAGGTGCACGCACTGCATGCACGCAACGTGCTGCTCGCCACAGGCGGCGCCGGGCGTCTGTTCCATACCACGTCGAACTCGTGGGATCTGACCGGAGACGGCATGGCACTCACCCTTGAAGCCGGTCTGCAGCTTGAAGACAGCGAATTCGTGCAGTTCCATCCCACGGGGCTCGCCCATACCGGCATCCTTATCTCCGAAGCGGCGCGCGCGGAAGGCGGCGTGCTGCGCAACAGCGACGGCGAAGCGTTCATGCAGCGGTATGCGCCTGGACACGCCGACCTCGCGGCGCGTGACGTGGTGAGTCGCTCCATCATGGCGGAAATCGACGCCGGTCGCGGCGTCGCCGATCCGAAGGACCCGCAAGGCCCGCGCGATTGCGTCTGGCTTGATATGACCGGCATCGACCCGGAGCATATGCACGCAGTGCTCCCCCAAGTCGTTGAAACCATTGAGGATTATGCGGGTATCAATCCGACCAAGGACTATGTGCCGGTCAAACCGACAGCCCACTACACGATGGGCGGTATCCCCATCACCACTGACGGCGAAGTCTACACTTGGGCGGACGGCGCTCGGCACAAGGTCGCAGGCCTGTATGCCGCGGGTGAATGCTCCTGCGTAAGCGTCCACGGCGCGAACCGTCTCGGCGGCAACTCCCTGCTGGACGCCTGCCTGTTCGGACAGCGCGCAGGTGCCGCCGTGGCAACACGTATCGCCGATTCTCATGCCGTTGCGAATCCGGATGATGCCGCGGCTGAAGATTCGTCGCAAGACGCTGTCGAAACCACCGCGCAAACGCGCCGAACGGAGCTCGCCGGTCTGCTCGAACCGACCGGGCAAGCCGGTGAAAGCACCGGCAGCGGGGCGTCACCGCAGCCGCAAACCCTGCAAGACGACAACGCCTACCAGCTGCTGGCAGACCTCGGTTCCGCGATGGAACGCGCGCTTGCAGTCCGTTGCGATCATGACAGCATCGCCGAGGCTTTGCAACTGGTGGACGGGGATTTCGCCGAGCGGGCGCGCGCACTGCATGCGCACAGCGACTCACCGGCGTTCAATCAGGAGGTCACCGCCATCTGGGAAGTCCGCCATCTGCTGGAACTCGCCAAGGCGATGCTGCGTGCCACGGACGCGCGGCATGAATCCCGCGGATCGCTCAAACGCACCGACTACCCGGACCGCGATGACAAGCAGTATCTCGCCCACTCCATGGTCGCCGGCACAGGTACGGTCGCCTGGCAGCCCGTGCATATTCTCGACATGCCTCCGCAGGCACGCGAATACTAATCGGGCACCGCTCGTGGCACACTATATTCGGTTTTGACAACAGGAGGCTGGCAATGAATGGCAATGACGGGACCCGTGTCCAGGTGACGCTGCGGGTGCATCGGTTCACCCCGCGCCCCGAACGCGACCGCGCCCGCTCCGGCAGCCCGTTCGCGAAACAGGGATCTCCCTTCGGCTCGGGAACCGCCCGCAGACGCCCTCGCGGCAAACAGTGGACCCAAGATTATCTGCTCTCGGTACTGCCGGACACCACAATCCTGGATTGTCTGCTTGATATCAAACGCACACAGGATCCAAGCCTCGCGTTCCGTTATTCCTGCGGACACGGCATGTGCGGTTCGGACGCCGTCGCCATCAACGGCACCCCGACGCTACTGTGCACGGCGAAAGTCAAGGACTGGGCGGTTGCCCAAACCGCGCAGAACACCGCTGACGCCGAGGGTTTCCGCAAAACAGCGGGAGCGGATGCCGCCTCCAGCGACAACGCTGCGGATGTCTCAGATACTTCAGACGCCTCGGGCGCCCCTGACGGCTCTCCTCTCATCGTTGAATTGTCGGCGGTGCCGGGATTCCCTGTACAGCGTGACCTGATTGCCGACATCGACCCGATGCTCGAGCAAATCAAGCGCCTGAAACCGTATCTGCAGGCGGACGGCAAGCTCGCCACCACGAGGGACGGCAAGATTGACGTGTTCGAATACCTGCAACGGCCGGAACAACTCGCCGCGTATGAAACGCTGAGCAACTGCATCGCGTGCGGCGTATGCGAGGGCAGCTGCCCGGTGTTCGCCGGCGGCGAAGCGTTTATCGGACCAGCCGCGCTGATCACGGCTTCACGGTTCATCAACGATTCGCGCGATACCGCAGCCGACGCGCGTATGGACGCAATCGACACCGCGGACGGCATCGCAGCATGTCAGTCGGTTCGAGCCTGCTCGCGTCACTGCCCGCGCGGTATTGATGTCGGCGAGGAAATCTGGCAGCTCATCGCCAAAGTCAAGGAACGCTGAGCGTCCGGAAACGCCGGGACACGGCGCATTCCGCAATCCGCATCCGGCGGCGGCACACCCCATGCAGTCGCCGGCACCATCCATCTCATGGGGACGAATGTCATGGAACACACACCACAGTCACCACTTACCGCCATCTGGACCAATGTCGAAGAGCACGCCCTTGGCCGTCAATCCCCCGATCTTGCAAGGGCGAGGGCAAGTGCCACCGAAGCCGGCATTCCCCAAGGGTCGGCGGCGCAAGCGGAGCTGCTGCGGGCGCTCGAGCATATGGTGGGCGCGACATCCGTGATTGTGGTCGGCACCGGCTCGGTGGTGGAAACCTACCAGCTGCTTGACGGATTGGACGGACATGGTCAGTTGACTGCTGTCGACTCGTCGGCGCAGGGCATCGCCATGATTCGCAGCCTGCTGCGCGAACTGGCTG
>NZ_JBJEIH010000122.1:0-20112 GCF_051876855.1 Bifidobacterium sp.
ACGTGCTGTACATGACCCGCGTGCAGAAGGAACGCTTCTTCAACGAGGACGATTACCTGCGCCTGCGCGACACCTACATCCTCGACGAGGCGAAGCTTCAGCTCGCCAAGCCGGATATGGCGGTACTCCACCCGTTGCCGCGAGTCAACGAGATTTCCGTGGACGTCGACCACGACCCGCGCGCCGCCTACTTCGAGCAGGTACACAACGGCATGCTCATGCGCATGGCCTTGGAAAGCTCGGTGGTCGGCGACACGCTGCCCGGGTATGAGGAATGGAAGAACGAGGAGGTCCACGCCTGATGGAAGTCACCAGCATCCGCAACGGCATCATCATCGACCACGTGCCCGCGGGCACCGCGCTCAAAGTGCTGCAATATCTCAAAATCGACCCGACCAGCACGAAGCTCGCGCTCATCATGAACACGGACAGCCGCCAGTACGGTTCGAAGGACATCATCAAGATTGAAGACGCGGGGGATCTGAACCTTGACGTGCTTGGCTTCATTGCGCGCCAGGCGACCATCGACATCGTGCGCGGCGGCAAGATTGTGCGCAAGGAGAGGCCGAATCTGCCTGAACACATGGTCAACGTCATCAAATGCAAGAATCCGCGATGCGTGACCACCACGGAACGCGGAATCGACCAGATGTTCCATCTGGTGCACTCGGAACGCCAGGAATACCGTTGCGACTATTGCGACGAGGAAGCCAAGCTCTGAGCCGCGCCGCGAACGCCGAGGAAAGGAACGATGAGTATGCTCACGCTGCACGACATCCGCGTCTGGGACACGGGGGAGAGGATCGACCTCGTGATACCCGGCACGGACGCCCAGCGCTACTTCGACGAGCCGGGAGCCGTGTCTGACGGCGAGTTCGACGCCTCCGGGCTGACCGTTGCCCCAGGGTTCGCCGACCCGCACGTCCACTTCCGCGATCCGGGACAGACCTACAAGGAATCCATGCGTTCCGGGTGTGCTGCGGCGGCCTCAGGTGGCTATACGCGGGTGCTTATCATGCCGAACACGTTGCCCGCGATGGACGGCGAACCCGCCCGACCGGGAACGCCCGGCGCGGATGACGTACTCGCCGCCGGTGCCCGTGACACCATCGACTATCTTCAGCATTACGACGCGACCCATGATGGCGCGCTGCCCGCACGCTACGACCTGTGCGTGTGCGCGTCCGTGGATCGTGTCGGAGCACAGGCCACTGACCCCGAGGATTGGCGAGTGCACCTGCCCGGTGTCGGCGATGATACAAAAGACCAATACCAGTTGGCGCATCCGGTCACCGCGATCAGCGATGATGGTGCGGCCGTCCCGGACGTGATCCTCGACCAGGTGCTCGCCAATGCGAAAGCCACCGGGCTGTATCTCATAGAGCATTGCGAACACCATGACAGCGGCTTTATCAACGAGGGGCCGGTCAGCCGCAAGCTTGGCGTGCCCGGCATCCCCGAGGACACCGAGCTGCGCATCGTCACCCGTGATATCGAAGCTTCGCGGCGCACCGGCGTGCACGTGCATTTTCAGCATGTGAGCACCGCCGGGTCGTTCGAGGCAATCCGCGCAGCCAAGGCGGAAGGCCTGCCCATCACCTGCGAGACCGCGCCGCATTATCTCGCATTGAGCGACGAGGCGATCCTCACCTACGGCGTCATGGCGAAAATGAACCCGCCGCTTCGTTCCGAAGCAGACCGCAGGGCCACCGTCGCGGCGATTGCGGACGGAACAGTCGACCTGATCGCCACTGACCACGCCCCGCACGCGCAAGATGAGAAGGCCGCGGGCCTTGAACAGGCCCCGAACGGCATCATCGGCCTTGAATGCGCGTACGGCGTATGCCATCGGGTGCTGGTGGACGGCGGTTACATCTCCGAGCAGCGGCTCATTGAACTCATGTCCGTGGCTCCGGAGCACCTCATGGGGCATACGCCGACCGACGTGGCCGGGCTGCTGAATACCTCCTCACGATGCGCGACCAAACGCACCCTTGACCTTGCTGCGGTGGAGCACCCCGAAACCGTGGATCTGGCGATTCTCGACACTTCCCGGCACTGGACCGTGGACAAGAACCGCTTCCATTCCAAGGCGCGCAACACGCCGTTCGACGGCTGGCAGGTCACCGGCCTGCCGCTCGCCACCATCATCGGCTCGCGGTTGGTGTTCTCCCGCATCGGAGCCTGAACCGGCAACCGTCGCAATACCCAAGCCACATGCTCACAGCGTTCTGAAAGAAGGCACATGGACAAGCTCATCGAAGCGATTAACACGACGCACAATCCAAGCGTCGTCGGGCTCGACCCGACCGACCAGGTGGTGCCGGCGCAGCTCATCGACTCCTTCCACGAGGAGGTCGCCGACCAAGTCGATGACCCGGCTGAAATCCCCGCCATGCAGCGCGCGGTCGCGTATTTCGAGTTCAACCGCGCAATCATCGACGCGATTGCGGGCATCGTGCCCGCCGTCAAACCGCAGATCGCGATGTATGAGGCCTTGGGACCGGCCGGCATCGACACCTATGAGATGACCTGCGAATACGCGCAATCCCAAGGCTTGTACGTGCTCGGGGATATCAAGCGCGGCGATATCGGCTCGACGGCCGCCGCCTACGCGCGGCATCTGGGCGGGCTCAACGCGCAGGATGGCGACGCGCTTGACCTGTGGCATGAGGACGCCGTCACCGTCAACCCGTATCTGGGCACGGACGGCATCACCCCGTTCGTGGACGCGGCCAGCGCAGCCGATAAGGATCTGTTCGTGCTGGTACGTACCTCCAACCCGTCCAGCAAGGAAATCCAGGAGCTAGAGCTCGCCGACGGGACACGCCTGTACGAGCGGGTCGCCGACCTCGTCGAGCAGTGGGGCGCCGAAACGCTTGGCGCATCCGGATACACGCGTGTCGGCGCGGTCGTCGGGGCAACCCACCCCGAGCAAGGCAAACGGTTGCGTGAACGCATGCCGCACACCTTCTTCCTGGTCCCCGGCTACGGGGCGCAAGGCGGCACTGCGCAGGATGTCGCCGGCATGTTCGATGCCAACGGCTCCGGGGCGATTGTCAACTCGTCCCGCGGCATCATCGGCGCATGGCGCAAGAACGGCGGATACGACGCCGGCATGTCCGCCGACGATGCGCTCGCCCTGATCGCCACCAGTGCCCGGGACGCGGCAATCGCCATGCGGGACGATCTGGAATCCGCGCTCGCCTGACACACCGCGTAATACGGCGAAACACCGAAGCAATAGAATGCACGCGTCGGCGGGCGCCTCGCACGTTCAGCCGCACAGGTTCAGCCACCACAGCTACCAAGCCCAACAGCCCAAAGGAGAGGCAATGCCCAACGCAACGTTTATCCCAACCTTCGACGTGACCGCCGAAGCATCCCGTGCGGGACGCTTCCCCGGCAGGCGCACCGTACCGGTGGTGGATAACCGCAGATTGTCCGATGGCATCTATCGACTTACCTTCCGCGACAGCTACATCGCGGGACATGCCAAGCCGGCCCAGTTCGTGGACCTGTATTCCGCGGATCCCACGCGCCTGATGCCGCGACCGTTCGGTGTCAGCGAAATCGAAGGCGATGACGTGAGCCTGATCTTCGCGGTCGTCGGCAAGGGCACCGAGGAGTTCTCCCGGCTGGCAGCAGGCGATACCGTCGATGTCATGGGCCCCTTGGGACGGGGATTCGACATGAAAGCCGCCGCGAACTATGTGCTGGTGGCGGGTGGTCTCGGCGTGCCACCGCTGCTGTATGCCGCCCAGAAGCTCGCGCTGCGCGATGACGCGACCGCGACCGCCGCGTTCGGATACCGTGACGAACGCTTCGCCGACGAGCTGGTGGCAAAATACGCGGAACGTGTGGAAAGCATCACCAACGCGCAAGGCAATGTCGTCGATCTGCTTGATTCGATTGAGGACTCGCTGGTCAACGGGGAACTGCCCCCGGTCATCCTGTCCTGCGGCCCGATGCCGATGATGCGTGCCGTCGCCTCCTGGGCGGTCGCGCGTGATATCCCATGCCAGTTGAGCCTCGAGGCGCGTATGGGCTGCGGGTACGGCACCTGCTACGTGTGCGTCGTCGACACGGCGGCAGGACGGCAGAAAGTGTGCGTCGCCGGCCCGGTATTCACCCCGGAACAGCTCGGATGGGACAAGTAGAGGTCAAGCACGATGCAGGAGCAGCAGATGGACAAGCAGATCAACGTTTACGAACCGCACGAATGGAAGCACAGTACCGTGGTCGCCGGTGTCGAGTGGAAGAACCCGGTAGGCACCGCCTCGGGCACGTTCCAGTATGACGCGTGCCACTGGTTCTACGATGTCAGCCAGATGGGCGCGGTGACCACCAAGGGCGTTTCCCCGGTCCCGTGGGAAGGCAATCCCGGGCCTCGCACGGCTGAAACCCCGGCGGGTACGGTCAATTCGGTAGGCTTGCAGAACCCGGGCGTCGACCATTATCTCGTAGACGAACTGCCCAAGCTCAAGAAGGAAGGCGCGACGGTTGTCACCAATGTCGCCGGCCATTGCGATGACGACTACGCCGAAGTGATCGCCAAACTTGCCGATTGCCCTGCGGACATGCTGGAAATCAACGTGAGCTGCCCGAATGTCACCCACGGCGGTATGAGCGTGGGCACCGACCCGGTAGCACTCAACCGGCTGATCACCCGCTTGCGTCATATCACCTCGAAGCCTTTGATCGTGAAACTCACCCCGAATGTGACGGATATCGTCCCAATCGCGAAAGCCGCGGTGGACGGTGGTGCCGACGCGTTGAGCATGATCAACACGCTGGTCGGCATGCGTATCGATATCCGTACGGGCGAGCCGATTCTCGCGAATCGCACGGGTGGCGTGTCCGGGCCGGCGATTCTTCCAATCGGCTTGAGCTTTGTATGGCGTGTGCGCCAGGCGTTGCCTGATATTCCGATCATCGGCATCGGCGGCATCGATTCCGGTGAAAAAGCCTTGGAATACTTGTATGCCGGGGCGAACGCCGTCGAGGTCGGTGCTGCGGCGTTGTACGAGCCGACCGCTCCGATGCGCGTGGCCCGCGAACTGGATGACCTGCTGGACTCCCGGCCCGAGCTTGCCGCGAAACTCGCCGCAGGCCAGACCTGGCGGTGACGGTCAACCCCCTTGCGGTACCCTGATGTTCCGGAAACCGTCTGCACCCAGTGCAGGCATCGGCCGTGCCCTGGGGTGCGGCCGAATAGTGAAAGGACCCTCTGACCTATGACTGAGCAGAAAGTGCCGCTCGACCGGAGATTTACCTCGTTCCTCCTGCAATCGCAGGCCCTGAAATTCGGGGATTTCACCTTGAAGTCAGGCCGTCGCTCACCGTATTTCATCAACGCGGGAGCCTTCGACACCGGTCGCAAGATCGCTTTGCTCGGCTCGTTCTACGCGGAGAAAATCAACGCCGCAATCGCGGACGGAACCCTGCCCGGGGATATCGATACCGTGTTCGGGCCCGCGTATAAGGGCATCCCGCTGGCGGTTTCCACGTCGATCGCCCTGACCGCGCAATACGATATGGGCGTTGGCTACACCTTTGACCGCAAGGAGCGCAAGGATCATGGTGACGGCGGCATGTTCGTCGGAACCCAGCTGCGTGACGGCATGAAAGTGCTGCTTGTCGACGACGTGATGACCGCCGGCACCGCCGTGCGCGAGGTCGTGCCCAAGCTGCGCGAGGCGGCCGACGTGCAGATCGTCGGGCTGGTGCTGTCGGTCGATCGCATGGAGAAAACACGGGACAGTGATATGTCCGCCGTCGCTGCCGTGCAGCAGGAGTTCGGATTCCCGGTCGTTTCCATCGCGAACGTGCGGGAGATTTTCGATGCGGCATCACATATGACCGGCGATGACGGCCTGCCGCTGCTCGACGAGGACATCAAGATGCGTGCCAAGGAGTATCTCGACACGTATGGCGCGTGACAACCGCATGATGTGATTCGCACGTCACGGCGGACAACGGCCGGCCGGGAACCACTGTATGGGGTTCCCGGCCGGCCGTATCTGTTCGTATGGGTGGGTATTCACGGTCGCCACCATCGCACCCGGTGTGTGGCGACCTCGCGTCTAGCGGAATCAGTCGATGAGCTTGTACCCGTGGGAGGCGATCACCGTGCGCAGCTTGTCCAGATAGGTCTGCGCGGCGGTCGAGAGTTTCGCACGCTCGTTGGTGATCCAGCCGAGCAGCATCGTCTCATCCGTGTCAAGCGGCACAGTGACGATCTTCTCGTTGTTGAGGTCGCCGTTGTCGATGCCCGTGCACACGGTGTAGCCGTTGAGACCGATGATGAAGTTGAGAATCGTCGCACGGTCGGTCACGTTGATCTGCTTGGGGGAGTACTCCGGCCACACGGCTTCCTCAGCGAAATAGAAGCTGCCTTCGGAGCCCTGTTCATACTGGATGAACGGGAATGGCTTGAGATCTTCCATCGTGACTTTCTTCTTGCCTGCCAGCGGATTGTCGCGCGAGATGAACACGTGCAGGTTCGCGCGGAACAGCGGGTGGAACACGAGATGCTTCTCGCGCAGCAGCTTGTTGATCACGTTCTTGTTGAAATCGGACAGATACAGGATGCCGATTTCGGACTGCATGTTGGCGACCTGGTTGATGATGTCCTTGGTGCGCGTCTCGCGGATGGTGAACTCGTATTCGTCGGATTTGATCGAGTTGATCATCTCGACGAACGCTTCGACGGCGAACATGTAATGCTGGGTCGAGACGCTGCACAGCTGCTTGCGTGGCTTCGCATTCTTGTAGCGTTCCTCGAGCAGCGAGGCCTGGTCGAGCACCTGACGCGCGTAGGTGAGGAATTCCGCGCCGTCCACGGTCAGCGCGATGCCCTGGGAGGATCGGGTGAAGATCTCGATGCCCAGCTCATGCTCCAGTTCCTTGACCGACGAGCTCAAGGCCGGTTGCGAGACATACAGCTCGTGGGAGGCCTCGTTCATCGAACCGCATTCGACGATTTTGACGATGTACTTGAGTTGTAAGAGAGTCATAAGAGGATTTTATATCACGAGGATGTCAAGAATTGGATGGTTATATCCACATGCTGGTGCGACACTCCACTGGATCAAATCCGCACGCCCAACGATTGCAGCTCGCGTCTGGCGTGCGTCGCGTCATCGAACAGGAACGCATGCATGCCAACGGATTTCGCCCCCTCGACATTGCGAGGCGTGTCGTCGAAGAACACGCTGAATGCGGGGTCAGTGATACCGAAACGGCCCAAAGCCAGACGGTAGAAGCCCGCGTTCGGTTTGAACTGCTTCTCCACGCCCGACACCACGGTCCCGTCGAGCAGCTCTTTGAGCTGCGGGAACTTGTCGAACGCGAAGTGGAAGGTCTCATACGACCAGTTCGTCAACCCCCACACGCCGTATCCGGCTGCCTTCAAATCCTTGAGGAGCGCTTCCATGCCCGGGATGATCCGTGTCAGGGAATCGTCGTAGCGGGCGATGTAATCGGCGAAGATATTAGCGATATCATCCCCGTGGTCGCGCCTGACATCCGGGAGGATATCCGCGAGCGCCTCACCGTGGTCCATACGATCCTCATAATCGAAGAAGCCATACGGGTCGTCCGGCGCACAGATGCGGTCGACCAGACTGTCGGGGTAGCGGCCGCGCAACGCGGCACCACACTGCCAGTCAATCAGAACGCCGCAGAAATCGAACACGACATCGCTGATTGCGGCGGCCTCATGTTCCGTGGGCTCTGCGCGCTTCTTGCCGTCTTGCGGTCCTGCCGTCTGCGTTGCCAGTGTCGTCATGCTGTCCCTTCCTATGAGCCCCGGCGATGGTCACCGACGGCGTGCGTCATTCATCAGTCAGCTCCGCCAGCGACGAAGCCCGCACCATAGTCTAGCGGCAGCGGCCCCCGGACTTGCGAAGACCGGCGTATCGGGGATATGAACATCTCGGGAACGTATTGCAAACAGGGCGTGGCTCACTCCTCGCCTGGTTGGAATACCTGGACGTACAGGATCTGGGTGTTTTCATCCGCGCATCCGGTGAGGCCCGTGGCATCGATGCTGATGGCGTCCGTCTGGTCCGGCGGATAGATGAGCATCGTGTCAGCGGCTGTCGGCGTGCAATCCGCGGCATCGAAATTCCCGGCGTTCACGATGCGCAGGGCGCTGTGTGCGGATTGTCCCGGCTTGAGTGTGATCGTGGAGGCGGTGACCGTGCTGTCGCGCTTCGCTGCCGCGCCGATTTGCGTGTTCCCGTGACGCAGCGAAACTCCCGGATACCCGCGCAACGTGCAGGTCTGCGTACCGGAATTGGTCAACACCAGATACGGGTAGGAGCTTCCCGCGCCCCCGCCTGCGCCTTGCGTCAGCTTTGCGGTCAGTTCCTTCGTGGTGCATGCGCCGGTAGCGACGGCGGAAGCGGAGGCTGATGCCGAGACGGACGGCGAGGATGCCGACGCGGTGGAGGAGGACTGTGAAGCTGCGGGGGACGATGCCGAGACGGACGGGCTGGCATCCGTTCCGGATGTTGAACCGCACGCGCACAGGGAGCCGGCCATCACCGCCACACTCAATGCGATCGCAGCCCACGCCCGAGCCGGGGAATGCACCCCGGACCGCCGCGATGAACCGGTACCGGACGACGAGCTGTTGGAACCATTGCCGTGCTGAGAGCCGATCATGATATGTCCTTCCTCTGCGAAGCGCGCAAACTCTTCTGCCATTCTCCTACCGTTGACGCATACGACCACGTCATGGCTTCATTGTACCTGTACCGTCGCTGGGAACGGGGAACCTGACGTCCGCGGGTTTCACCCGATGAGCTTGGCGATGGCCTGTGGAATGGCACGCACCACATCGCTCGCGATAATCGGTTCGCCGGCATCATACCCGGTGTTGCGCTCGCCTGCACCGTAGATTTCGGGCGCACGCCAACCGCATTGCGTCGCATGCGAGGCGATGGCGGCCGCAAGACCGTGCAGATACACGGCCGCGGCGACGGTGTCGGCCACCGCAGGGGCGTCATCGGGCGATCCGGACACATCGGACTGGGACAGCAACGCCCCGATCATGCCGGCAAGTACGTCTCCCGCGCCGGCCGTGCCCAGCCATGCGGGGGCGCGTCCGCACAGGAGAATACGCGTGCGGTCACTATCGTACGGGTCTGTGCCGGCGATGACGCTGATCGCGCCTTTGAGCACAACCGTCGCACCGGTACGCTCATGGGCGAGCTGCGCATACCGGGCGGGTGCCGACATCACCTGGTCGGCTGTAACCGGCCCGTTTATGGCATCGAGTCTGGTCAACAAGCCCGCCAACTCCCCAGCGTGCGGGGTGATCACCACATTGCCGGGAACCTGGGTGGGCAGCAGGTCGAGTGCGCCGGCGTCCACGACAATGGGCGGCATCGCGTCAGGGTGAGTGTCCTTCGCTGCCGCATCGTCACCGTCGTCGCTGGTTCCGGTCTTGTCGGTGAGCGCATAATGTGCCAGCAGCCGTTTTATGGTCTCGCGTTGGATATCGTCGGCGTCTGCCGTGTCCGCGGATGCGGGGACACCCGAACCGACGACCCAGGCGTTCACATGCCCTTTGCCGATGACCGCTTCCGGCAGCGTACGCAGCACGAGATCCTGGGCGCGCTGCGGGCCGAGGTAGCGTACCATGCCGATGCCCGATCTTGCGGCTGCGCTGGTTCCCAGAACCGCAGCCCCCGGATATCGCGTCGATCCGGTGATTAGCCCCACGACCCCGCGCGTGTATTTCATGTCATGCACGGACGGCACCAGAATGGAAGAGGATGCGAGGTCGGCGTCCATCATTTCCGCAGCGGGTTCGGCTTCGTCGATATCGAACCCGAAATCGACGAGTGTGACTTTGCCGCAGGCATACGCTGCGGGAGGCAACATGGCGCACGGCTTGAGGGCGCCGAACATCACGGTTCGGTCCGCAGTAAGGCACGGGCCGGGGAGTGTACCATCGTCCACGCCGATACCCGAAGGCGTGTCCACCGCCAATATCAGCGGCCGGTCGCCCGGATGGTCTTGGGCCGTCTCGGAATCAGCACGCCCGTCGATACCCCACGAATCCAATAACGCCGACGTCAATGTCGCCGCGATGCCGTGCAATGCACCGGAAACCCCGATTCCCGTCATCGCATCCATGACAAGATCCGCCTGATTGACCAGATCGACGGCTACGCGGAGACGCTCACCAGCTTCGCCGGCGGAGAAACCGGTGACGCAACCGGGAATCTCGGCTTCCGGGTCAAGGACCAGCACACGTCCGCCGCTATGTGCGAACGCTGCGAAACCGGCGTCATGCAGGCCCCGTCCGACGGCGACCACCGTGACTTGGGCGTCCTCTCCGGCAAGTTGCGCTGCGGCGAACAAGCCGTCGCCGCCGTTGTCGCCGGCTCCGGCGAGTACGACCACATTGGCGTCCTCGAGTGCTACGCCTTGGGCGCCGAGCATGCGTTTGGCCTCATGCGCGGCGGCTGCCGCAGCCATACGCATCAGTGGGACGCCGTCATCCAACAGCGGCCGCTCCAGTTCACGTACCGTGTCCGCGGCGTATGCGTTGAATCTAAGCATTTGCACGCGTTCATGATCGATGCTTTCACCCATGGCATGGCCCCTTTCCTATCATTGGCGTCCAGGCCCGCTGCGCCCGGCATCAGGACTGCTCTTCCAACTGTAGTCCCTTTCAAGGTGAATCATGCTCCATCCCGTTTCCGGGGTTGCGGCCGGATGCCGTGGAAGAACGCGGCATTCGGTGTTCGTCGCCCCTTGGACGGTACAGTGGTGGGGATGAGCGAATCGGCGAAAAGCCGGGAGAAGACCAAGGAGCGTGGGAATGAACGTTGTAGCGGCTGCTGAAGCGTTATGGGCGCAGCATACGATCCATCTTGATCCTGAGCCGCAAGGGGAGCGGCACGGTGTCGTCAACGCCGATGATGCCGGTGACGCGCTGTCGTTCGTCGCCGTGGGTGATTCGATGATCGCCGGTTGCGGGGTTGAGAACCAGTCCGAGGGATTCACGCCTGCCATGGCATCAGTGTTCTCCGATATGCTCGACAGGCCGGTTGACTGGCGTGCCGTCGGCAAGCTTGGCGCCACGATGCGCCGCGTTCGGTACCGTCTGCTCCCGCAGGTCGATCACCATGCCGATCTCATGGTGTTGTGCGCCGGTTCGAACGATCTGATGGCGCGCAGGACCATCTCCCAGTGGAGTGACGACCTGTCCGCGTCGATTGACCTGGCCAAGGGGCGCGCCGACCATGTGGTCGTGTTCAGCGCCGCTCAGCTGTACCGCAGTCCTTCGCTGGGGCGGTCGTTGCGCCACGTGATCGCGGACATGACCGACGAGCAGACACAGACCAGCCGTGAGATTTGCGAACAGCATGGCGTCAGGTTCCTTGACATGACCCACGAGGATGTGCATGCCGACCGCGACGATTTCTACGCGCACGACCATTTCCATCCCAGCGCATACGGGTACCGGTGCATGGCGGAACGCGTCGGACAGCTGCTCGGCGGGTGGATGGCCTCCGAACTGCGATAGCATCAGTTGCGGCTCTGCGTGGCCGCGATGCCGGAACCGGCGTTGCGGCCCGAGAAGGGGCTAGGTCGGGCCTGTGCCGCGGTTATTCTTCGGCGACGAGCTCCAAATACCCGTCGTTCCACAAGTCCTCGTCGCCGTCGGGCATGAGCAGGACACGTTCCGGGTTCAACGCCTCGACAGCCCCTTCATCGTGGGTGACCAGTACGATCGCACCCTCGTATTTCGCAATCGCCTTGAGGATTTCGTCACGGGAGACGGGGTCGAGGTTGTTGGTCGGCTCATCCAACAGCAACACGTTCGCACGGGATGTCACCAGCGTGGCGAGCGCCAATCGGGTTTTCTCGCCGCCGGAGAGCACTTTCGTCGGCTTCATCACGTCATCGCCGGAGAAGAGGAAACTGCCCAGAATCGAACGCGTATGCGTGTCGTCAAGCTCGGGGGCCACATGCTGGAGATTCTCCAACACCGTCGCATCCATATCGAGCGTGTCGTGCTCCTGAGCGAAATACCCGATTTTGCAACCGTGCCCGTACACCACTTCGCCGGTATCCGGCTGCTCCTCGCCGGCCAGGATTCGCAACGTCGTCGTTTTGCCGGCGCCGTTATAGCCGAGAATCACGACGCGTGAACCCTTGTCGATCGCAAGATTGATGCCTGCGAACACGATATTGGACCCGAAGGCCTTGGAAATATCCTTCGCCATGATCGGGGTACGGCCGCAAGGCGCCGGTTCCGGGAAGCGGATGTCGGCGACTTTCTCCTTCTTCTCCGCCTCGCTTGTCTCCGCCAGCAACCGTTCGGCGCGGCGCATCATATTCTGGGCGGCGACCGCCTTCGTAGCCTTCGCGTGCAGCCGGATGCCCTGCTTCATCAGGCGTTCTGCCTTCTTCTCCGCGACCTCTCGCTCACGGCGGCGACGCTCCTCGTCAACCACACGCTGGTGCAGATAGGCCTTCCAGCCCAGCGAATACATGTCGATCTGGCCAAGCTGGGCATCCAAATGCCACACCTTGTTCACAACCTCGTCCAACAGCTCCGTGGAATGGGAAATCACCAGGAAGCCGCCTTCGAAACGCTTGAGATAGCCACGCAGCCACTCAATCGAATCAGCATCCAAATGGTTCGTCGGCTCGTCAAGAATCAGCGTGTCAGCGTCGGAGAACAAGATGCGCGCCAGCTCGATGCGCCGCCGCTGGCCACCGGACAATGTGCCCAGCTGCTGCTGCATCACCTCTTGCGGCAGACCAAGGCTATCGGCCATCGAAATCGCCTCGGACTGTGCGGCATACCCGCCGGCCTTCTCAAAATCCTGCATGGCCTTGTCATACCGGTTCATCGCCTTGGTCATCACATCAGGGTCAGGATTGGTCATATCCTTTTCCGCCTTGCGCATACGCGAAATGATCGTCGCGATATCACGGGCGCTCATCATCCTGTCCAACGCGGTCTGCGTAGGGTCGGCGGCATGCGTGTCCTGAGGAAGATACCCAAGCTTGCCGGAAATGCGAACAGAACCCGCGGCGGGGAGCATATCACCGGTGATCACGCGCGTCAGTGTCGTCTTGCCCGCGCCGTTTCGGCCGACAAGACCGATTTTGTCGCCCTTGACGACATGGAAATCGGTAGGGTGCAGCAATGTACGCGCCCCGATCTGAATCTCCAGTCCCTTCGCCTCGATAGCCATGCCAACCTGCCGTTTCTTTCATCATCCGGGTCAAAGTCCAACGGGTTATCTTACCCATGGGGCGCCGACGTGGCGGGCGCGGCATGGTGCGACACGCGCGGCGCTCGCCGACGGTTCAACACAATATCGAACATCTGTTCGAATTTCGTCGCGCTTGCCTGTATCCTAGAACCCAGTACCAGACGTATCGGAGGCAAGACGTGAGCACAGCACAACAGGTGCAGCATCAGCAACGCACCACCGCGACCGAGCATATCCTCGACAGTGATTCATTCCTGAAGCGGGAGCTCGCCAAAGCGCCATTGCGGGAGCATAATGGCTCCCTTGTCGCTGATATCAGCCACATCCCCAACGACCTGAAAATCACCATCCAGGGCGCTCGCGAACACAACCTCAAGAACGTCGATTTGTCAGTGCCGCGCAACCGCATGGTGGTGTTCACCGGATTGTCCGGGTCGGGCAAATCATCGCTGGCGTTCGACACGCTGTTCGCCGAAGGGCAACGCCGATATGTCGAATCCCTAAGCGCCTACGCGCGGCAATTCCTGGGGAGGATGGACAAGCCGAATGTCGATTTCATCGAGGGCTTGAGCCCTGCGGTGTCGATTGACCAGAAAACCACGAACCGCAACCCCAGATCGACGGTCGGCACCATCACCGAGATTTACGACTATCTGCGACTGCTGTTCGCGCGTACCGGAGAGCCCCATTGCCCGGTGTGTGGCGAACCGGTGAGTGCGCAGACCCCGCAGCAGATGGTTGACTCCTTGCTTGCCATGCCCGAGCGCACACGTTTCCAGATTCTCGCCCCCGTGGTCAGAGGCCGCAAAGGCGAATTCGTGGATCTGCTTGAACTCCTGCGTTCCGACGGATATGCCCGTGCCTTGATTGACGGCGACATGCGGCAACTGTCCGACGACATCAAACTCGCCAAGCAGAAGAAACACACCATTGAAGTGGTGGTTGACCGTCTGGTCATCAAGGACGGCATCCGCCAACGGCTCACCGATTCCATCGAGACGGCGCTGAAACTGTCCAAAGGCCTGGTTGTCGCGGATTTTGTCGATCTCGACGAACACGACCCGAACCGTCGGCGTCCGTTCTCAGAAAAGCGGGCGTGCCCGAACGGCCATCAGCTTGAGCTTGATGAAATCGAGCCGCGTACCTTCTCGTTCAACGCTCCGTACGGTGCATGCCCCGCATGCACTGGCATCGGGTACAACTTGGAAATCGACCCTGAACTGGTGATTCCTGACCCGTCGAAAACCCTCAACGAAGGCGCTATCGAGCCGTGGGGGCTGACCAAGGGCACCGGTGATTATTACCGGCATGTGCTGGAAGGCCTCGGCGAGGAGATGGGATTCGATCTCGATACGCCGTGGCAGGATCTGTCTGAAGACGTCCGTCATGCCATCATGTACGGCCATGATTTCAAGGTCAAGGTCTCGTACCGCAACCGTTGGGGTCGTCTGCGCGAATACTCGACGGGATTCGAAGGCGTCGTGCGTACGCTGATGCGCCGTCATGACGAGACGGATTCCGACCAGATGAAGCAATACTACGAGTCCTATATGCGCGAGGTGCCCTGCCAGGCGTGTGACGGCAAACGCCTACGCCCGGAAGTGCTGGCCGTGACGGTGGACGGCAAATCCATCGCCGACGTGTGCGATATGCCGGTCGAGCGCAGCCTCGCATGGATCAAGAACCTGCGTCTGGAAGGTTCGGCTGCCGCGATTGCCGGCGAGGTGGTCAAGGAGATTAGGGCCCGTCTCGCGTTCCTCAACGATGTCGGATTGAGCTACCTGACCTTGTCACGCGCGGCGAAGACCCTGTCAGGCGGCGAGGCACAGCGCATACGGCTCGCCACTCAGATAGGCTCCGGGCTCGTCGGGGTCATGTACGTGTTGGATGAGCCTTCCATCGGCCTGCATCAGCGGGACAACAAGCGGCTGATAGAAACGCTTCATCATCTGCGCGATCTGGGAAATACCCTGATCGTCGTCGAGCATGACCAGGAGACTATCGAAACCGCGGACTGGCTGGTCGATATCGGCCCCGGAGCGGGCGAGCACGGCGGCGAAGTGGTCTATTCCGGTCCGGCCGCGCATATCGTCGACGCGCCACGCTCCATCACAGGCGACTACATCGCCGGGCGGCGTGCGATCGAAGTGCCGAAACGTCGTCGCCGTACCAACGCTGGCCGGAGGCTCACCGTTGTCGGCGCTCGGGAGAACAACCTCAAGAACATCAATGTGAACTTCCCGCTGGGTGTCATGACCTGTGTTACCGGCGTGTCCGGTTCGGGTAAATCCACGCTGGTGAACACGATTCTGTACCCCGTGCTGGCTGACAAACTCAATGGCGCGCGCATCGTGCCTGGGAAACATACCAGGATTGAGGGCATCGAACAGTGTGACAAGGTCATTCATGTCGACCAGAACCCCATCGGCAGGACCCCACGGTCCAATCCGGCCACGTACACCGGCGTGTGGGACAAGATCCGTGCACTCTTTGCCAAGACGCCCGAAGCCCAGGTGCGAGGCTATGGGCCGGGACGGTTCTCGTTCAATGTCAAGGGAGGCCGTTGCGAAGCCTGCCACGGCGACGGCACGTTGAAGATCGAGATGAACTTCCTGCCCGACGTGTACGTCCAGTGCGAGGAATGCCACGGCAAGCGGTACAACCGCGAGACCCTGGAAGTCAAATACAATGGCAAATCGGTGGCGGACGTACTCGACATGCCCATCGAGGAAGCGGCAAAGTTCTTCAAAGCCTACCCGTCCATCTCCCGGTATCTCGATACGCTCACCCAGGTCGGCTTGGGATATATCCGTCTGGGACAGCCGGCGACGACCCTGTCAGGCGGTGAATCGCAGCGAGTCAAGCTGGCGACAGAGTTGCAGCGGCGCTCCACCGGCAAAACCGTCTACATTCTCGACGAGCCGACCACCGGCCTGCATTTCGAAGATGTCCGCAAACTGCTCCTTGTCCTGCAGGGGCTTGTCGACAAAGGCAATACGGTCATCGTGATCGAGCACAACCTCGACGTCATCAAGTCGGCGGACTGGATCATCGACCTCGGCCCGGAAGGCGGCGATGGCGGCGGTACCGTCGTCGCGCAGGGTACGCCCGAACAGGTCGCGAAGAACGAGAACAGCTGGACCGGCCGTTTCCTCAAGGACATGCTCTGAACCTCGGGGACACCGGGAAACTGGAAACGGCGGAGGTAGTGCCGCACGCGTGCGCGAACGTACCGGAATTGAAATGCAACAGGTAGCCACGGAAAGGAATCGACGAGCAGATGGGCATCATCGAGCGCCACAGCCCTGATCGCTGGCGTGCCACAGCCAAGGGGATTCTGGCCGAGCAGGCTGTGCAGAGGCATGATTCCACGATTGTGGACGGCCCTGCAGACGGTGCAACAGACAGCAAGACGGGTGAGCCGCGGGGTGTGAACGCGAACGGAGCCCCGCTGCTTGGCGACTCACGAGACCTTTTCCGCCCGAAAACCGGTGACATTCCCGCTGAACCAGGCGTGTACAAGTGGCGTGACGGCGAAGGCAGGGTCATTTACGTCGGCAAGGCGAAGAACCTGCGCAACCGTTTGACGAACTATTTCCAGCCCCTCGACCAGCTGCATCCACGCACCCAGACCATGGTGCTCACCGCCCGAAGTCTGGAATGGACGGTGGTCGGCACCGAGCTTGAGGCGCTGACCCTTGAATACACATGGATCAAGGAATTCGACCCACGATTCAATGTCGTGTTCCGTGATGACAAAACCTATCCGTACCTCGCCGTCTCGGTGGGGGAAAGTGTGCCGCGCGTATGGGTGACGCGCAGCAGAAAGCGGCGTGATACCAGGTATTTTGGCCCATACGCGAAGGTGTGGGATCTTCGGCACAGCCTGGACAGACTGCTCAAGACCTTCCCGGTGCGCACATGCTCGGACGGAGTGTTCAACAAGGCGCGTCTCACCGGCAGGCCATGCCTGCTCGCCTCAATCGGCAAATGTTCCGCACCCTGCGTCGGACGTATCAGCGAGGCCGACCATCGCCGCCAATGTGAGCGGCTGGTCGGTGTGCTCACCGGAAGGGTCGGTAAATCATACATCGCCCAGCTCGGCCGGGAGATGAAGACGGCGAGTGACGACCTTGATTTTGAACGCGCTGCAAGGCTGCGGGATGAAATCGCGATGCTGCAGACCGTCATGCAGCAAAATTCCGTCGTTCTCGACCAAGATGTGGACGCCGACGTCTTCGGCCTGTCCTCTGACGAGCTTGAAGCGTCGGTCCACGTGTTCTTCGTCAGAGACGGATCGATTCGAGGCGAACGCAACTGGACTGTCGAACGCGTCGAGGACATCGGGGACGACGAATTGATGGCCGACCTCATCGTTCAGGTGTACGCCGATTTGCTCCATGAACGCAGTGACGTCCAAAGCTCCCGTACCGGCGAGGGCCCCCAGCCGATCAATGTCCTCGAACGCAGAGACGCCATCGGAGCCACCCAGAGCGTCACCGCTTCGGACAGCCTCACCAGGGCGCAGGCAACCAGAACCCGCCACGAACGGCTGGAACAAACCGGCCGCGCCGACTTGCTCGCCCCGATCGCCCCGGTGCCGCGGGAAATCCTCATGCCCATCGAGCCGGCAAGACGGGCTGATCTCGAGGCATGGCTCAGCGGCGAACGCGGATCGTTGGTGACGATTCGGGTCCCCGGTCGCGGCGAAAAACGAACCCTGATGGAACGTGCCAACGACAACGCCGCCCAAGCGTTGCAACGCAGCAAAATGAGCAGGATCAGTGATATCGGCGCCCGCACCCAAGCGATGAACGATGTCGCGGACGCGCTCGGATTGCCCCAGGCGCCGCTGCGCATCGAATGCTACGACATCTCCAACACCATCGGAGGCGCCTATCAGGTGGCGTCGATGGTGGTGTTCGAAGACGCCATCGCCAAGAAATCCGAATACCGCCGCTTCGCCATCCGCGGTGATGACGGCAAAGGCGCGCTCGACGACTTGAGCGCACTGTATGAGACCCTGTCCAGACGATTCCGCCACGGCAATATCGCCGGCGACTCCGGCGACAGTATGGACAACGAGCGTAGAATCCGGCAAGCCGAACAGCATGCGTCCGAACAGCATACGTCCTTCGCCGAAGACCGATCCGAAACCGGCAACGGAGAACCGGCAGGTACGACGACGGCAGACGCTGCCAGAGCGTCGGGGTCTGCCGTCGTGTCCGGGTCCGCGCAGTCCATCCCGGCGCAGCACACGGTCAAACAGGACGCCGTGCAGGATGCCGCCGCGGACGAAGTCATCCAGCAGAACACCCAACGGCGTCATTTCGCTTATAAACCGAATCTCGTCGTCGTCGATGGCGGCAAACCCCAGGTCATGGCGGCGGCGAAGGCCCTGCATGACTGCGGGGTCGACGATGTCGCCGTATGCGGTCTGGCGAAGCGTCTCGAGGAAGTATGGGTCCCGGATGACGACTATCCGATCATCCTCCCGCGCCAATCCGAAGGCATGTACCTGCTGCAACGCGTGCGCGACGAATCGCACCGATTCGCCATCACCTACCATCGTCAGACACGCAGAAAAGGGGCTTTGCGCTCCGCGCTTGACGACATTCCTGGCATCGGGCCGTCCTACCAGAAGCGTCTGCTCAACGCATTCGGATCGGTCCGAGCCATGCGCGAGGCGAGTATCGAACAGCTCGAACAGGTCAAAGGCATCGGCCATGCCAAGGCTGAGGCAGTGTACGAGGCGCTCCACACGAAGGACGAGTGATTCGGCTACCATGGGCAATGCCGGGAACGTCGCCACCGAACGGGTGCGCGGCATGAAGACATGACTGGAACACGGGGAGGCACACGCATGATGGATATCGAGGATTCCGCGGGAGCGCCGATTACCGGCAACCAGTGTGCGGTGCTCGGCAAGCCGATTAGGCATTCACTCTCGCCGACGTTGCACCAGGCCGCCTACCGCGCGCTCGGCCTCGCCGACACGTGGTCGTACCATCGCTACGAGATTGACGAAGACCATCTCGGGTTATTCCTGTCGGGTCTAGATTCGAGTTGGCGGGGTCTGAGCCTCACCATGCCGTTGAAACGTACCATCCAGCCGTACGGGATCCCCTCCAATATGTGGGCGCGCAGGCTCGCCGTCGCCAATACCGTGGTTTTCGACTGGGATGAGCCCGGCATTCCCGGACCGGCGCGAGACCACGGTCTTCCCCTGATGCGTCTGTATAACACGGATGTTGACGGCATCGACCTCGCGATCCGTCACGCGTGGCAGACCGCTGGGACGGATATGCAATACAAGGGCCGTGATATGCGCGCGCTGGTCATAGGCAACGGGAACACCGCGATGTCCGCAATCGCCGCATTGTCCCAGTTATCCTCCCCGGAGGGAGCGCCGGTGCGGCATATCACCGTAGCCGCACGCCATCCAGAGCACAATGCGGACATCGTCGCACTCGCTGAGCATCGGGACAGTGGCAGATTGTCGGACATCGGCATCGACGTCGACATCATCGCGCTCGACCGCGTCCTGGAGATAATCGCGGATTGCGATATCGTGATTTCGACGCTCCCGTCGAGAGCCGCCGATCCTATCGCGGACGCCATGGACGAAGCCGGCGCCACGGCGCACGGCACCTTGCTCGACGTCGCTTATGACCCACGTCCCAGCGCGTTGCACCGCGCCTGGTCGCAGGCGGGCGGCCTGTCCGTCGGCGGCGAGGACATGCTCCTGTATCAAGCCATCGGGCAGGTATGCCTGATGACCGGCAGGGGAGCGGAGCGTTGGAACGGGGACCAGCCGGCAGTAGTGGAGGAAGTCGATGCCCCGCTGGAAGATGCA
>NZ_JBJEIH010000123.1:0-3243 GCF_051876855.1 Bifidobacterium sp.
CCCCGGTGGAGGGTACCACCGGGGAGGAGAGAAAGGAGAGAGAAGAAGAAAAAGGGGTTGAATTATCGGGAACTGGTGTTCCTGATCAGCTGTTTGCTGACATGTTCTATGAAAACTCACGATGCTGTGGGCAACTCGATGTTTTCCTGAAAGTATTCTGTCAATACTGTGCTGAAGTCGTGATAGTGCGAGAAGGGATCCGGCAACCGATGGCCGCGCCGCCGCGTACACTGGCATACAGTGAATCCGTGGCCGCGCCCGCAAGCCGGCGGCCGCGATGAGAGCATTGTAATTGCCAAGGAGAACCTCATGCTGCTGTCCGACCGTGACATCCTCGCCGCACAGGCCGACGGTCATATCTCGCTCGACCCGTGGACGCCCGAGATGGTGCAGCCCGCTTCCATCGACGTGCGTTTGGATCGTTTCTTCCGCCTGTTCAACAACCACGCCTACACCTATGTCGACCCGGCTGAAAACCAGGGCGCGCTGACCGAACAGTTCGAAGTCCAGCCCGACGAGCCGTGGATTCTTCACCCCGGCGAATTCGCGCTCGCCTCCACATGGGAGTATGTGAAGCTCGACCCGACTATCGCCGCCCGTCTGGAAGGCAAGAGCTCGCTCGGCCGTCTGGGTATTCTCACCCATTCCACCGCCGGTTTCATCGATCCCGGTTTCGAAGGGCATATCACGCTCGAGCTGTCGAATGTGAGCACTTTGCCGGTCAAACTGTGGCCGGGCATGAAAATCGGCCAGATGTGCTTCTTCCAGCTGAGCTCCCCCGCCGAACACCCATACGGGTCGAAGGGTACCGGCTCGCATTATCAAGGACAGCGCGGGCCGACCCCGTCGCGTTCGTATATCAACTTCTACCGCGCGAAAGTCGACGACTGAGCCTCGGCAGTCCCTGCATCGCTCACGTACCGCTGGTATTCGGACGCCGGTATTTCGACGGCATGTTTGCGTGTTGTGGATTGTCTGTCTGTGATTTGCGTGTCTGCGGCCAGTGATTTCGATGACTGAGTCGCCCGTAATCGCTTGCGGACGCTTGAAACCGTTCGGAATTACCCGCACGCGTGTCGTCGTTACCTATCGTCACTTATCGTCGCCCATTGCCAATCGTCGTCACGCGTGTCATCATGCGCCCCGCTGCCCGTGCCCCGCCATCACGCAACTTGTCATCCCGTGACATATCGGCAATGCGTGCGAAACGAGATTCGCCTACTACAGCAAGGGTATTCGGATTCCCAAATGTCTGGAATTACGGAGCCCCGCCACAAGCCACACCCAAGGAGAGTTTGGAATGACCTACGATTTCACGTCGCTGATGGAACGGCACGGCAAGGACGCGCTCGCCGTCGATGGTCTGGGTTCCCAGCCGGGATTTGCTCCGGATCCGCCGAAACCCGGCTTCGACGTGATTCCCATGTGGATCGCCGACATGAACTTCCCTACGGTTCCCACCATTCCACAGGCGATTATCGAGCGTGCGAAGCATCCGGCTTTCGGATATTTCCAGATGAGCGACGAGTATTTCGATGCGATTGTCGGCTGGCAGCGCGACCGCAACGGCGTCAGCGATATTCCGCGGGAGGCGATCGGCTATGAGAACGGCGTGCTCGGCGGATTGATGTCCGCCGTCGCGGCGTTTGCGGCTCCCGGAGACAAGATTCTGCTGCACAGCCCCACTTACGTGGGATTCACCATGGCGCTGGAAAATGCGGGATACGCCATTGAACACAGTCCGCTCAAGCTTGACGAGCATGGCGTGTGGCGTATGGATTTCGACGATATGGACCGTCGTCTCAAAGAGCATCACATCCATGTGGCGGTATTTTGCAGCCCGCACAATCCTTGCGGCCGTGTATGGCAGCGGTGGGAAATCGAAAAGGCGATGGAGGTGTTCCGCCGAAACGATTGCGTGGTCGTCTCCGATGAAATCTGGTCGGATATCCTGCTTGACGGGCATCGGCACATCCCCACGCAAACGGTGAGCGAGGATGCGAAGCGTCGGACGGTAGCCTTGTACGCGCCGTGCAAGACCTTCAACGTGTCCGGCTTGGTCGGCGCGTATCACATCATCTATGACAGCTATCTGCGCGACCGGGTTGAGGCGCAGGCGTCAAAGTCCCATTACAACGAGGCCAATGTGCTCGCCATGCACACGCTGGTCGGCGCCTATACGCGGGAAGGCCGCCAGTGGCTTGACGAGCTGCTTGCCGTGTTGTCGCGCAACGTGGGGCTCATGTTCGATTACCTGTCGTCGGTGGATGGCGTGGAACTCGCCCGGCCGGAAGGTACGTACATGCTGTATCTGGACTGCTCGCGCTGGTGTCGGGAGCACGGCGTGACCATCGGGGAGCTTGAGAAGCGCGGCTGGGATGTGGGCGTCGCTTGGCAGGACGGTGTGATGTTCGGCATGCCGGACTCCATCCGCATGAACGTGGCGCTGCCGGAAAGCCGTGTGCGCGAAGCGATCCGCAGACTGCAAGAATACGTGTTCTGAGTGGTTGCGGTCTGAGGGTTGTGGTCCGGGTGTTGTGTTCTGAGTGCTTGCAGGTTCAAGTCGCAAGGCGTTGTGACCGTCCGGTCGTCGGTGTTGCGGGTCGGGTGTCTGCGGATTGAAATCCTGGTGCGGGTGAGTTCCTGGTGTGGCTGTGAAGTTTCGGGTGTGGGTGAGTTCCGGACGCAGCTGAAATCCCGGGGTGCTGGGCGGTCGAGCGTCGTTTCACTGCCGGTTCGCCCGCTCGCCGTGATTGTGGCGCTCGCCGTGTTCGCTGTCGGCGGTGGTTGTGTCGGTATTGCGGCGGCTAGCATGGAAGACATGGCAGATGTGAAGATGATGGGTCCGAATGAGTTGCGTGAATACGCGAAACGCGGCCAACGCGAGCATGATGAGGTGAACAAGGAATTGGAACGTCGTTGGCATTCATACGACGGCTTCCTGCCGGACGCGCCCTTCAAGTCGATTCTCGACAGCAGCGACGACGAGTGAGTGACTGCCTGGTTGGTCGGGTTGTTGGTTGGCGGCTGATTGATTGTTTGATTGTTTGATCGATTGCCAACTGCCCTATCTCTCTGCTGTGCGACTGTGGTGTTGCATGGCAGACAGATACCGACCCTTCTCGATTCTGCCGGGTGGCTTTCTGCTTGCTGTGTGACTGTGGTGTTGCACGGCAGTGAGATACCAAGCCGTTCCGGCGTGATTGGACGGCTTTCCTTCTGCTGTGTGATTGGGGTGTTGCA
>NZ_JBJEIH010000123.1:3343-19788 GCF_051876855.1 Bifidobacterium sp.
CGGAACCCCGGCACATCAATCATGGGCGAGCTCGTCCACATCCGCATAGAACGCGAGAATCCGCTCAAGATAGGCCCCAAGAATCTCATTCGGCATGCTGAAGATCTCATGCAGTGAGCTGGGAAAGCGCACGAGTTCGGCATTTCCCCCGGCGTTGCGCACCCAATGGATGAACCGGTTCTGCGCTTCGTTAAGCACCCACTGGTCGTGTCCCGCTTGGAACAGGAGCAGCGGGGTGTCGATATTCGCGCACGCCTGCGGTTTCTGCACGGCACGCGACAGTTTCAACGACTGTCGCACCCATTCGAAGGTCGCCGCATACGTCTGGTTGTGCGGGTCGTCGATTCGCTGCTGCTGATACCAGCGCACCCGCGCCTCGCACGCCCCCGGATAATCATTCATATCAAGTTCGGGGGTGAACTCGTTCTGTCCGAACACGATATGCTTGTCCATTCCGAGTATGCACATCAGGCTTGAGAGCAGATACGCGATCCAATTCGGCATTCCCGTCTGCGGGGCGATCATTGGGCTGGACAGGACAGCCCGGTCGAAGGTGTCGGGGTATGTTTCCAGCAGCGCGGCGCCGATACCGCCGCCCATCGAATGGCTGTACAGGAACAGCGGTCGTCCGCCCGCGTATTCCCGGCCTACTTCGAAAGCGAATTTGTTGAGGTCGGCGACGTATCGATGCCAATCGTCAATCCATACCAGGGACGGATTATCGATATCGCGTACGGAACGGCCGTGTCCGCGGTGTTCCAAGAAACACACGGAATATCCGGCGAGCAGGAAATACCAGATCATTTCGCTGTATTTCGTCGCGAATTCAGTGAAACCGTGTGATATGACGATCGCCCCGTTGAACATCGCCGTGGCGCCTTCGATATTGAGCTTGTCGAATTCCTTGGCGTCGTAGCAAACGTAATGGAGTTTGCCTTCTTTCGCCGGTTTGTCTAGCCCGGGCGCCTGCGCGGGGTCCATCCATCCTTCGGTGCTGCACTGCCTGAGTGCGGGCATGACGACGGTATCCATCTGCGCCTGGTAATGGCTTTCGTCAATGAGCGGAATGGTCATGCCACCTACTGTAGTCGAAGCGGGGTCGCCGGCGTATTGGCCATTCGCCTCCCAAATGACCAATACCCCGGCTTCATCAGCGCGTTGGTGTTGTGATTGCTGCTGTCCCTGCTGCCCTGTTGTCCCCGCTATGCTCGCTATGCCCGCGGTGCCATGCCCAGCGACTGCATCAGGAAGTCGCGCTGCAAAATGAGCAGGTTACGCGCGACTGTCGGGTCGTTGGTCATGTGGGTGATGCCGGTGAGCGGCAGGAAGGTGTGCGGCTTGCCGGCGGCCATCAGGGCTTGCGACAGGCGCAGCGAGTTGGCGATGCTCACGTTGTCATCTGCGAACCCGTGGATCAGCATGAGTGGACGGCTCAGCCCGGGCGCGTCCTCGATGATGCTGTTGGACCGGTAGGTTTCCGGGTCGAGGCCGAGATACCGTTCGGTGTAATGCGTGTCGTACAGGGTCCAGTCGGTGGGCGGGGCGCCGGCGCACGCAGCCTGCACGATTTGCGGCGCGTCAAGCACGGCGAGCGCGGACAGGAATCCGCCATACGACCAGCCGATCATCGCGACACGGTCAGTGTCCGCTTCCGGGGCCGCCTCCTGCAAGGCGCGTACGGCTTCGACTTGGTCGGCGAGTGTGACGCGCTTCATGTCGTGGAAGATTTCGCGATCCCATCGCGGTCCACGGCCGGTTGTGCCGCGCCCGTCGGCGGTGACGACCAGGAAACCTTGGTCCGCCCACCATTGAGCATCCCAGTACGCTGCTTGGCTGAGTGTGACTTCCTGATGGCCTGGGCCGCCGTACGGTTTGAGTAGGACGGGCAGTCGTTGTGCGCCTGCGTACGGGCTATCGATGCTCGGCCGGGTGATGGCGGTATACAGCCGGTGCTCGCCCAATCTGACAAACCGTGTATTCGGCGTGAATCCTGGTGTTTGAGCATGATTGGCGATGTCGGCGCGCAGATGGTTGTCAAGTGTGGGGAACCGGTCCGCGGTCGTGGGGTCGCCGTCGGCGTCGAGCGCGAAAAGATGGACCATCTGCGATTTCGCATGATCCATATCCCTGCCGGATACGACGATTCCGCGTCCGGCGCGGGATGCGGTCCACACGCCTGGCGACATGGTGACCGGCGTGATTGAGCCGTCATAGCCAAGACGCACCACGTCGAAGCTGCGGGCGTCGTGTTCGTCCGCCTGGTCGGCCCACGCGTCCGGAACGTCGGTGGCCTGCGGATTATCGGGTGTACGTTGCACGACGGCGAGCACGTCGGTGTCGCCGACGTCCAGAACCGTGCGCACCTGCCAGCCGACCGGAGTGAACGCCAAGCCGCCGACGGTGAGACGGTTAGTGTCCGTATCCATGTCGTTGAACGCGCATATCAGGCGCCCGTCCGGGGTGAATGCCGGCGTTCCAGCGATCAGATCGAGCCACTGGGGGTTCGTGTGTTCTTCGAGCACGGTGGTGGTGCCGTTGTGTTCGACTTGGAGTACCTGATCGTGGTTCTGCAGCCGGTTCTGCACGAGCAGCAGCGGACGATGCCCTGCCATCCACCGCACGACGGCGAGATACTCGTACGCCTTGCGGTCCCACGCGATGCGCCGGGCGTCCATGCCGCTGTAGTGGCCGTGCCCGTCGAATTCAAGGTCGACAAGGGTGAGGAAGACGTCCGCGTTGCGGGTCAGAGCTTGTGGATAACGACGTGAGGTCGCGTTGTGGTCGGGATTTGCGGGATCGCTGATATACCAAGTCGGTTCCGCGGAGCTGTCGAAGGTTTCGAAGATGACGGCGTTGGAGTCGGGCGACCACCAGAATCCGTCATACCGGTTCATTTCCTCGCCGGCGGCGAATTCTGCGAGGCCGATGCTCCACGTGTGTTCCGCGGGGTCGGGGCCGTTGTGGACGCCCCAGATTGCGCGGATGCCGTCGTGAAGCGGTGTGATGGCGGGGCTGTCGGGCGTGTTGGGCGCGCCGGATTCTCCGGATCCGGATTCTCCGGATTCGGATTCGGATTCGTTGGATTGCGGCCAATCCGCGATATCCACCATGACCAGATGCTCGCCGGTGGTGTACAGCACATGGCGGCCGTCCGGGCTGATGCGGGGGTTGAGCACCGGCAGCAAGTCGTTCGGATCGGTGTCGTCTGCGGTGTCGAAGGTGTCATCCTCGTCAGCGCAGGTGTGATGGGCGTGGGCGTCATCGATGTGCGGGGTGTCGTCAGCGTCCGGCGTCGCAGACAGAGCGTCAACAGCAAGCTGCCGTGTGCGCGCCCCGCAGCCGTCATCGTCGATCTGGGTGAGGAACAGCTGACCGTTGATGGTGAAGACCACGCGGTCGCCTGCCGCATCGACCGAATATGACACGATGCCTTGGCCGCCTTCGCGTGCGCGCTCGCGGCGGGCCCGTTCCGCGGCGGGAACCTCTTCAGCGTCGGTGTTGGGGAGCAATTCGCGCGGGTCGGCGAGCATGATTTCCTCGTGCGTGCCGGCGGCGGTGTCGAATGTGCTCAGCCACAGGGATGTGACGGTGTCCTCCGGGCCGTCGGAGCGCAGGAACAACGCCCGGGAACCGTCTCCGATCACGGTCGCCGAACGCGGTGCCCCGCAAGTGAACCGCAGGGTGCGGGCTTTGTGCTCCGGGAACTGTTCGATGGCGGATTGAGCGGTGGGCTGGGAGTCTGAGATGCCTGATGCGGCAGATGTTGTGTTGACGGGGATGCCTTGCGTGGCCGTGGTGGCCGAGTCGTCGCCAGCGGGGCGGACTGCGGGCGTATGAAGTTCACTCATGCTTTCAGCCTACTCTGGTGCGGACTTGCGAGGAAGGCGTCCGGTTGTCGGAAGCGGGTGGGATTGGGAGTGTGAATGTGGTGCTTCGGCTTGGGCGGTGGCATCGTGTGAGGATTGGCTCACACGGTAGCGCTGGTGATGGCTGATATCTGCTGGTTGGCTGTCCTCGACTGTGGTTGTGTGAGGATTCGCTCACACGCCGGGCAGTGCGATGGCTCTAACTGTCGGTTTGCTGGCGTCTGATGCCTCCTGTGTGAGGATTGGCTCACACGATGGGGATTGGAGGGTGTTCAGCCCTGCGGATTGGCCGTCTGCGGGTGTGTCGGTGTGAGGATTCGCTCACACAATGACTGCCGAGGTGGTCTGGACTGGGCGTTTGACCGCCTGTGGATGTGGTTGTGTGAGGTTTGGCTCACATGGTGGGGCGGCAGGCCGTATGGATTCGCGAAATCGTCGCCCTCTGGTGTGTCAATGTGAGGATTGGCTCACACGCCGGGCAGTGCGCCGGGCAGTGCGATGGCTCGGACCATCAATGTTCTGGCGTTTGATGTCTCCTGTGCGAGGATTCGCTCACACCGTGGGGATTGGAGGATGTTCAGCCCTGCGGATTGGCCGTCTGCGGGTGTGTCGGTGTGAGGACTCGCTCACACAACCGCATGCCGCGCACATCCCCGCCTGCAGCCTCAGCCTTCTGCCTCGCCCTCACATTGTTTGTGTTCATTGAATTGTGGTTTTGCGGTGTGGTCGCGGTTGCTGGGTGCGTGATGGCCGATGCAGGTGTGGACCGGGGGCGGTTTCGCGTTTCGTTTTCCGATTCAGTCCGTTATCCGGCTTGCTCGGTAGGTCGTTCTGGTGGTGGTTGATTGCCGTGGTGCAAGTAAATCAGGGGATTCTGCGGGTTTGCGGTGGTGTCGTGGCGAGTGTCCGGGTGTCTGCGGAAGCGAACGTGGTCTGGTTCCGTTTTCGTCGTGCGATTTCCGGTTTGGTCCGCGGGTTTGGGTTGTCGGATGGCTGGTGTGCCGGTGGCTGGTTTTCGTGGTGCTGGTGGATTGTTGGTGTTCTGCGGTTTTATGGTGGTGCTGTGGCTGAGGGTCTGTTGTCGGGCGGTGTTGGCGTGGACTGGATTGGTTTTCGGCTCTCGTTCTCCGGTTTGGTCCGCGGGTTCGGGCGGATGCGTGTCTGGTACGCCGCCGGCCAGTCTTCGAGGCGACGGTGAGTCCTTGGGGTTCCGCGGTTTCGTGTTGGCGCCGCGATCGAAGGCCGAATATAGTCCGTCGCTGTTGAGGGCCGGTTCCGATTTCGTCCCGTGTTCTCCGATTTGGTCCATGGATTCGGACAGGTTGGCGGGTTACGGGCTTGCAGTTTGATGTCCGGTGCGGATGGATTGTTGATATTCCACGGTTTTGTGATGTGGCTGTTGTGGGTGGGGTCGTGAAGGTTGGTGCAATTGTGGACTGGATCGGTTTTGGGGTCTTGTTCTCTGATTTGGTCCATGGTTTGGTGGATTCAGGCCGTGGGGCCGGCAATGGTTGATTGTTGTGATGTGGCCTGAACGTTGGAATTCCAAGGTTTTCGGTGTTGTCATGAGTGGTGGCCGGGTGCAGTCCTGCTCCTGCTCGGACTGGTTCCGATTTCGTCCCGTGTTCTCCGATTTGGTCCATGGATTCGGACAGGTTGGCGGGTTACGGGCTTGCAGTTTGATGTCCGGTGCGGATGGATTGTTGATATTCCACGGTTTTGTGATGTGGCTGTTGTGGGTGGGGTCGTGAAGGTTGGTGCAATTGTGGACTGGATCGGTTTTGGGGTCTTGTTCTCTGATTTGGTCCATGGTTTGGTGGATTCAGGCCGTGGGGCCGGCAATGGTTGATTGTTGTGATGTGGCCTGAACGTTGGAATTCCAAGGTTTTCGGTGTTGTCATGGGTGGTGGCCGGGTGCAGTCCTGCTCCTGCTCGGACTGGTTCCGATTTCGGCGTGTGATTCCCGATTCGGTGCCGGGGCGCCCGGTTCCCTCAACAATTCCGCCCTTCTCCTGATGGCCTGAAGAATCCTCTCACAATCCCGGCTCCCTTCCCCGCCCCGTGAACGCAATGATCAAATATGCCACCCCGGTAAGCCTGGTGAACTACTTTCATCTCTCCCATCTCTCCCGATCCATCTCTCCCAACCCACCTCTTCCACCCCAACCCTCACCTCACCTCAACCCCGCCTCCCCGAACCTCACTCCTCCCGCCTCAACCCATCTCTTCCAATCCCCTCTCAACCCAACCCACCTCCTCAAACCCTGTCTCCCCCAACACCAAGCCCTCCCAACTCAATTCAACCCACCTCTTTCAAATCCCACCTCTCTCAACCCTCCCCAGCACCCCACCTCAACCCACCTCTCTCAACCCTCCCCAACACCCCACCTCAACCCATCTCTCTCACCCCTTCCTCACCCCGCCCTCAACCCTTCCCCCAAACCCCACCCCACCTCCCAATCCCACCTCGCCCGGTCCTTCCCACAAATTCCCGTGAGCGTAATTCCTGCCCGCTTTCTGGGCGGCATCACCATCCGCGCACCATTGAATGAAGAAATTGCAAGTATTGGCGTCCGATTTTGGTCGTGGTGGCGACACAGCGTAGGATGGACGAGGATATAGAAAGGGATCACTATGAGCGTTCTCGACCGTTTTGAAAAGAGCGTGGAAGGCGCCGTCAACGGTGTGTTTTCGAAGTTCGGGTCCAAGGACCTGCAGCCCGTCGACCTGTCAAGCGCCCTCGAGCGTGAGATCGACGCTGAAGCCATGCCGGTCGGCCGCGATCGCACGGTGGCCCCGAATGAGTACCGTTTTAAGCTGAGCACCCCTGATTTCGATCGGATTGAACAGTGGGGCAGCGAGGCGCTTGCCAATGAGCTTGCGGATAATCTCACCCAGTACGCCAAGAGCCAGAATTATGCTTTTGTCGGTCCAGTTGTGGTGATTTTCGAAGAGGATCTTGACCTCAGCAAAGGCAACTTCAAGCTGAGTTCGGAATCCGTGCAGGGCAACGCAGTACCCGTCACAACCGACAACCAGTCGCAGGACAGCCCGATGCTCGAAATCAACGGCAGCCAGTATCTGCTGACCAAGCCGAAGACGGTGATTGGCCGTGGTTCCGGCTGCGACATCGTCATTGACGACCCAGGCATCTCTCGCAAGCATCTTGAAATCGACATCACCGATAACGGCGTGATCGCACGCGATCTCGGCTCGACGAACGGCACATTCGTCGAAGGGCATCAGATTCCCGCGGCCACGTTGCTTGACGGCAACACCATTACCATCGGCCGCACCCGCATCCTGTATTGGGCTTCGTCGCAGGATCAGGACTGACCCAGCCTGAGAGCGAGTTTCGTTATGCCCACCGAACTTACCTTCGCAATCCTCAAGTACGGGTATCTCATCCTGTTGTGGGTGTTTCTCTGGCTTGTCGTACGTTCCTTGCGTCGTGACATCGAGACGTTCAGTCCCCACAAATCATTGTCGCGTCGTCGCCGTGATCGTAAAGCGCGCAAGGCGTCGAAGAGTCCCACACCCGCAGCGCCGCCTGCGGGCAGATCATCCGCGCCAACGCCGCGTCAATCCGCCCAGCCGACCTTGCTGGTCGTCATAGACGGCCCGCTCGCCGGAAGTTCCGTTCCTCTGGGGAACGCGCCGATCACCCTCGGCCGTGCGGCGTCCAATACTGTCGTGCTTGATGACGAATTCGTGTCCTCGCATCACGCCCGTGTCTATCTTGATCCCACAGCCGGCTCGTGGGTGATTGAGGATCTTGGCTCCACGAACGGTACGGTGGTCAATCAGCGCCGTATCAGCGCTCCGACGGTGTTGCCCGCTCGCGTCCCTGTCCGTATCGGCGCCACGACGTTCGAGCTGAGGTGATGCCTGATGCCGAATGCAGCCAAGCAGACGTTGTTCCTTTATTCGACCACCGTTTCCGATGTCGGTACGGTTCGCAGCAATAACCAGGATTCCTCCTTCGCCGGGGAACGCCTGATCGCCATGTGCGACGGCATGGGAGGCCATGCCGGCGGCGATACCGCGTCCACCATCGCCATTCGTTCGCTTGCCCATATCGAACAGGATGACGAGCAAAGCAGTGTGGAAGCTGTGGCGCAGATGATGGAAACCTCCGTGATGGCTGCGCATGATGCGATTGTTGGCAAAGCGAAGCATGAACGTAAGCTCGCCGGCATGGGTACGACGGTGGTCGCTGTCGCTTTGGTCTCCGGGTACTGGGTGCTGACGCATATCGGTGATTCCCGCGCGTATCTGCTTCGCGACGGGAAACTGTCGCGTATGACCACCGATCACAGCTACGTACAGCATCTGATCGACACCGGCCGCATCAGTCCAGCCGAGGCGCGCAATCATCCGCAGCGCAACGTCGTGATGCGTGTGCTCGGCGATTTTGACATCGACCCCCACCCGGATATCGCCATCTGCGAGGCGCATCCGGCCGACCGCTGGCTCTTGTGCTCGGACGGCTTGTGTGGCGTGCTCGAGGATTCGACTATCGAAGAAATGCTCAGCACGGTCTCCGATCAGGAGGAATGCGCGCAGCGCTTGGTATCCATGGCATTGAAGGCCGGCAGCACAGATAACGTGACTGCGGTGATCGGTGATGCCACGCTCGCTCTTGACGCCGACGCCTTCGATTTGCCGCATCAGACCCCGTTGATTGGCGGAGCGGCAAGTGCCAGCCTCGAAACGATTGCCGATATCATGCATAAGCCGGTCGCTTCGGCTCCGGTTCTGCGAGCAGGCAAGAGCTCGCCGGCGCAGCGTGCGGCGGCGCTGGTCCAAGGCGCGGTGCACGCAGGAAAAGACAAGGCGCCTAAGGAAGAGGAGCAAGGCCCGAAATCCCGTGTCGCACAGCCTTCGCAGGTGCGTGAGGAAAACGGCGAGATTCCCAATACCGATACCGGTGAAATCCCCGTCGTCAAGAAGCGCGACGGCCGTATATCCGCCGATCCCAACGATCCGGAGGTGGCGAAGGCCATCCAGCGCGAGCAGGCGCAGCAGAAGCGGGCGCACCGCAAGCGCGTCCATCTGTCACGTCTTGGTATTGTCATCGGTGTCGTCGTAATCGTCGCCGCGTTGGTCGGTTTGGCTTTCGCCGGCTACCGGTGGAGCCAGACCAAGTATTACATCGGCGAGCATGACGGCGTCGTGTCGATTTATCAGGGCGTTCCGACGAATGTGTTCGGCGTTGAGCTGTCCCACGCCATCCAGGACACCGACATCAAGGTGTCGTCCCTGCCGCAGTCTTGGCGCGATCAGCTACATGACGGAATCGCCGTGGACAGTTTGGACGAGGCACGCAGCCATGTCAAGCTGATTGAGCAGGAGATGAAGAACTTCAAGGCGACCGAGCAGGCAAACAACAAGGGGTCTACGGATTCCAACGATTCCAAGTCGGCGAGCCCCTCGGCCAGCTCTTCCGCCAGCCCCTCGGCAAGCGGATCGGCAAGCCCGTCCGCCGCATCCAGCCCGGCTGCGGTGCGCGTTCCCCTGGTCCCCATATCAGGCGCGGCCGTATGGTCCGCCGATGCATGGGCGGTGATTGGATGATCGTCACTCGTCTGCGCCAGATGTCGTTGATGCTGTTCGCGATGGCGGTCAGCTTCATCGGCTTCTTCCAGATGTTTGAACGCACCGTTGGGTCGTTCCCAAGCGAATACATGATGCTGCTGGGCGTTGTCGCGGTGCTATTCATCATCTTGTGGTCGCTGTTGCTGAAATTCCAGCCGTACGCCAGCCAGTCGATTCTGCCGTGCGTGCTGCTGCTGACAGGCATCGGCATCACGCTCATTTCTCGCATCGACCAGCAGAAAGGCACGCATGTCGGCACGAGACAGTTGATTTGGCTGTGCTTGGCGTTGGTGCTGTGCTGCATTCTTGTGGTCTGCCTGCGTGATTATCGCGTGCTCAGGCGGTTCTCGTACGTGAGCATGGTGGCCGGCATCGTACTGTTGCTGTCCCCGATGATTCCGGGTCTGGGCAAGACGATCGGCGGCGCCCGGATCTGGATTGGCATCGGCTCGTATTCATTGCAGCCGGGTGAATTCGCCAAGCTGTTCATTGCGTTCTTCTTCGCCGCGTACCTGTTCGACCACCGTGACCAGCTCGCTGTCGGCGGCAAGAAGGTGCTGGGTCTGCAACTGCCGCGCATCAAGGATTTAGGTCCGATCGTAGTGGTCTGGGCCATGTCGATGGGCGTGCTCGTGATTCAGCGTGATTTGGGTACGTCGCTCATGTTCTTCGCGATGTTCGTGTGCATGCTGTATGTGGCGACCGGACGGAAGAGCTGGATCGTCATTGGCATTCTCGCATTCGCGGCGGGTGCGGTCATCGCCAGCCGCATGTTCGCGCATGTGGACAACCGTATCGACGCCTGGCTGCACCCCTTCGACGCTAAGGTGTATAACCGCCAGGGCGGCTCCGAGCAGTTGGTGACTGGCCTGTTTGGCCTTGCGTCCGGCGGTTTAATGGGCACCGGGCTCGGGCAAGGGCATCCGAGTCTGACGCCACTGGCGAATTCCGATTTCATCTACTCGTCCGTGGGCGAGGAACTTGGTTTGACCGGTTTGCTGGCCGTGCTCGCCCTGTATCTGGTGATCATCGCCTCCGGTTTGATTACCGCGATGAAAATCAAGGATGGATTCGGCAAGCTGCTTGCCTCAGGACTGGTGTTCACGATGGCCGTGCAGGTGTTCACCGTCGTGGGCGGTATTACATTGGTGATTCCGCTGACCGGTCTGACCATGCCGTTCATGGCCGCCGGCGGTTCCTCGCTGATTGCGAATTACATTCTGATCACCTTGCTGCTGATCATTTCGAATGCCGCGAACAAGCCCGAACCCGAGCTGACTTCCGACACCTTCCAGTATGAGGCTCTGGCCGTGCTGCGCGACCATGAGCTCAAGGAACGTGCCAAATCAGCCGCGCAGGCCGCCAAGGACGATGAAAATCAGCCTCGGCACGGTGCTCACGCAAGCCATGCGGCCCATGCGGCCCACGCCGAAGACGCAGAAGACGCCGAACAGGCAACCCAAATCGAGGATGCCCCGACCATCATGGTTGACGACGCATCGCAGTCGGAAGGGCTGTATGATGCCGAAGAGCAAGACAATCACGATGAACAGGGTGATTGGGCAGATTGGCGTGATTTCGCCGATGATGATTCTCCGGCAACGACGACCAGCCATTGGCCGACGCGCGGGGCTCAGGCAGAACAGGTCGATGACGCGCAGAACCAGGCCGCACAAGACGGGAACGCCGGCACTCCCCCGACTCCCCCGGCGCCGCCGCAATCCACGCCGCGAACGGTGAAAGGAGGAGCCCGATGAACAAGAGCCTCAGGCAGATTTTCACCATTGTCGTCATATTGTTCGTGATTCTGGGGTGCTCCACCACGGTATTCACCGCATTCCGCGCGAACGAACTGAATTCCGACCCGCGTAACCGTCGCGCGCTGTACTACCAGTTCGGCGCCCCGCGAGGGTCGATTCTCGCATCCGACGGTACCGTCCTCGCGAAGTCCGACCCTTCGAACGATGCGTTCTCCTACCAGCGCTCCTACTCGAGTGGTGAGGAATACGCGCCCGTCACTGGCTTCTTCTCCATCAGCCAGAACGCCGACCGCGGCATCGAAGCGTCGAGAGCCGCGTTGCTCAGCGGTACGTCAAACGCGCTGGCGGTACAGAAATTCAAGGCGCTGCTTACCGGAACCGAAAACAAGGGCGCATCCATCGAAACGTCCATCAGCACGAAACTTCAGGATGCCGCCTATCAGGCGCTCTCCAGCCAAGGCTATGACGGCGCGGTTGTCGCCATCGTACCGAAGACCGGCAGAATCGTCGCGATGGTGAGCACGCCCAGCTACGACCCGAATGTGCTTGCACAGCATGATACGGCGAAAGTCAACAACGCTTACGCTCAGCTGACATCGAACTCGACTAATCCAATGCTCAACCGCACGATTTCGGAACTGTATCCGCCCGGGTCCACGTTCAAGACGGTTGTCGCGGCGGCGGCGTTAGAAAGTGGCAAATACCAGGCCGATACCCAGATTCCCGCCGGCAGCGCCTACACGCTGCCGAACACGGCGACCCAGCTGACGAACGCCACCCCGGCGGCGAACGGCACCAACGGGCAGATTTCGCTGTCCGACGCCCTCGCCTATTCGTCGAACACCGCGTTCGCCCAGCTGGGTGTCGCACTCGGCGAGAATGCGATTGCCGAACAGGCGAAAAAGCTCGGATTCGGCCAGTCGATCACCGTGGATGGTTCCGCTTCCACCGGCAGCCCGATGAAGGCGGTCGCCTCCACCTTCCCGTCGAATCTGCCTTCGGACAAGCTCGCTCTCGCGTCCATCGGCCAGGGTGATACGCTCGAAACCCCGCTGCAGAACGCGATGATCGCCGCGGCCATCGCCAACGGCGGCACGCTGATGCAGCCGACACTCGTTGACCGGGTGCGCGCAAGCGATTTGTCGACGATTTCGGAAACCAGCCCCACGGTCATGTCCCAGGCGATGAGCTCGAACACCGCTTCCGCGCTGACCGGCATGATGGAGGACGTGGTCACCAAGGAAAGCCCGACGCTCGCCATCGACGGCGTCAAAGTGGCGGCGAAAACCGGCACCGCGCAGATCGGCGCGGGCAACCAATCGACCGACGCATGGGTGATGGGCTTCGCTCCCGCAGACAACCCGCAGATCGCGGTCGCTGTTGTGGTACATAATGTCAATACATTCGGTGTTACCGCTGCCGGGCCGATTATGAAGCAGGTGATAGAGGAGGCGTTGAAGCAGTGAAACTGATTGAAGGACAGCTGATTCATCGCCGCTATCGCTTGGACCGCAGACTTGCGCAAGGTGGTATGGGCGAAGTCTGGAAGGGCTACGATATCCAGCTTGGGCGCCCTGTCGCCATCAAGGCGCTGCGCAGCGACGCGGCCAACAGTGAGGCGAAGCTGCGTCGTTTGCGTGCCGAGGCCCATAATTCCGCGAACCTCGCTCATCCCAATATCGCCGCGCTGTTCGAATACTACGAGCATGATGGCATCGGCTTCCTCGTCATGGAATACGTGCCGAGCAAATCCTTAGCGGATATCTATCACGAAAAAGGCGCGATGGACCCCACCGAGTTGCTGCCGATTCTGATTCAGGTGGCGCGTGGACTGTTTGTGGCCCATTCGCATGGCGTGATTCACCGCGATGTCAAACCGGCGAACATCATGGTTTCCGATGATGGAGAAGTGAAAATCACGGATTTCGGCGTGTCGTACTCCACAAATCAGGAACAAATCACCCAAGATGGCATGGTGGTCGGTACAGCGCAATACATTTCCCCCGAGCAGGCACAGGGTAAGCAGGCGACAGCCCAGTCGGACATTTATTCGCTGGGAGTCGTGGCGTACGAGGGGCTGTGCGGGCATCGCCCGTTTACCGGAGCGACCCCGGTCGATATCGCGGCAGCCCATGTGAACGAGGCTGTTCCGCCGTTGCCTGACACGGTTGATTTGCAATTGCGGCAATTTGTGATGTCCATGCTGGCCAAGGATCCGCGGGATCGTCCGAAAGACGCTCTCGTGGTGTCGCGCACGCTGTCACGTATTGATCGGCGGCTGATGGACCAGGAAACCAAACTGAGCGACGACACGACCATCGTGCCGTCCCACGGGCGTCTGCCCCGAAGGGTGAGCAGTACGCCGCATGTCGGCGCGGCGGCCACGGCAGGTATGCCGGACGGACAGCAGCCGAAACAAGTATTCATTAGCGGGACTGCGGAGCCGCGGACAGTGAGTTCGACATTCCGCCCGCAATGGAAGGAGCAGCAATGAGCAGCAGTGTACCCACTTCGTTGGCGAACGGCCGATATCAGCTCGGTCAGCTCGTTGGCCGGGGCGGCATGGCGGAGGTGCGTGTGGCGCTCGACAAGCGTCTGGGACGTACCGTCGCCATCAAAATCATGCGCTCCGACCTCGCCAATGACGAGATCTTCCTCACGAGGTTCCGCCGTGAGGCCCATTCGGTTGCGCAGATGAACAACCCGAACATCGTGAACATCTACGATTCGGGCGAGGAGACCATCGTCAACGACAGCGGGCAGACCGAGCGGGTGCCATATCTGGTGATGGAATACGTCAAGGGGCAGACCCTGCGCGACATCATCAAAGCCAACGGCCCACTCAGCCAGCGTGACGCCGAACAGGTGATGCTTGGGGTGCTCAACGCGCTCGAATACTCGCATCGCATGGGCATCATCCACCGCGATATCAAGCCCGGCAACATCATGATCTCCGACCAAGGTGTCGTCAAGGTCATGGATTTCGGCATCGCGCGCGCCTTGGACGATTCCGCCGCCACGATGACCCAGTCGCAGGGTGTGGTCGGCACCGCGCAGTACCTCTCCCCCGAGCAGGCGCGCGGTGAGACTGTCGATATGCGATCCGACCTGTATTCCGCCGGCTGCGTGCTGTATGAGATGCTGACCGGCCGTCCGCCGTTCACCGGCGATTCCGCGGTCGCCATCGCCTACCAGCACGTCTCCGAGGCTGCGACTCCCCCGAGCGCAGTGATTCCCGGCTTGCCGAAGATGTGGGACAACATCTGCGCGAAAGCCATGGCGAAGGACCGCCAGAACCGGTATGCGACCGCAACCGAGTTCAAGAACGACATTCTGACCTTCATGAACGGCGGCGTGCCGATTGCGGCGACGTTCAACCAGTTGACCGATTTGGCGAACCCCGTGGCGCGCGGCGGCGAGACTGCGACCCAGGTGATGACCCCTCCG
The DNA here is from genome assembly GCF_051876855.1 of Bifidobacterium sp. GTDB lineage: Bacteria > Actinomycetota > Actinomycetes > Actinomycetales > Bifidobacteriaceae > Bifidobacterium. Next base: position 18,015 of record NZ_JBJEIH010000123.1, read on the forward strand.
CAAGTCACCACGCAGACCAATCCGGTGATGCCGGTGACCACGAATCCTTTCGTGGAGACGGGAGATGGTGAAACGCGTGCGCAGCAGCGTGAGGCGGAACAGAAGCGCAAGAAGAAGCGCATCATCATCGCCGTGGTTTGTGCCATCGTCGCGATTGCCGCAATCTGCGGTATCGTGTTTGCGCTTACGCATTCCAAGAAAACGCAGATGGTCACTGTCCCGACCTTCTCCTCCTCCACCACCGAAGCGGGCGCTGAGGCGAAGCTTGAGGCGGCGGGGCTGAAGATCAAGGTGGAAACAGATACGAATTCCACCGAGCCGAAGGGCACGTTCACCAAGCAGTCCCCGGCGGGCGGCAAGAAGGTGGCAGCCGGTTCGACGGTCAAAGTGTGGTTCTCGGCCGGACCGTCAACGGGAACGGTTCCTGATGTGAGCGGCAAATCGCAGGATGATGCGCGTTCGGCGCTTGAAGCGGCCGGATTCAAGGTGGCCGCGAGCACGCAGACTGAGGACAGCGACACGGTGGCCAAGGACAATGTGACGCGTACGAGCCCGGCGGCCGGGTCCAAGCAGTCGAAGGGCACGACGATTCTGCTGTACATCTCTTCGGGCATGACCAAGGTGCCTGATGGCCTGGTCGGCCAGTCGAAGGATACGGTCCTCAAGACCTTGCAGGAGCGCGGATTCAACACGTCTGTCGAGGAGGAGAACTCCGATACGGTGCCTTCCGGCGCGGTGACGCGACTTGACCCGGTGCCTGGCACCTCAATCGAGCAGGGATCCACAATCAACGTATACGTGTCCAAGGGCAAGGAACAGGTGACTGTCCCCTCGGTTGTCGGGGCAACGTATGCGTCGGCGAAGTCCACGCTCGAAGGTCTCGGTTTCACGGTGTCCAACTCCACGCAGGGTGCGAAGGACACCGATCTGGTGACCGCGCAGAACCCGACTGCCGGAACGCAGGCGGATAAGGGCGCCTCGATTACGCTGACCACCAAGTCTGCGTCGTCGTCGGCATCGTCGTCAACGTCCTCATCCTCGGGCTCGACGTCGCAGGGAACGGACAACCAGCAGGGAAGCGGTCAGAGCGGGCAATAACGGCTGACAGCTATCTGCTAGCAAACGCGTGATGGCCCGGAACACTGCATCGGTGGTGTTTCGGGCCATCACGTTGTTGGGGGTGTTGCGTTAACCGTTGTGGGTCTCCTGCTTCTGTGCCCAGCCGGTTACGCTGGCGGCCGAGTCCGGTGCTGGTGCAGACTGGATCGGGTTTCAGGCGTCGTTATCCGATTTGGTCCGTGGTTCGGGTGGTTCAAGCGGCTCGCTTGGCAATGATTAATTATCGTGGTGTGTGCGGATTATTGGTATTCCGTGGTTTCGCGGTGGTGCTGTGGTTGGTGGCCCGGTGTTGGTGGGTGTTGGTGTGGACTGGTTCCGATGTTGTGGTGTGATTCGCGGTTTGGTTCGCGGATTTGGTCGGTTGTGTGGCCGGTGTGCCGGTGGCTGTTCTCCGTGTGTTTATGGGATTGTTGGTATTCTGCGGTTTTGCGGGAGTATTGTGGCTGGCTGGCGCGTCGCAGTTGGTCCTGTTGTGGACTGGATTGGGTTCCGGGTGTCGTTTTCCGATTTGGTCCGTGGTTCAGTCAGCATGGGCGACTGGGCTGAGGGTATGTGATAGTGATGATGCAGTCGGTTCATTGGAAACTCGTGGTTTTCCGATGTGACCGTGGCCGCCGGTGGATGGTGGTTGGTCCTGTTGTGGACTGGATCGCTT